>NZ_JBQUZK010000014.1:0-35960 GCF_056313885.1 Methylosinus sp. DMC45
CGCGGGGTGGAGCAGCCCGGTAGCTCGTCAGGCTCATAACCTGAAGGTCACAGGTTCAAATCCTGTCCCCGCAACCACTTCATACATAAATCAATCACCGCCCCGATCTGATCGTCGGGGCGGTGTCTTGCGTTGTGATGAAGCTACGCTTCACAGTTGAACAGCGCATTTCACGGAAGTTCGAATCCCTCTCGGCGCCTTGCCGATTTGTTCTCCGGCGACGACGGCCTGTTCGAGGCTGGTTTTCGAGCCGTGAATGCGGATGACGTGGTCGTCGACCTCGATGGCCTCGACGACCGCCCGCAAAGTGATCTTCTCGCGCATGAATGTCTCGAATCGCTCGAGCTGGTCCGGTTCGAGCGTGATTTGCGGCGCGGACTGGGCTTTGATCCGCTCCAACGCGGGGCGATTTCCGATTGGAGGGCTTCCACCCGACTGCGGACCTCGTCGTCGCCGGCGGCGCGCTTCTGGACCAGGGAGGTCAAGATACCGGCCGGCCGATTCGGGACGAATAGTCGGTCGGCAATATGGGTCGTGACCAGCCCGTCGAGCCGGTCCATCGGGATCGAGCGCCCCTTGCAGCCGGTCTTGCCGACACGGGCCGCCGTGGAGCAGCTGTAATAGCGATGCACTTTGCCGCGCTTCGAGGTCCTGGTGCGCAGCGTCATCGCGCCGCCGCAAGCAGCGCAGACGGCGAGGCCGGTAAGGAGAATGGGGCCGGTGACGACTCGGGGCGGCAGGACGCGCGGGTCTCGGGCTTTCAGGCTCGCCTGGGCCTTGTCGAACACGGCCGTTTCGATAATCGGCGGGGCGCCGATCTCGATGACTTCACTTTCGGCTTTGGCTCTCACGGTTTTGGCTATGGCGCGGCAATCCGGATGAGAAGAGCGCGGCAATCTGGATGAGATTTTTCGGTCGCGGTGACGAGATGATTGTCGCGGAGCGACGATAAGGCAAGCGGATTTTTGGTGACGTTCGTCTTGATTGACGCAGAGCGACAATCAAGACGAGGTTTTGATTGTCGCGCGCGCCGAGGGCCGGCCTGGACAAGCGGCTTTTTTTGAGCGCGGCTTTACGTCGATAGCTGTCGACGTTCACCTCGAAGATCGTCGCATGATGGACGAGCCTGTCGACCGCGGCGAGCGTCATGGCTTGGTCTGGGAAGGTTTTTCCCCATTTACCGAAGGGCTGATTTGCCGTGATGAGCAGCGAGCGCCGCTCGTATCGGGCGCTGATCGGCTCGAAGAGGATGCTCGTTTCGGCCTGCAGTTTACGAACAGCCTGACAATATCATGTATTTGTGCATGGATAAATTAAATTATCTGAGTTATATATGTATATAAGCCCGGAATACCGCTCATCAACCCAGGCATATGGTCGATAAACGCTTGCTTTCATACTACACAGAACATTAACTAACCAATCATTTTCGCTCAGCAGTCCCATACGAGGGTCGACAACGTCTGATTCAGAAAATTTTTTGTAAATATTGTCAATTTCGTTAATATCACAGAACATCAGAAAAAAATTATTATTATCCAATAGCAGCTTAGAAAATATATAATTATCTATATTTTCGACCTCAATAAACCCACTGAATAGTATTTCGTGCGATCGGATGCGCATAATCTCTTTAGAACGTGTGCCATTCGGCAGAGTAATGCCTGCATCAGACATGCGTTTCCATAGCTTTTTGTATCTAGTGACTTTGCTGTCTTCTAGCCACCCACTATGCACGAAAAGCACATGGCGCCAATTTGGATAAGCTGTCGCCACTTGAGTTGCTATATCATTAAGAGCCTCATCGGCGATATTTGCTTTGTTTGACCAGTTGTCATCAATATATCCAACCGCGCTTAAACAGCAAGGAAGGCTGTCTGCAATAAAGAAGTCATTATCACTCCGAAGGTCACAGACGTTTACAAGTCGCTTAGTAGCCATAGTGACCACCCTGTCCACGTATGTTGAAATGTGGGCCTCTGTTCTGTGTCGGATTATCCGTATAATTGTGTCCTGCAGCATCGTTGGCGATTGTCGTCTTTCCGAATTCATATTGCCGCCCAGGCTGCGGATTTCCATTTCGATCTTTATTTGGACCTTGGCTATCAGGTTGCTGGCACATGGGGATCCCGGCATCTCTTTTTGCCCCACGGAAAGCAGCATTTGCACTTGGATAGTCACGGTCCGGCCCAGATAACCAATCGCCAACGATTGCACCGGCGGTCGCGCCAAGCCAGTACCCGGGCACACCTCCTCCGGCGGGGTCAAGGACTTCGCCTATGACTGCCCCAATGGACCCACCCCAGCTCATCCCGCGAAGGGCTCCTGCCACGGTCAGGCCAAATGGATCAAAATACCCGGTCGGGTTTCCTTCAACGTATGCATAGAGATTCACACCTCCTACGTCGCCGATCGGATCACGGCTGAGCCAACGCCCGGCGACGGGATCATATGCGCGAAAGGCGGCGAGATAGAGCCCGCTCGCAGGGTGGTTCTGCAGCCCGGCATAGGCAAAGTCCGTGACCGGCGTCATGCTCTGTAGGGCGTTACCATAAGGGTCGTAGCTAAATGCAGGCGCGCTCGTGGTCGAGGCGAAGTCCCGCCGCACCGATCCCAGTTGATCGACGCCGTAGTAATAGCTCTGGGCGGGCGTTCCGAAAACGAATTCTCCTTCCACGTAATACGCCCTCGTCGGCGCATTGCTCGCATTCCGGGCCTGACAGATTTGCGTGCCGCACCAGACATAGCCGGTCGTGACCGCGGTGCCTCCTCCCGACGGCGTGTTGCTAATTGCCGTCCGTCTCCCGAAACCGTCATAGGTGAAGGCCGTCGCCTTCCCCGGCTGTCCGGGATAGGCGATACCTACCAGCCGGCTCTCCGCATCCCAGCTGTAGTTGCGCTGCCCGTCCGAGAGCAGATTGCCGTTGGCGTCGTAGCTCAGCGACTGCCCCGAGAGATTCGTTAGCTGGTTGAGGTTGTTGTAGCTCGCCAATTGGTTCGTCGATGGCGGATAGACGTCGGTGGCGTCGCTCGTCTCCGTGATCGAGGTGATGAAGTTCTCCGGCGTCGTCCTGAACTGAAAATTCGAGAATTGACTCGCCGACAGCCCGACATTGCTGATGCCTGCGAGACGCCTGTCTCCGGAGTTGGGGAGATAGCTCCAGCTAGTCGAGAGCGTCGAACCGACGGGTAGAAGGCCGCGCTGGGTGATCTGGCCCGTTTGGCCGAGATAGCTCAGCGCGAAGGAGCCGAGGTCGCTCGCATGGCCGGTCAGCCGCCCGATGGCGTCATATTGGAAGGTCTCGGCTCCTGAGCCGGATACGGTTCGCGAGCTCCTTCGTTCGAGCGCGTCATAGGCGTAATTGACCTGATAGGCGCAGCTCGGTGCGCCAGTCGGAACGAAACATTCCTGTTGCAGCCGCAAGGCTCCGAAGGAGAAGCTGCCGACATAGCTATATTGCGTCGCGCCATTGCCGTCCGTCATGGACGCGATCCGCGGAAGATAGGGGTCGTAGGAAAAGGCGACGTTCGGCGTCGGATTCACGGCGTTCGAATAGGAGACGCCTGTGAGGCGATCGTCCTTCGCATAGGCGTATTGCTTGATCTGGCCGAGCGCATCGGTCACCGACTTCAATCGGCTCGTCGTCGTCTCATAGCCGTAGGAAACCGCGCTGCTGTCGGCATATTGCTTGGACGTGAGCCGATTGCGGACGTCATATCCCCAGCTCGTGACATTGCCTTTCGCGTCGGTCAGGCTGGTGAGAGTGCCGGCGCCATTGTAGCCGAGCAGCGTCTGCTCGCCGAGCGGATCGACGATTTTCGTGAGGCGTCGATTGGCGTCGTGCGTGTAGGCCCAAAGCCGGCCTTCGCGATCCTGAAAGGAGGCGAGGTCGAGCTTGTCGTAGACATAGAGGTCCGTCGTTCCATCCGGATAGGTGATCTTGGTCACGCGATCGGCCGCGTCATAATCGTAGGTCGCGGTCCATCCTTCGGAGTCAGAGTAGGTCCTCACGCGCGCATAGGCGTCGTAGGTGAAGCTCGCCGCCGTGGCGCCGTTCGCGTTGATGATCGTCGTCAGATTGGCGGCCGAATCGTATTGATAAGTCGCCGTCTCCTTCAGCGGGTTCGTCGCGGAGGTCAGCTGACCGGCGGCGTTGTATGTGTAGAAAGTGATCTGGCCGGCGGCGTCCGTGTAGATCAGTGGGCGATGCTTGTCGTTGTAGGTGAATTGTGTGATCGGCGTAAGCACGCCCTTGGCTGTGCTCTGCGCGATCGAGAGCAAGTCGATCTGGTTCGCCGCGTAGATGTATCGAGTGATGCGGCCGACCGGATCGATCTCTTGCGTCAGATTGAAAAAGGCGGACGAATCGTATGCTCTTTGTGTGAGCTGCGTCGAGCCATCGTCGAGAACGCGACCGATGACTATAGGCTTATTGAAGGATCCGGAGAAGATGCTGCTCGACTGCCCCGGATAGGAAAACCACACGCGGTTTTCGAGCGGCTCTTTCACGCTTTCGATGGTCGTCGCCTTCAGGCTCGAATTCGGGGCATGGGTGAAGTGACGGACTCTGGCCTTCGTGTAGTCGCAGCCGCCCGTCGGTGTGCAGCCAGCCGAGACGTACTCGTTCTTGTCCCAATGGAAGCTGTTGCGATATTCGAGATATTGGTTGACAGGCGTGACCGGCATTCCTTGTGGAACCGCCGCCGCGGGTTCGCTGCCGGAGATAGGCGCAGGCTCGAGCCATTCTTCACGCTCGTTGTAGCCGAGCGGATCGGAGATCTGGAGGAAACGCGGAGGACCGCTCGTGCCGGGCGCCGTATAAGAGAAATTGGTCGTCCCGTAGGGCGTCGTCATCGAATTCACGAGCGAGTTGGAATCGTAAGTGAAGCTCGACGTCAGCCCGATGACGTCGGTGATCGACGACAAACGCCCAGACGAATCGTAGCTCAACACCGCGTTGCGGCCAAATGGGTCGGTAATTTTTGTGAGCCGCAGCGGGGAGAACGGCAATTCATAGCTGAACGTCGTTTGTCTCCCCGTCGCGTCCGTCAAAGAAACGAGCCGCCGCTGACTGTCATAGTTGAGAACGAGAGCATTTCCTTGCGGATCGACGATCTGGCTCAGAAAGACTCGCCGCGGATATCCGGTGGCGCCGTCCGACTGCGCATAAACTTCGACGCTTCCGTCCGAGAGCAGGCGGCGATATCGAATGGGGTTCTGGGAGTCGAGCGTGAGAATCGAGCCGTCGACATATTGCGCCGTGAACTGGCCGGTGCTGCTATTATAGCCTGAGTAATAGTATGCTCCGCCGCCGGCGAGAAAGCGGGACACATTCGCGCCCGGATTGGTCGGGTCGTCGGTCATGTAGGTGAGCCAATTCAGCGACCATTTTGCCCCGAGATTGTAGAAGTTGAAGGTCTGAGGCTGGCTGTCCTCGCGCTGGTTGTACGAGATAGTCGTTTGCGGCGCTGGACCGATCGGAGGGGAATAACCGACTGGCATGTCCGCAAGCGTCAGGCTGACAGCCGATTCCTTGATGTTGTAACGGCACATGCCTTTCGAGCAGCCGCCGTCGTCGGCGGGCGGGTCGCCGGCATCTCCAGGCGTGGTGCCGTTCGTCGGCCCTTTTCCCCAAATGTAGCTCGCTTCGCGATTGTCGACGGGCCGCCAATTATCGGCCGTCGCATTCGCCGGGATGAGGTAATAGCCGCTCGTCTCCGCATCGAGAGCCGCCTGCGTCACCCAAACCGAACGTCCGGGAAAGACGGGATCGATCACGTGGAAACGTCCCGCGTTCTCGCCGACGACCGCTGCGAAGTGCCCGACCTTCCAGTGCACGACCGCCGCTCTCGGCGTCGCTTCGCCCGGCTTGCGGAAAATCAGCTTGAATGGAAATTTGGCGCGGTCTGCGAGCTGGCCGAGCTCTTCGAGGCTCGTTCCCCCCGGCCGAGCGCGATACCACTGAAGAAAGTCGACCTGCTCTGGCGACGCGCCCAGGGACGTCGCCAGCGCCTTGAGGGCGGTCGGGCCACAGTTGAAGAGATGGCGGGGGTCTTTTTCCGACAGCGTCAGAATATCGCGCGCCGTCTGTAACGCCTCGGTCGCGGAGCCCGTGATGGGGCGGGTGTCGATTTCTTTGAGCACCGCGCCGACTTCATCCATTTTCCCCAATGAAGCATAGAGCCGAGCGAGCTCGGCGACGGCGCCGTCGACGAGCGCTTTGGCCTGTGGCTCGGTCGCGCCTTTTCCCGAATTCCAGGCGCTGCGCCACGCTTCAATGGCGCGAGAAAAAAATCCATAGTGGAGATACGAATGCCCAAGGTTCGTCAGCACCGCAGTCGACCAGCCGGAACTCGGATGTTCGGCGACAAAGCTCGTCAGCGCGCCCAGGTCGTCCGGCTCGCTCCTGTTCTCATAGGCTGCGAGCGCGCGAGCCAGGGCGATATCTTCCGCGACCGACGTGGGCGCGGTCCGCGTCAGAGCCTCGGTGAGATGAGCCTGTCCGATGAGCATCTCGATCTCACGAGGATCGGAAGGCAGGCTCGTGTGCGCTGGCGCCGCCTGACAGGAAAACCCGGAGAGCAATGATGCGAGAACGCTCGCGGCGAGGGCGAAACAAATTGGCCGAATGCGCGCTTTCATTACGATCCCTCTGCTCAACGTCAATTCCGCAGGCGTCGATCGAAACACGACCCGTCTTCGACTTCAAAGAACTGCGTCTTCGAATGTCGTGTTTGTATAGGTCTCATGACCATGACGCCCTTTACGGCGTCCAAACGAAGCAACCGAATGTGGCTGCCCCCCACGTCGGCGTTCCAGGAGGAACAGAGGTCGATGTGATCGCCGTGCGATTCCCGTTCGCGTCGTAGGAGTAGACGACGCAAAGGCCGTTCTCGTAGAGCGCGGAAGTCAACCGACCTACGCGATCGTAGGAATAGCTGTTCGCGGCGGCGGCGCTGTTCGCGCCAGCTGCGAGAAAAAGGCAAACCGATCCCCAGCGCCGTACGGCGGCGAGGAGTCCGTGTGCAGACAGTGCGCGTCCGGCGAATGCACTCAGCGACGTCGCGGCGCTGACGACCGGGAGTTCGGAAGGATGTCTCATCGAGCGAGCCCTACGATAGCTCTAAAGGATGGGAGCGACGGACGGCGCGGGAAACT
Source organism: Methylosinus sp. DMC45 (assembly GCF_056313885.1). Lineage (NCBI taxonomy): Bacteria > Pseudomonadati > Pseudomonadota > Alphaproteobacteria > Hyphomicrobiales > Methylocystaceae > Methylosinus > Methylosinus sp. DMC45. Next base: position 7,160 of record NZ_JBQUZK010000014.1, read on the forward strand.
CGTCGGAGTAGAACCACGGCACTTGTAGAAGAGGCGAACCACCGCCGCCATATTGCCATATGGTGAAACCGTATCTTACGATTGCGCCGACGCCCCTGCTGGACAGGCTGATGGTATAGAGGAGCTTCCAATGCGTCCCGTCTGTGCTCGCGTAGTAGAGCACATTGCCAGACGCGTCGAAGGCGAGCTTGAACCAGTCGGATTGATTGAGAGGGGAGCCATAGTTTCCGTCGGTCCAACCGCCGTTCCAGGACGGCGTATAAAAACTCCACGCGCTACCGTTCTGAGCCAATGTCCCGAACATCATCGCTTTGCCCGACGCGTCGGCGAAAATCAGACCATAGCCGCCGTTCGACGTAATTCCGGCGCCTCGCAGGCGCGCGGCGAACGAAAATGTCGAGGGCGCTCCAGGAATTGGGCGAAGGAACGATTTGAAACCAACCGTGTCGCTCGTCGTATCGGACAATATGAAGCCGTTGGCCGGATCATCGATATACGTCAGGGGTGCGCTCGACGAACCTCGGCCATACACGGAGGTGTCCGCGAACTGAGACGAGGTCGGAGCATTGACGGTGATGTTGCGGTTGGCGGCTGTTCCGGCCCCGCTGACCGTCGATATAGTGATCGAGCCAGGACCATTGGCGATCGAGATCCCCGGCCCCGGCGTCAAAGTGGCCGGTTGCGGCGCGCCGCCCGTCGCTCCGATAACGAGCTGACCGTTGCCGAGTGGCCCGACCGCACCGAACACGCCAGCGCCGGCATTGAGTTGCAGAGCGTTGAGCGAACCCGCCGGAGCCGCCGCGGAGAGACAGCTCACCAACGCGCTGAAGTTGGCCATGATCGGCGAAGCGTCGGCGATCTGCCCATTCGTGATCTGGTAAGGCAAGGCGCAGGCCGCATTCGCCGTCTGGGAGTTCAGGAAGAAAGCGCCGCCGAACGCCATAGTTGCCGCCAAAATTCTCGGGTGCATTCTCCAATCCTCGCCTTGAAATATCGGATGTTTCGGCCGAAGGCAGAACAATACGTAGTGTCGATCACGCTACTATGACGCTCGATCGAACGCCAGAGCGTCGGCCGGGAATATTTGCACGCTCCTTCGATCGGCCGCGTCGCGGCGTCCGAGAGCCGGATCGACGAGAAGCGCCTGGCGGCGCGGTTCGATCGGCTCGACCCCGACGTTTCCGGCGTGGGAATATATATGATAATATCCTTTATCTTATATTTGGATCTGAGCCTCATGAACGACGCCATTGCCGCCGCCCGCCGCGCCTATGCGGAGGAATTGCTTTTCACGACGCATATGCGATCGCCTACGCTTCTCGCCGCCTTCGCCTCGGTGCCGCGGGAGCGCTTCCTCGGCCCCGGACCTTGGCGCGTCAGAAGCGACTGGGACTTTGCAGCGGGCTATTGGACGACGGCCGACGCAGACCCACGCCACGTCTATCACGATGTGCTCATCGCGCTCGACGAAAGCCTCGGGTTGAACAATGGCCGACCGGCGCTGTGGGCCTTTCTGCTCGATCGGCTCGACATCGCTCCCAACGAAAGCGTCATCCATCTCGGCTGTGGCGCCGGTTATTACACGGCAATTCTCGCCGAATTGGTCGGACCGCGGGGGCGGATCACAGCGCTCGACATTCACCAAGAGATCGCCGCAAAGGCCCGTTGGGCGCTGTCGGGCTATGATCAGGTCGCCGTGGAGCACGCGGACGGCGCGAAAGCGTTCCTGACGCCGGCTGATGTGATCGTCGCCAGCGCCGGCGCCACGCATCCTCTTCCTGGGTGGCTCGCAGCGTTGAAGGTAGGAGGCCGCCTTCTGTTTCCGATGACGCCGACGCAAGGGCCCGGAGGCATGTTGCTCATACAACGACTCGGTGAGCAGGAGTTGTCGGCGCGATTCCTCTGCGGCGCGGCGTTTTACGAATTCAGCGGCGCGCGTGACCCCGAAATCAGCGCGCGCCTCACTGCGGCGATCGCACGTGACCGAGGAGCGGGCGTCAAATCCCTGCGGTGCGACGCCCACGCAGAAGACGAAACATGCTGGCTGCATGGCGAGGGGTGGTGCTTGTCGCGCGCTCCCCTTCCGGAGGGCTCTGCGGCGTGACCCCATCTCCAGCGCCTCTTGAATGGATAGGAGGTCCGGCGGCTGTCTTTGCCCCAGGCCTGCCGGCCCTCGTCGTGGCCGGAGGCCAGAAGGCGAGCGCGAGATTTTTCGAATTCTTGGTCGCCAACATTCGTAATGCGCACACATGGCGCGCCTATGCCCGCGCGATCGGCGATTTCCTCGCCTGATGCGAGCCTCGCGGCCTCGCGTCGATCGTCGATATCGAGCCCCTGCATGTCGGCGCCTATGTCGAATTGCTCACGCGCTCGCACAGCACACCAACCGCGAAGCAGAACCTCGCCGCCATCCGGATGTTGTTCGACTGACTCGTCACTGGCGAGATCGTGCCGACCAATCCGGCCGCGAACGTGCATGGGCCGAAGCATGCCGTCAAAGTGTGGATTATGGCGACATGATACGCACTGAATAAATTCTCCGCTCCTTCGGAGTCGTCGCCTACTGGCGCGACGCCGCCATCGGCGGATTCCATGTCCGCTGCTATGACCAGGACGGGCGTCACGGCCATCTTCTCCACGACCGGAACGGCTATGATGGCGCAAGCCACATCGTCTCGATCGATGAGAGCGGCCGCCTGATCAAGAGCTTCGCCTATGACACGAGGGATTGACTGGCAGGCGATGGCACCTTAAGGCGAAAAGATTACAACGCAACTTCTCAATCATATAGGTGTTCAAAGTTTTGTCTCGACCGGCGCGCCGGTCGAGACAAATGTGTGAACACTTATGTTATTGAAGTAGATACGTGATTCTTCAAAGGCACGGCTGCGAGCTCTCATGGATATTCGTCAGCTCGGGAAATATCAATTTAAATGTCGCGCCGCCACCCGGCGTTTCCTCGACGCAAATTTTCCCGCACATCTCGTCCATCAGCTCCTTGGCGATGGCCAAGCCCAGCCCCGTGCCGGGTGTTGCTTCGCTCTTGCGCCAGAAAGTCTCGAAAATCATCTCGCGTTCCGTCTGGGCAACGCCCTGGCCGTGATCGATCACGGCGACCGTCGCTCCTGGTCCGACGTGAACGACCACGGCGCCGCCTGACGGTTCCGCGCGTAGCGCGTTATCGATGAGATTGGCGACGACCGCTTCGATCGCCCTGCGATTGCCGCGTGCAACGTTTCGAGGCGCGTAGGCTTCGAAATAGATTGTTCGGTCGCATTCGATGGCAAGCGGCAAGTAGAGAAAAACGACCTCCCGGATCGATGCCGCAAGGTCGACTTCCTGATCGATCGCGACCTGTCCCTCCGTCAAACGCGCGGCGACGAGCATCTGTTCGATGATGGTCTGTAGCCGGCTCGCGTCACTCAACAGAGCGCCTTTGGCGGGAATTTCCTCCAGATTGTCCAGTCTCGCGCGCAAGATTGCGATAGGAGTGCGCAGTTCATGCGCGGCGTTGGCCGTGTAACGGCGCATCCGAGCCGCGCCGGCGGCGAGCCGCTCCAGGGCGACGTTCATGCCGTTGACCAACGGAGCGACCTCCGCCGGAACTTCGCCGACTGGCAGCCGCTGATGCAACATGTTCATGTCTATGCACGCCGCTCCATCGGCGACGGCGCGCAGCGGCTTCAGCCCGCGGCGCACGGCGAACACCGCGGCGACGGCCGAGACAAGGGCCGTCACGAGGAAAAAGCCGGCCAGATGCCGGAAGTCCTCATAAATCGCATAGAGCAGGTCCTGCGAGATGAATTTCATCGCATAAACCGCTACGTGCAGCCGTCCGAACGGTGTGCGCACGGGCTCGACCAGCCCCTGCGGAGACTCTATCGGGTCGCCGGGAAGAACGAAGTGCGTATGCGTCGGATTGACTTTGACCGTGCCGGTCAACGCCGCGATCAATTCCGGCGATGAGCCGGCCGCTGCGACGTTTCGAGCCGTGTCGAAAACCGCGAATTTCAAGCGCGGGGTGTCGCGCGCCTCGGCGCGAAGCTCGGGTATCGGCTCAAGGCGCAGAGCGCCGTCGTCGTCGCGCTTCAGTGACGCCAGGACGAGCCCGATCATCCGCGTGGAGGCGAGCTCATCGACCGTCCTGCCGATTCCTTCGAAGAGTCCGAAGCCAGCGAAGCCGAGGGCGAGAGTGACCAGCCAGCCGGCCGCGAACGCGACGAATTGCGACACGATCAGATAGGCAACGACACGATTGGCGAGAGAACGCACCATCCTATTTCGGCGGTCGGGATTTCGCTTTGGCGATGAGGTAGCCTAGGCCGCGCGCCGAGTGAATCTCGACGCCGGCGTCAAGCTCGACCAGGCGGGTTCGAACACGCGACACGAGCGCGGTCAATGCATGCTCGTGGACCTCTGCGTCGAATCCGTAGACGCCGTTCAACAGCCTCTCTCTCGGAACGACACAATTCACGCGCCGCAAAAGAGCCTCTAGGAGAGCGAGCTCTCGGCGTAAAAACAATACCGGCCGACCGCCGATCGACACCGCCCGCGCGTCGAGGTCGTAGGAGAGCGCTCCGACGACTATCGGCGGCGTGGGGTCACCTCCGGGCCGTCGCAGGCTTGCGCGGATGCGCGCCATCATCTCGTCGAGGTTGAAGGGCTTGGTCAGATAATCGTCTGCGCCCGCGTCCAGTCCTTCGATCTTGTCGTCGACGGAATCGAGCGCGGTCAATACGAGGATGCGGCTCATCGGCTGTCGCTTCCGGATCTGCGAAATCAGGGAGAGTCCATCGCCGTCCGGCAATCTGCGATCCAACAGGGTCACGGCGTAGGCACCGGCGTCGAGAGCCGTCGACGCGCTTTCGATGGAGCCGACCTGATCGACCGCGAAGCCCGCCCGAACAATTCGACAGGCGATCTCGCCCCCGAGTTCCGCATAATCCTCGACCAACAGAATCCGCACGGGCGCCGCTCCCAGTTGGTCCTGCGCTCGGCGTCTCCCGTCCAAAAACCCGTCGCTCGGCGATTCATAACCAAAGGTGGGTTCTTGGCAATAGGCCGAGACGAGCGTTCGCAGCGGACGCTGCGCCTTTTTTTGTCTCGCCCCCTCGAGCGATGAGGTTCACATGACCTTTCCCGGTTAGAATTGCAGCACAAAGACAAACGGTTCGCCTGTGTGTGATAAGAATCCTATGTCGGTCGATGACACCTTCGGTCGGAATGCCGCCCAATGACACAGCTTGAACAGAGCTGTAGCCGGGAATGGCGCTCGGCCGTCCGCGGGGCGATCGCGTGTCTGGTGGGTCTATTCGTCGTCCTGCAGGGCGTCGCCTCCGTCGACCATCGACCATTTCGCGACCGGCCGTCGACCTCCTCGGCGCTCATTTCGGCGGCGCGGACCTGTGCGCCGGGCTCGGATCGCCATGGGCCGTTCCGTGGGGACGACAATGCGCAATGTTGCGTGCTCTGTGCGCAGCGTGATCACGTCGGCGACACGTTCGCCGCTCCGCCACACGACTGGCGCCATCATCCGCCGCCGAGGGCGATCGTCGCGACAGCCCGCCATTCTTTATGCGCGGCTCGCCCGATCATAGCCGGCTGGACCAGTTCCTGGTCTTCGCGCGCGCCGCCTGCCTTCTCCTGACCGACTGAACGCGGCTGCATCTCGGAAGCCGCAAATCATTTCGTTTGGTCTCAGCGGCGTGAGAAGCCGTTTCAGGAGAGCTCTGTCATGTTCCGTTCGACTTTATTGCGCGGCGTTTCCGCTGGCGCATTGGTGCTTATTCTCGCCTCTTCCACCGCAGTTGCGCAGGAAGCCTTGCCGACCATCGACATTTTGGCGGCGACTCCAACCGCCCAAGGCGGACACGGAAGCGCGGTTGGGGCGCAAGACGCCAAGGCCTATAGCCGACCCAACGCTACGACGGCGACGAAAACCGACACGCCGATCATGGAGACGCCGATTTCGATCCAGGTCGTGCCGCATCAGGTTCTGCAGGATCAGCAGACGGTGCGCCTCGACAAGGCGCTGGAGAATGTGAGCGGCGTCTTTACGTTGCCGACGGGGGCGAATTTCGGCGCCTCCGCCGACAACTTCGTCGTACGCGGCTTCAAGGTGGACAGGATCTATCGCGACGGCGTGCTCCAGCCGAAAAGCTTCGTCACTAGCACCTCGTCCAACGACCTCGCCGATGTCGATCACGTCGAAGTGCTCAAGGGACCCGCGTCGATCCTCTACGGACGCGTCGAGCCCGGCGCCCTCGTCAATCTTGTGACCAAAGAACCGCTGGCGCAGCCCTTTTTTGCTCTGGAGCAGCAAATCGGCTCGTTCGATTTCTACCGCACCACCCTCGACGCCGGCGGTCCCGTGGGCGAGGGCTCCGGGCTCTCCTATCGTTTCAACATGGCCTATGAAAACGCCGGCTCGTTTGTCGATCACACTGACAATGAACGCGTTTTTCTCGCCCCCGTGCTGCGGTGGGATATAGACCCGTCGACACAAATCACCTTTAAGATGCACTATTTGAATAGTTACGACCCGTTCGTCAATGGAGTTCCGGTCTTCGGCAAGTCGCGTTCGCTCCCATCGCTGCCGCGCTCGACGAACCTCTACGACAGTCCTTATGCAACCGTCGAAAATGTCCTCGTCGGTTACAAATTCTCGCACGCTTTCAATGAGAATTGGACGTTACGTCAGCGTTTCTCCGCCAACTTCCTCAACGGCGATTCCTTCGGAAATTTTCCGTTCGGCGCGGCCAACGCCGACGGCGTTCTTTCGCGAGGCGTCATACTCGAACGTTTCCGCGATACGCTCTATCAGGCTTCGGCAGACCTCACCGGGCATTTCACGACGTGGGAATTGAAACACACGCTACTTCTCGGCGCCGATTACGTCAATCAAGCGCCTCACGAAACCTACACTGGCTTGGCGAGAGGGACGTCCATCAATATTTTTTCAGGTCTTCAACAGGGCCTGTTCACTCCGCTCTCGCCAGCGGTTCACTTTTTTACTCGCCCGGAGTGGTACGGGCTTTTTCTCCAGGATCAGATCGAACTCCCCCACGGGTTTCACGTTCTCGCTGGATTTCGTTACGACGACGCGAGAAATCCCACCTCTGTCATAACGGAAGATGGTTCCGCTCCAAAAATTACGCCCAGTCACGATAGCGCGGTGAATCCCCGCTTCGGCCTCTTGTGGCGACCAATCCCGGAACTTTCCTTCTACGGCAGCTATGTCGAGAATTTCGGGCTGCCCAATGGCGTGTTGTGGCAGGCCGGGGCTGTTCCGCAGTCCCTGAAGCCCGAGACGGCCGAGCAATGGGAAGCCGGAGTGAAAACGGAGCTGTTCGACCAGCGGCTCACTGCGAGCTTCGCCTATTTCAATCTTACCAAGCAGAATGTCGCCACGCAAAACCCAATAAACCCGCTATTGAAGGACGTGACAGGAGAGGTCCGCAGTCGCGGCGTCGAGCTGGATGTGGCGGGCGAGGTCCTTCCCGGATGGCGCATTATCGGAGGTCTCGCCTTCACCGATGCGGTCATCACCAAGGATACGGTCGACACAATGGGCAATCCGATTGGCAATCAGGGCAAGCGCTTCTTCGGCGTGCCGCGCGTCGGCGGCAGCTTCTGGACGACATATGAAATTCAGGACAGCGATTGGCGCGGGTTGAAATTCGGAGCCGGCGTAATCAGCCGCGGCAGCCGAGAAGGCGACCTCGCGAACACCTTCCAGGCGCCCGGCTTCACCGTCGTGAACGCCATGGCCAGCTATGAATGGGCGTGGGGACCATCCAAGGTCAAACTCCAACTCAACGTCGATAATCTCTTTGACAGGACATATTTCGCGAACACCGACGGATTTAACAACCTCGTTTACGGCACGCCGAGGCGGTTCATGGGCTCCGCGCGGGTGGTGTTCTGACGACCATGGTGGTCATGCGTCGAAGCGGACCGGATCGACAGGCCCGCTCGATAACATAAGCGGCAGACGGGGTGAGCCGCGCGCACTTGCCGGTTGCCCCGTCTCTACGATTGCTTCAGACACGCATTACCCGGCTCCAGCCGAGGAGGAAGGACCATGAGCGTAATCATTCGCCCTATAGAGGGCCTCGATTCAGCGGCCAATTTCGGACGCGCCTATCGCACCGTCTGGCGTTGGCATTTTTATGCCGGCCTATTCTGTCTGCCGTTCATCGTCGTGTTGAGCATTTCGGGCGCCGTCTACCTCTTCAAGCCGCAGATCGACATCTATCTCGATCGCCAATTCGACCATCTCACCCTTTCCAGCGCGCCTCGGGCGCTCGACGAGCAGGTCGCGGCGGCGCTGACGGCCAATCCCAGCGCGCGCCTCGAGGCGCTGCAGTTCCGTGATGACCCTGCGGACGCGGCGCGTGTGCTTCTCATGACCGGGGACGGGCGGGAATTGCGCGTGCTGGTTCGTCCGGACACGCTAGAAATCCTGGAGACCGGAGATGAGAGGAGCCGCTTCTCGAACTTCATGGGCGAGCTTCACGGCAGCTTGCTCATGGGCGAGGCGGGCGCCGTCGCGGTCGAGCTCGCGGGCGCATGGGCTATCGTGATGGTCGTCACAGGCCTCTATCTGTGGTGGCCGCGCGGACGCGGCCTCGCCGGCATTCTCTATCCACGGCTGGCCGGTGGGCGCGTGTTCCTTCGTGATCTGCATGCCGTCACAGGCTTTTGGCTATCGATATTGGCGCTTTTTTTCCTGATTTCGGCGTTGCCCTGGACCAAGGTCTGGGGGGAGAGCCTCAAATTTGTTCGCAGCATCGGGCAAGTGGGTATCGTCAAACAGGACTGGACGACTGGTCCGGCGAGCGCGCAAGCGCAGAGATTGGAGGCATTCGGCAACGCGCCGCCAGCGATGGGCGAACATGCCGGGCACGCGGGCCATGCTCCGGGCAGCGTGGAGCCGGGCAGGCTGACCGGCTTCGACGAACTCGCCACGCGGATCGCGCCGCTCGCGCTCGCCGAACCTGTCTTCATCAAACCGCCGTCGGCGACGGCGCCTAATTGGATCGTGGTCTCGTTCGCGCAGAACCGGCCGCTGCGGGAGACGCTGGAATTCGATCCGAAAAGCCTGGAGAAAGTGCGACATGAACGCTTCGAAGACCTTCTTCTCACGGATCGGATCATAAAGATCGGCATCGCCGCGCACGAAGGCCAGCTTTTCGGCTGGTTCAATCAATTGCTCGGGCTCGTGACGGCGATCGGCTATCTCGCGCTGGTCATCACCTCGACGCTCATGTGGTGGCGCCGCGGCCCACACGGGACGCTCGGCGCGCCACCGGCCCTGGCGCAGGCGCCGCGGCTCGCGGCCGTCGTCGTTGGTCTCGTCGTGGCGCTGGGCATATTCTTGCCGACGCTCGGCGTTTCTCTCGTCCTGGTCCTAATGGTGGAGTCGGCGATCCGTCGCTTTGCGCCCGGCGCGAGCCGGTGGCTCGGTCTGGCAGTAACAAGACGCGCGACTACGTGAATCGAGTCGTGCGAAGCGAAGGTGCCTGTCGCGTGACGCGGGTTCTTGTTGATTAATCTCGAGTTTTAAATTCAGATTGCCTGGGGGCGCATAAGGTACCCGATGTGAGGATCGAAGTTTGTCGCGCTGCGGCGTACTTATGACATCTACGACGACGTCATCAAGGACAGGCCGCTTACTATGACGCGCCGCCAACGTTCAACGGGACGGTCAAAGTGAAATTCTGACATGGGGGCTCTGTGATGAGCGGAATCGAACTTCCTCGACAGTCGCTTCTGGCGTCGAGGCGAGTGGCCTTTCGGAGCTAGCCGTCGCTCCTGGAGACGCCGATAACGGAGCTTTCCTTCGACCGAAGGCATCCTATCGCGCGCACCGTCGCGTCTTATAGACGCCGTCGCGCGCAAAGCCATATCGATTGAGCAAAATCGGCCGACATGCGGATTTCTTCTCGTCGCTGGCTTCGCACAGCGGAGCCCAGCTGCTTCGCCGACGCCATGGCAATCCTCATGGCGATCCGTGGATGAGTTTTCGAATTTTCGGGGGTGAAAATCGTCGATTTTCTGTCCATTTCTCAGGCGCTCACCGTCGCCGATCACGGCAGTTTCAGCGGGGCGGCTGAAGCCTTGGGCACGCGCCAATCGGCCGTCAGCCGTCGCGTTCGCTCGCTGGAGGACGAACTCGGCGTATCGCTTTTCGAACGCCATTCGAACGGCATCGCCTCACGGTCGCCGGACGGAGGTTTCTCAATCGAACGCGCATAGCCTTCGCCAAAATCGATCGCGCGGTGAGCAACGCCAGAATCATGGGACGTGGCGTCGACGGCGTGCTCGGCATAGGATTTCTTCCTTCCCATGTTCCCGGATATTTGGACAAGCTGCTGGAGCTCTATCGTGGCGGTCATCCAGACGTCGCGATCGAGCTTTGGAAGGTTCTTCGAAGGAACAACTCGCGATGCTTTTTCAGCGGCGCGTCGACGTGACTTTTTGCCTCGACGGAGCCGCGGCGGCGGAATGCAATACGGAATTGCTTTGGACCGGAAGCATCTACGCTGCATTTCCAGAGACGCATCCGCTCTCGGGCTGCGACGTTATCGAATGGGAATTCCTCGCGGACGAGCATTTCATCCAGGGGCGCGACGCGACCACTCTCGAGCTCGATAGACTGGTGAGTGATCGCATCGCGGAAGGCGGCGGACGAATTTCTGTCGAAGCCCATGACATATCTCGAGATGCTGTCGTGCGGTTCGTCGCTCTGCATTTCGGCCTCGGTCTCGCGAGCGATGCGAGCGCTCGAATCGGATATCCCGGCGTCGTTCTTCGACCGATACAAGGAGAGAACGACCATCTGTCGTTCTGCGCCGTGTGGCTTCCGGGAAACGACAATCCGATGCTGCGGCGCTTCCTCAGTCCGGCGCGCTCGACGTCCGCGGAGCGGCGGGCATCGCGGACATAGACCGGCCTGCGGCGACGCCCAAGGGAGTTCGGTGCACAGAGATTCCCACAGCGGCGCCAATGTCGATCCCGCCGCTCTCGGCGACAATGAAGGCAATTCTGTTTCGTCGTCCGATGAACAGCGGAATCGAGTGTCGTCTGTCGAATCCGGTCCCGACATTTGCAGATCGGCGCGCCATGAACGACGATCGATTTGCAGGTCGTCAGCGCTTCACCGCACCACAGATTAATCCAATCGCTGCGCAGCAGCGCGCCGACGAAGACGGGTGTCATGCTCTTCAAGCGCCAATTTGCTGCATCGATCACGCACGAATATCGCACGTCGACGCGCGAGAATTTTCCCTCCCGCCGGCGACGCGAACGCTCTCGCACCGACATTTTTCCGGCGCTTATTCAGCACTGCCGTTGACGAATGACACCGCCTTATCGTAGTATTCCAGCGTATATTTGCGCATTTTCAGAGAAACGTGTAGATGATGGCAAGATAAAGCGAACTGACGTTCGCGCCTCGCTGCGCTTGTAACGAGTTGTCTGCACATTGGTTTTTGCATCCTACAAATGTGCATGTATGGCGCTGCGCGATGTGCGGCGGTTTCCGCCAGAATCGAATTCGTTCATATTTGCAGCGTGATAGACGCCAGCGTTCGCGAGGTGTGACGTGGCAGGCTCCGCCGCTTATACGCTACAGCCGGTATTTTTGCGCTCCATTGCGATCGGCGCTCGAGAGCTGTTGCGCGGTCCGGTTTCGACGCCGATCGTCTCGGAATGGCGAGCGACGACAGAGACAATTTCCACATTCGACCCGGCCGGTCCCGAGCTGGCGGAAGGAGCGTCCGTCCGCGCTCGCTTTCCTTCGTCCGGCAGGTCGAGATCGCCGTCCAGAAGGCCGGCGGCGATCCCAGCCGGATCGGCCGAGGTCCGGCGTTGGTGGACGGCCGGAAAGGAGAAGGAGGCGGCCGGTTCAACGCGCGGGGACGAGGCGCGAAGGTGGCGGCGGCGCTGCCGAGAGACGGCGGCGGCTGGCGGCGCGACTCCGCCGGACGGTTTCGATCGCGTCGCGTCGTCGTCAAGGCGCGTGTCGTGAAGCTCAATCCACAACGCGGCTCTCATAGTGCGAAGATGCGCGGCGCCGCGAGCAAGGCCGTTGACGCCCATCTTCGCTATCTCGAACGCGATGGCGTCACTCGCGACGGCGAGAAGGGCCACGCCTATTCCGCTTTCGAGAACGAGGCGGACGGCCGCGCCTTCGTCGAGCGCGGACGCGACGATCGTCATCAGTTTCGGTTCATCGTCGCGCCGGAGGATTCCGCCGACATGGCCGACCTGCGCGGGTTCACCCGAGACCTCATGCGGCAGGTGGAGAAGGACCTCGAGACAGGTCTCGACTGGATCGCCGTCGACCATCATAACACCGGCCATCCTCATACGCACATCATCGTCCGGGGCGTGCTCGACGACGGCCGCATCCTCAATATCGCTGGCGACTATATCGCTCACGGCGTTCGTCACCGGGCAAGCGAACTCGTCACGCTGGAGCTCGGCCACCAGAGCGAGATCGAACTTCAGACGAAGCTCGCGAACGAAGTTGCGGCGGAGCGGCTGACGCGGCTCGACAAGATGTTGCTCGCCGAGCAGCGCGAACACGGCGTCATTGATCTCAGGCTCGGGGAAGGCGCCTCCTATCTCGTCCGAGAGAACCGGGCGCTGCTGCTCGGTCGCGCGCGGCGCCTGGAACGCTACGGCCTCGCTGCCGAACTCGAGACGGGGCGGTGGTCAATTTCCGACCGCACCGAGCAGACGCTGAAAGAGCTCGGCATTCGCAACGAAGCGATCGAGACCATCCGTCGGGCGCTGGCTGGTCACGGTCTGGCGGACGAGCGCGGCGTTGCGCAATATGCTTGCCACGGGGAGACCGGAAAGGAGCCGATCGTCGGCCGGGTGCTGGCCAAAGGGCTGGCCGGCGACGAGATGAGTGAGCGCGTCTACCTCGTCGTCGACGGCGTCGACGGACGAGTCCATCACATGGAGTTCGCCGATCCGACCCGCATCGAGGGGGTCGGCCAAGGCATGATCGTCGAAGCCGCGCCCGCCGTTTCCGGTCCGAGGCCTGCCGATCGCAATATCTCCATCGTCACGGAGGACGGTGGCGTCTACCGGCCGAGCGCTCATCTCGAACGCATTCGCGATAGTTTCGAGCGGCAGGGCAAGGACCCGGAGGCCTTCGTCCGCTTCCATGTCCGCCGGCTGGAGGCGCTGCGCCGGGCCGGGCACGTCGAACGCGTCGACGCGGACCATTGGCGCGTGCCGAAGGATATCGTCGAGCGCGGCCAAAGTTATGATTTGGCCCAGGGCGGCGACGGCCTTCGCGTGCGCATGCTCTCGACCTTCGACCTCGAACGGCAGATCGCGAGCGACGGAGCGACCTGGCTCGACCGCGAACTCGTCGTCGACAAGCCGATTCCGTTAGCAGAAGCAGGCTTCGGTCGGGACGTGAAGAATGCGCTCAACCGGCGCGGAGAGCGGTTGGTGGAAATCGGTCTCGCCACGGACAATGGAAAATCCATCTCCGTCCCGCGCGGCGCCATCGCTACGCTGGAGCAGCGAGAGGTGGAGCGCGTCGGCCGTCAGATGGCCGCGGAGCGCGGCTTGTCGTATTCGCCGAGCGGGCCGGGCGAATATGTGTCGGGGCGGCTGGCTGGCGTCGCCAATCTCGCCAGCGGGCGCTTCGCGATGATCGAGGATGGCCTCGGCTTCCAGCTCGTGCCTTGGCAGCCCGTTCTCGAAAAGCGCATCGGCCAATATCTCAGCGGCGTTCACCGTGACGGCGGCGGCATCGAGTGGGATCTTGGTCGCAAACGCGGGCTCGGGCTGTGACGGAGCCGCTCCGTTTCATCGTGTCGCCCCAGGCGCGCGAGGCCAGCCGGTGATGAATCGGCGCTATCGGCGCGCCGTGGTTGAGAAATGCGGCGCCGTGAGCGCGTGATGCGCTTGTCAACTCGCGAGCGCCAGATGCCGGGACGGCTCAGGAACGGCATGGCCGAGGTCCTTGGCCGCCTCGATCCACGCAATGACCGCATCGCGCGCGTTGGCCACGGCTTCTTCCGGCGTCTCGCCGTCCGACATGCAGCCCGGCAGGTCCGGCACGATCGCGACGAAGCCGCCACCGTCTTCCGCGGGCAGAGGCTCCACAATGAGCGGGTAGTCGGTTGGCTTGGTCGTCATGGCAGCACCCTGACCGCATCGATGAAGGCGACGAGCTTGCGGATATATATCGCCTTGATCGGCCGCTTGAAAGGAATCGTCAACTTTTCCGCGAGCCGGGGATGCCCGACCTTGTAATGTGAGCCGCCGCCGCGCGCTGGCTCACATAGGACGCCGAACTCTCGGCATAGCGCCGCCGCATCCTCTATGCGCCAGTCGGCCGCCGGTTCCGCCGCATGTCTTCGAGCCGCCGGCTCATGGCTGTTTCTTCCGCAGCCTCACGCCGGGCCCCTCGCTATTTTCGTCGACAAAGATGACGCCCGCCGCTTCGAAGGCGGCGCGGATCGCCGCGAGCGTTGAATGAATCGGCTGGCGCGCTCCCCTCTCGAAATCGACGACAGTTCGTGCGGCGACCTTTGACGCCGTGGCCAAGTCTTCCCTCGACCATTCGATAAGGGCGCGGGCGGCTCTGCACTGAGCAGAAGTAATCACGATTAGACCCCAGTTGCAAAATTTATGTTGACATGCTTCGCGAGATGTTGCATGTTTCGTGCGCACAATGCCACTGAACGCCCATAAAGCAACGCCAGAAAACCCCTTTCCGGCGAACGCCCGAGGTTTGCCCATCACCAAGGCTCGGCAAAACCGCGGTCTTGCAGGACCATGAGGAAGCCCTCGTGCTCATGCAGTTCGTAACCCGGCTAATGAGGAACTCGGATCATGGCTGAACCCGAGATTACCACGCGTGCGCCTTCTTTCACCCGAAGGACCCTGTTGGTCGCGAGCGTCGGCGCTGCCGCGCCGGCGTCTTTCGGAGGCGTCGCGCCCCTCGACACGTCGCGTATAGAAGCGGCCGACGCGGCAATGTCCATGTGGACACAATGGAGGGCAGCCCAGGACGCCGCCGACGTGCTCTGCCAGAAGCAGCAAAGCTTGGAAACCCAATTGATGCGGTTAATTCGCGAGTCCTGCTCAATCGACAATTTTGATTGCGCCGAGGCGGACCGCGCCGCTCAGGAAGAGGATGAGCGCGCCCGCTGGGCGGCCGCCGATTTGGCTGTCGGCTACTCCGAAGCGAAAAAAGAGGAGGAGCGAGCCGTGGATATAGCGAAAGAACTCGCCGATGCGCTGGCGGCCACGCCGGCGTCTTCCGTCGCAGGCGTGGCCGCCAAGCTCCACGCTGTGCTCCGCGCGGGTGAATGGTGCGAGAACTGCCCCGAATTTCCCTGGCCGCAGGTCCGCTCGGCGCTGAGCGATCTGATCCGGATCGGTCGTCTCGACTCGTTTCCCGAGTTTTGAAGCGGATTGCCTCAGTCACCCACAATTTTCGAGCCACTACTTACGCGGTTCGAAATTGCGAATGATGCGTTCCTATGCTGACAACATTCGGGTGATGAGTCAGTTTGAATTTCTGCTCCTGACCGAGGCCGTGTGGAAACTCCGCCTGGGAGCCGTCGCGAAGGGTTTCTGGTTCCACGACGAAGAAGAAACAGGACGTTGCTGGCGGCGCTCAGGCTGTGATCGCCCCCATCAGCGATTTGATCCCGACGATGTTGATCATCCGCTTCATATTGTAGGCGAGCACCTGAAGACTCATTTCGGTTTTGACCTTTCCCAGGGTCCTGGTCAGGAAGTGGGTCGAGCCCATCCATGCCTTCAGCGTCCCGAACGGATGCTCAACAGTCTGTCGGCGGATGGTCATGGCGTCGGGCATGCGGTCGAGCGCAGTCTGCATTTTATCGAGAACGTCTTCGTGCTCCCAGCGCTTGACGCGCTTGTGTTTCATGGGCGTGCATTTGTGCTTGAGGGCGCAACTCGAACAAGCCGTGAGATTGCGGTAGTGGTCGATGTTGTCTTGGCGATCGGAGCGCGCCTTTCCTTTGGTCAAGCGTTCGCCGGCAGGGCATATGTAATTGTCGTTATCCGCATCATAGATGAAGTCTCGAATCGTGAAGAGGCCAAGCTTGTCTTTGCCGGAGGTCATCGTCTTGGGAACGCGAGGCAACACGCCAGTTCCCTCGCAAGCCAGCACTTCCTCGCCGCTGTAATAACCTCGGTCGGCCAGCACGGTGACTTCTTCGCCTTCGATGGCCTCGAGCGCTTTACGACCCATGAAGGCCAGTTGTGCCCGGTCCGTGCCGTCGTTGATCACATCGTGCGCGACGATGAGATGATGCTCGGCGTCAACAGCGATTTGGACGTTGTAGCCGACGATGCCAGTGCCCTTGCCGCTTGTCGCCATCGAGCGAGCGTCGGGATCGGTGAGAGAGACCTGTTTGTCGGGCGCCGCTTCGACCTGCTTTTCTATCTCTTTGAGCGACTGCATTTGTCTGCGCAGGCCCTCGATCTTCTCTTTCAGGCGCGGCGCTTTCGCCTTGGCGAGGTCGTTGTCCTGTCGATCTGCTTGGTCGAGCGCCGACAAGTAGCGCGCGATGCTGGCCTCCACCTGCTCGATCCGCTTGGCGACCTTGTTCACTGTGAAGTTTTTGTCACGGTTGTTGACGGCTTTGAATTTGCTGCCGTCGATGGCCACGACGGCGCGCGTGAACAAGTCGAACTGGCGGCATAGCCCCATGAATTGTGCGCAGGCCGCGCGGATCGCCGGCCCGTTGTCGCGACGGAAGTCGGCGATGGTCTTGAAGTCCGGCGCCAAGCGGCCGATCAGCCACATCAGCTCGATGTTCCGATTGGCCTCTCGTTCGAGACGCCGGCTCGACTGGATGCGGTTGAGATAACCGTAGATGTAGAGCTTGAGCAGATCGCCCGGCGCATAGCCCGGACGCCCCGTCGCTTTCGCCTCGACTCGCGCGAACCCAGCGGCCTTTAAGTCGAGCGCGTCCACGAAGGCGTCGACGAAGCGGACCGGATTGTCATCGGAGACGTAATCATCGATCGCCTCGGGCAGAAGCAGCAACTGCGATCGATCGGAGCCGGGTATGTGCGTCATGCCCCGATTCTAGGTCGTGTGGACGAATTGAAAGCAGACGAACTTTCAAGATTCCCAGCCTGAATCTGGTGTGATTCATAGACCTCCGACCGATTCGGAGGCCGGACATCATGTCGACGACGGTGGATGAAGAGGACTGGGCGCATGTGCTCGCCGTGTTTCGGGCCTGCCTTCCTCGTCGGGGACGCAAAGCCGAGGACGACCGACTGTTCCTGGAGGCGCTGCATTTCTTCACGGTCGAGAACCTGCGATGGCGCGCGCTGCCGGAGCGGTTCGGTCATTGGAACAGCGTATGGAAGCGGTTCGATCGCCTGAGCAAGGCCGGCGTGTTCGAGGCGTTCTTCGATACGCTCGCATCCATGAGCGCCTCCGCCCATCTCATCCAGATGTTCGACTCGACGATCATACGCGCTCACGTCTCCGCCGCTGGCGCAAAAGGGGGCAACCGGGGCAAGCGCTCGGGCGCTCGCGCGGCGGCTTCACGACGAAAATCCACGCGAAAGCCGACGCTTCGGGCGCCGTCATCGGCTTCCACCTGACCGGCGGCGAGGCCTCTGACACGCATCACTTCGAAACCCTGCTCGATATCGGACCGGATATAAAGCCTCGCGCTGTCGTGTGCGACAAAGGCTATGCCAGCAAGGCGAACCGCGAGGCTGCGAGGAAGCGAGGCATTGCTCCCGTGATCCCGCACAAGGCCAACGAAAAGGACAGGCCGGCCTTCTTCGCGAAGACCCTCTACAAGGCTCGCGCTCGCATCGAACAAGGCTTCGGTCGGCTCAAGCGTTTCAAAAGGGTCGCGCTACGATGCGAAAAAACAGAGCGAAACTTCAGATCGATCGTCAGTTTCGCCGCTGGTCTATGCCTCATCAAATTCGTCCACACGACCTAGTGGCCCACGTCATTGCATTTGACGGTTAGTTCTGAATCACTGCCGCTGCGGAACAGCGCTGGAGATGATTCGTGGCCGGGAAAGAGATCGCCGTCAAGAAATACGTGGTGCTGCTGAGCGCGGAGGAGCGCGCGAAGCTGACGGACTTTATCGGCTCGGGCAAGCGCTCGGCGCAATTGCTGACGAAGGCGCGCATCCTGTTGAAGGCGGACGTTTCGAACGCCGGTGAAGGTTGGAGCGACGGCAAGATCGCCGAGGCGCTCGACACCAGCGTCGCCAATGTCGAGCGGACGCGCCGACAATTGGTGGAGGAAGGGTTCGAAGCGGTGCTGATCCGCAAATATAATCCGAAGTGCGCCCGGCCCCGGATTTTCGACGGCGCGGCGGAAGCAAAGCTCATCGCGCTCGCCTGCGGGCCGGCTCCGGCGGGCTACGCCAGATGGACTCTGGGCCTGCTCGAAGAAAAGGTCGTCGAACTGAAGATCGTGGAAAAAGCCAGCGACAACACCATCGGGCGCACGCTCAAAAAAACATTCTCAAACCGCATCGCAAACAGCAATGGGTGATCGCGCCGCAGGCCTGCGCCGCTTTCGTCGCCAATATGGAAGATGTGCTCGCCGTCTATCAACGGCCGCATGATCCGCAGCGCCCCGTCGTGTGTCTCGACGAGACCTCCAAGCAACTGATCAAAGAGACGCGCGCGCCCCTTCCCGCGAAGCCCGGACGCAAGGCGCGCCACGATTACGAATACGAACGCAATGGCGTGGCCAATCTGTTCATGATGTTCGCGCCGCTCGAAGGCTGGCGCTGCGTCGATGTCACCGACCGCCACGCGGCCGTCGATTACGCCCATGTGCTCAGGGACTTGTCCGACAAGCATTTTCCCAACGCGGCGAAGATCGTGCTGGTGCAGGACAATCGTAAGCGGTGCGGCCGTGCCACACCGATCGGCTGTGGACGGCGGGGGCTGGGCAGTTGACGTCTGATCGGAGGGATGGCGTCGTGCTTTTGAGGAGCGACGCCGATGACGATCGAGGACCAGCTTCGGGAGCGGTTGCGGAAGGTGGAGGCGCTGCATTTCGGCGCGACGAGCGCCGGAGAGCGCGAGGCGGCCAGCGCGGCGGCGGATCGGTTGAGGGCAAAGCTCGATGAGGCGGCGCGCAGCGATCCTCCCGTCGAGATGAAGTTCAGCCTCCCGGACGAATGGTCGGTGCGTTTGTTCATCGCTCTATGCCGACGCTACGGCGTGCGCCCGTTCCGCTATTCGCGGCAACGCCGCACGACGATCATGGTGAGGGCGCCGCGGCGCTTTTTCGACACCGTCGTGTGGCGGCAGTTTTCCGATCTGCACACGGACCTTTGGATCTATTTCGAGCAGACGACGGAGCGGCTGATCAAAGAGTCGATCTGCTCCGATACGAGGGACGCGGAGACGGCGAGCGAGCCGAGCCTGTTGCGTTGATGGTGGATCAGGCCGCCGCTTCGGCCTGGTCACGCGCGGCTTTCCAGTTCCACACGAGAAGCTCGGCGAGCCGATTGTTGGTCGTCGCGCCACAGACCATGCGCTCCAGCACATCCGCGAGCCATGTCTCCGGATCGACGCCATTGAGCCGCGCCGTTTGAATCAGCGTCGATAGGATCGCCCAGGTTTCGGCGCCGCCATTGTCGCCGGCGAAAAGCGAGTTGCGCTTGCCGATCGCGATCGAGCGAATGGGCCGCTCGACGATATTGGTGTCCGGCTCGATGCGGCCGTCGTCCTGAAAGCGCGTCAATCCGCTCCAATGCGCGAGCGTATAGTTTATCGCCTTGATCAGCGGCGAGATTTGCGACAGCCCGTCGCGCACGGCGATCAAGCGGGCGTGCAGCGCGTCCATGATCGGCTTTGTCTCGACCTGCCGGACAGCGCGCCGCTCGTCGGCGCTTTTGCCGCGAATGCGCTTCTCGATCGCATAGACCATTGCGATCGTCTCGATGACCTCTTTGGCGAATGGCGAGCTCGTCGTTTTGAACACCGCGACGAACTTGCGGCGCGCATGCGCGAGGCAGAAGGCGAGCGTGATACGGCCCTCGGCGCCCTCGTCCTTGACCAGCGCCTTGTAGGCGGCGTAGCCGTCGACCTGCAAGATTCCGGTGAAGCCGGAAAGCTGCGACGCGATCTCCTTCTTGCTGCGGCCGTCCGCGAACACATAGGCGACGGCCGGCGGAGCCGGTCCCGCCCAGGGGCGATCGTCGGTCGCATGCGCCCAAAACTGTCGGAGCTTCACATGTCCGGACGCGAGCACAGGCATCGGCGTCTCGTCGCAGAAGAGCCGCGGATAGCGATGCATGACCTCCAATTGCAGATCATAGAGCCCCTTCAGCATCCAGGCCGTCTGCTTCATCCAGCGCGCCAGCGTCTGTCGATCGAGGACGACGCCCAGGCCGGCGAGGATGGCGGTCTGACGATAGAGGGTCGAGAGCCAGCCATATTTGGCGACGGCGATATGGACGACGAGCGCCGTCGAGACCATGCCGCCTTCGATCAGTTGCGCCGGCGCCGGCGCTTGCACGACTGCGCTTTCACAAGATCGGCACGCATATTTGGGACGGATCGTGCGCAATACGCGCAGCACGGCCGGCACACGGTCGAGCACTTCGCTGACGTCCTCGCCGATGCGATGCATTTGTCCTTTGCAGCATGGACATTGCGTCGTCGCCGGCTCGATCACGCGCTCGCAGCGGGGAAGGTGGTCGGGCAGCTTCCCGATGTTGCGCTCAGCTTTTTTGCGCGGCTTCTTCGCGGTTTCCTCGGCTGCCGGAACGTGGTCGCTCGCAGCCGCCGTCTTCCGCGCCTCTTCGTCTCGATTATCCGAAAGGTCGAGCGCGAGCTGTTCGGCGCCCAGCCTGGACAAGCGCTCGGAGCGCGCGCCGAAAATCAGCGCTTTCAGCGTCACGATCGTCGTCTTCAGCGTCTCGTTTTCCGCTTCGAGCGCGAGCGCCAGCTCCGTCAGCAGAGCCGGGTCCGATGGAAGGGGCGTAGAGCGAAGCGCCATGATAGAATGTACCACGGCGCTCGCTGAAGCTCCAGAAAATACAAGCAATATCACGCAATTTTGTTCGGCCTTTTCACCGTCTTCAGCGTGATGCGCGACCATTCCGAGAAGCCATCGAACAACATCGCGAACTGCGTCGGTGTCAGAGATACCACACCGTCTTGTGCTGGCGGCCAGGCGAAGCCGCTGTCCTCCAGCCATTTCGTCGCCAGAACTGTTCCCGAGCCGTCGAATAGCAAAAACTTCAAGCGATCCTTGCGCTTGGTGCGGAACACATAGACGTCGCCACTGTAAGGATTGCATTTCAAATCTTCCGCCACCAGAGCGACGAGTCCATGCACACCTTTACGGAAATCGACCGGCCGCGTCGATGCGAACACGCGTCGCTGCGCGCCGATGGAGATCATCGCGAACGACGCAGCGCCGAAATCACCGCATCGATCGTCGCGCTGTCCGCGCCCATCGGCACACGGACCGTCGCATCGGCGATCGAGACCTCGATCGTACAGGACGCGACAGAGACCGCGTCGCCCTCCTCGACGATCGCGGTCGCATTCTGCGGCCGCCCCTCGACGCATCTCACGCGCACCGCAGCGAACAGCGCTTCATGCTCGGACGTGCTTCGCGCCTCCCAGGCCTGCCGACGCCAGACGGTCAACAGTCCACAGCTTACGCCATTGCGTCGAGCGACGTCCGAAATGTTGGCGTTCGGCTCCGCGCTCTCAGCGACGATCCTGGCCTTCTCCTCGGATGTCCAACTGCGCCGGCGCCGGCCACCGGTGATCAGCTCCACCCGTTGATACGTCCTGCCTTCATGCATGGCTTCAAGCATGGAATGATCCATCGCCCAACCCTCCTCATGGCCAAATCGCTTGAGGAGAATCGCGCGTCACTCAAACTTTATCGAGGTGGGACGCTCGCACCGCTTACGGACAATCTCTCGACGCACACGCCGGCTTCGCTCTATGCCGCCTTTCCCGCCACCGAGGCGCGACGCCTGGCCGAGCGCTTCGAATGGCATTACACGCCAAAGCATGGAAGCTGGCTCGACATGGCCGAATCCGAACTCGCGGTCCTCGCGACCCAATGTCTCGATCGCCGCATCCCCGACAAGGCCACGCTGATCCGCGAGGTCGCAGCTTGGCAGGAAAACCGCAACAAACATCACGTCGAGGCCGACTGGCAATTCACCACCAGAGACGCTCGCGTCAAGCTGAAATCCCTATACCCGCAGTTCCAATGACTCGGGCCACTAGTACAAAGCTCTCGCTAGAGGAATCCATCGGAGCGGGTTTTCACACAGCCTGGACCCAAAGCCGTCATTCAGATCCGAGACAAATTTCGCTCTTGCAAAGCTCTACCTTTTGCAAGGTTGACCTCGCAGCCGCTCTGTACCCCCCAAGGGGGGCGGGACAGGGCGTCCCGGGCACAGGTTTCGACGGCCTGCGGCCTATCGAACAAAGCGCAGGGCATTAAGCTCCGGGAATTACCAGCATATAGTTTCCATCCCCGTCGAAATTCGGCGACGCGGCACAACCGGCTGCATTCGCGACGTGATCTAACGTCGCTTTCATCCTCCTAGCCGCTTCTCGATAGTCGGGCGGGATCACCTCGAATATCGACTCAACAAAGTGATATTGGTCCTTGCTTAATTTCTCCGATGGCAGGTCAACCCAAACCGCGTTGTTGTAAAATTCCCGCACAAAATTCATGCCCCGTACGCCGACGAAGCTTGTAAGGACAGCGATCGGCGGCTCAACCCCAAGTGAATTAAGCGCCTTGATGTAGCGGTGAGCGTAAGTAACGATCATTGCCTCGATGTTTGGAAGGACGATGTTATTTCCGGCTTGCGCCATAGACGATGCGACTGCTTCGACAATGCCGGTTCGAGAAACAAGCGTATAAGCTCTCTGTGGATTCGGCAGAGGCTGCGTGTTTGACGACGCAAGATGGCCGTCGAACGTCATCAAGGTCTGGCGAGCGACGTTATCTGCAAAAGGTGGGAATTTATTTGGTTGGCTCACGACTGCATCGAGCGGGAAAGTGCCTCCCGGACTAAACGCGCTGAACGGAACAACGTGTAGCACCAGCCGCCCGCCATCGAGCAAAGGCGCATGCGCTTCGCCTGCCGCGATTTTAGTGGCACGTTCAACACGAAAGTTTTTTACACGCTCGGCAATCGTTCCAGAGACCGCGAATATCGACCTCAGCTCATCGACTTCGACGAAATATTTTCCTCTGCTGTCGCGCGCGCAGAATCTATATGCCCCTTGAAAAACCACTTGATGGGGCGGATTCCAGCTCTTGGGAATGTGCATAACAAGCGCATGCTTCCCTTCGCCCAATTCGACCGGCTCAATTTCCACATTCGCTAAAGCTGGTCGAATGCCCGCCCTCAGCATCTGCTGTAGGCGAAGAATTTCTTTGTCTGGATCAATGGTAAGGCCAACAAGATCTTGAGGAACGCCATTCGTCTCCGACATACCGAATATAAGAAACCCACCCTGTGTGTTGGCGAACGAGGACACGTCGTAAAGAAATTCTCGCCTATCGCTTTCGCCTTGACCGACCATATCTCTCTTATAATCAAGAGTTTTGCCTTCAGCCTGACCGGCCGCTTTCAAAGCAAGCAAGTCGGCTTCTTTCACTTCGGTTAGGGGTTTTCCGAAAAGTTCCATTACAACCTCGAAATCGTACTCTGCGACACGTTGAACCGTCGCGCCAAGTCTGCCTGCGAGGCCGTGCCGTCCGCAAGTGCCTTGCGCGCTTCCTCGCACTGGTGGCGGGTGAGGGCAGGGGGCGCCCCATGTAAACGCCGCGCGCCTTGGCGCGCTCGCGGCCCTCGCTGGTGCGGGCGCGGATCAATTCGCGTTCGAACTCGGCGAGGTCGCGCAAGACGGTGAGCATTAAGCGCCCGTGTGGCGTGGTGGTGTCCGCCCATGTGTCGCCGAGGGAGCGGAATCCGGCTCCCCCCCTCGCCACGGTGTCGAGGGTGTTCAACAGGTCGCGGGTCGAGCGCGCCAGCCGGTCGTGCCGCGTCACAAGGAGGGTGTCACCGTCGCCGAGGGCCTTGATGGCGCGGGCCAGTTCGCACTGGTCGGTCTTGACGCCGCTGGCCGTCTCGCGAAACACCTTTTCGGCTCCGGCGGCGCGGAGCTGCTTCACCTGCGCGTCAACGCTCTGACCGTCCGTCGAGACGCGCGCATAGCCGAAAATGGTCGTGCCGGAAGCGTAGCAAAGCGGCTTTCTTTTGCAATTATCTTTTGCATAACGGGAAGCCCTGAAAAACAAGAGGTCGGCGGGTTATGCAAACGTCTTGATTTCTGAAGGGACACTTTCCGAAAAAAGCGGGAGCGGAACCCTTGAAAGGAAAATGGAGCATCCCTATTTCGTCAAGGAAGCCGAAATAGTCGGAGCGTGTCTTGGGAGATCACCAACCGGACGACAGGTAAAAAACTCCCAAACCGCTGGTTCTGTGCACGTCGCCGCCTACATCAAGGAACCGTGCGCTTGATGGAGTCCGCCATGAAAATGGTGCTCTATCTCGAAGCCAGCCAACCGAGCGGTAAAGTTTATCGTATCGGCTTTGGGGCATACGTGCCTCTTGAGCTGGTGTCGATGATCTTTATGTTTGCGCGGTTGTTCTAAAGGAAAAGGCACCTCAGAAATGGGGTGCCTTTTTCTTGATTTTTGCACTGAAAAGCCAGCTATGGGGGGATTGTTGCGCTCGCTCCGCGAGGGGAGGTGTATCAGGTAATTACTCGGCTAGGATGTCCCGCGCCGAAAATGGAGTTTCGTAAATGCTGGGATGGTCCGATGTTCCATGGGAAATGGTGATAAAAGTGATCACCCTATTGATTGCAGTTTATGGCGCGGCTCTCAGCACGTTCAATTTCCTTCGTGCCGGGCCGAAGCTGCGTTTTACTGTGCAACCGGGAATGGTCGTGGCACCATCAAATGACAAGAGGATGTTTATAAAAACAGAAGTGACAAATTGTGGCGACAGACCCACGACACTCAGAGCAATCGACCTTCGCTATTTCGAAAGGCCATGGTCATGGGCACGGTTGCGGAATCGCTGCACAAAAGCAGCGGTGCTGAACGACCCAAACCCGGCGCAACCTTTTCCATTCGAACTAAAACCCGGCAGGGTATGGCAAGGATTGACACCACAAGAGTCGCATCTTGTCGATTGGGAAAAAAAGGGGTTTTGTATTTTGACCTCTACCACTCAGATAGAACAAAGCCTTTGCGGAAGCGCGTGAGGTTTCTATCGAGTCAGCGCTGCGGTTGAGAGCTGTCGCATAATTCCCCAATATGGAACCGCTCCGGCGAACGTCCGCTGTTGGCGCATAGCCGAATTCAAACTGACGCGCCCCCAACATTCGGCGGCGCACGTCTAACTTATTGGATCACATTTTCCAGTTGCTTTGACTGACTCATTGGAATAGCATCCTTCATGGCTCGAACGGCTCCGATCAGGGTCGTCGAAACGCCGGAATTCCTGTCGGCGATCCGCAAGCTCATGAGCGACGAGGAACGGGCGCTTCTGGTGGATTATCTCGCCTATAATCCGACGGCCGGCGATCTGATCCCCGGAACGGGCGGCTTGCGGAAGCTGCGCTGGGGATTGGAAGGCCGCGGCAAGCGAGGCGGGGCGCGGGTGATCTATTTCCACCACGACGCCGGCATGCCGCTCTTCGCGCTGACCGCTTTCGCCAAGAACGAGCGGGCCGATTTGAGCCAGCAGGACCGCAATGACTTCCGTCAGCTTACGACGCTGCTGGTCGAGAGATTCAAGAGGAGAACACCATGAGCAAGGTTGCCGACAGCATTCGGCGCGGGCTCGAGGAAGCGGTGACCTATGTCGAGGGCAGGGCGGACGAGAGCGCCTATCGCGTCCATGTGCCGGAGAAGATCGACGTCAAGGCGATCCGCACACGCCTGGACATGACGCAGGAAGAGTTCGCGGGCCGGTTCGGGTTCAGCGTCAACACGCTGCGTCATTGGGAACAAGGCTCGCGACAGCCGGAAGGACCGACCAGAGCCTATCTTCTGGTGATCGAGCGCGCGCCCAAGGCCGTCCAGAAGGCTTTGCGAGCCGTGTGATGCGTGTAGAGTGTTTTGGACGCCTACGCCAGAATCGCCGTTCGCGAGTATTTTTGCGCCGTCGTACGACGAAGGGATTTTCTATCTTCTCATCCTGAACTTGCCGCTGCTTCATGCCCGTTTGATTTCGGAAAGAAAGCGAGCGACGGCATGGCGGATGACACGGAATCCGAGCCGGGCGACCTCATACCGGCTAACGACAATCGAGGCCCGGACGGTAAACGGGATGAACCGAACCGGGAGACACGGCGACAGTTGGATCAGGTGGCGCTCACCATCGCGCGGCTGATCGGACGACAGATCGCACGAGATCAGATCGCGGCGCTCGGCGCCGCGAACGACAACAGGCCCGAAAGCGCGCAGAACGCCGAGGACGAGGAATAGAAGGAACGGAGACCGCCCATGACCCGCGTCGCGCTCTATGCCCGCTATTCGTCAGACAGCCAGAGCGAAAGCTCGATCGAGGACCAGTTTCGCCTTTGCAGAGAACATGCGGGGCGCGAGCGATGGAAGATTGTAGGCGCCTATCACGACGCCGCTCTCTCGGGTTCGAGCGTGATCCTGCGGCCTGGCATCCAATCCCTGTTGCAGGACGCGCAGCGCGGCCAGTTCGACGTCGTGCTGGGCGAGGCGCTGGACCGGATTTCCCGCGATCAGGCGGATGTCGCCACGCTGTTCAAGCATCTGCGCTTCGCGGGCGTCTCCATCGTCACCCTCGCCGAGGGCGAGATCAGCGAGCTTCACGTCGGCCTGAAGGGCACGATGAACGCCCTGTTCCTGAAAGACCTCGCAATGAAGACCCATCGCGGTCTGCGCGGCCGGGTGGAGAAGGGCAAGGCGGGCGGCGGCCTCTGCTACGGCTATCGCGTGGCCAAAAAACTCGACGCCAACGGCGAGCCGATCCGGGGCGATCGTGAGATCATCGCGGAGGAGGCGGAGGTTGTCCGGCGCATCTTCCGCGCCTTCGCCGCCGGCAAGAGTCCGAAAGCCATCGCGGTCGAACTGAATAAGGAAGGCATTCCCGGCCCGTTGGGCCGCGCCTGGGGTGACACGAGCATTCGAGGCCACGTTTCGCGTGGCTCCGGCATCCTCAACAATGAACTCTATGCCGGCGTGCTGGTGTGGAACCGGCAGCGTTTCGTCAAAGACCCGGCCACGGGCAAGCGTGTCTCGCGGCCGAATCCGGAAAATCAGTGGATCAGGACCAAAGTACCGCATCTCAGGGTCGTGGACGATGATCTGTGGCAGGCGGCGCGGAAGCGACAGCAGCAAATCTCGGCGATCTTCGGCCCCAATCCCGCGACCACGCGGGAAGGTCGAGCCAAGAGATTACATCTGGCCAACCGACCCGTCTCCCTTCTTTCCGGCCTTCTCACCTGCGGATGCTGTGGCGGCAAGATCGGCATCCTGACTCCCGGCCGCTACGGCTGTCTCAACCATCATCGTCGCGGGACGTGCGACAACAACCGCACCATCCCCCGCGAGAAGATCGAGGGGCGGGTGCTGGCGGGGCTGAAGGACCGTCTTGTTTCCTCCGACGCGGTTGCGGAGGCAGTGCGGGCCTACGCCGAAGAGATGAACCGGCTGAATCATGAGCGGCGGGCACAGGCAGAGGTCGACCGCCGGACGCTTCAGAAGATCGAACAGGGGATAGCCGGCATCATGACGGCGATCGAGGACGGCATGTACCAGCCCTCCATGAAGGCGCGGATGGAAGACCTCGAACGGCAGAAGGCGGAAATCGTCGCGCGCTTGTCGCAGGCTCCGACCGATATTCCGGACGTGCATCCCAACATCGCCAATGTCTATCGGCTTCGCATCGAACGCTTCGCGGAAGCGCTCGACGATACGGACGACGGCAGGCAGGCGGCGGAAGCGCTACGCTCGCTCATCGGCGAAATCGTGCTGACGCCCGGAAAGAAGCGCGGCGAGGTTCACGCCGAGCTACGCGGCGAGTTGTTCGGCATCCTGGATTTCATCAAAGCCGATGAAAACCAACCGGGAACGAAATTCATGCCAGCGGTCGCAGCGAGTCCCCGCAACCAGATCCTATCGAATCCAAAACGGTATTACGGCGCAGGGCAGCCCGCCGGACCGTCGGCTCCTCCAGACGCCTTCTCGCCCAGACGCCGGCGCGAGGGCGATATCACATAAACTCGATACAGGCGCATTGACGCCACGCAGGCTGATTTCAAGCGGCCGTCGTCACGGACTTCCACTCTGCCATCGCCTTGAGGCGATGCAGACGGATGGCAATGGCGGAACGCCTGGAAGGTCTGGATGGAACGAAGAGATTGCGGACTGCCGAGAAGACGTCGACGAAATGTTGCAGCCCTCCCCACGATCGAAACCCCTGCATCACTCGCTCGCGCTTTCGTAATGGGACATGGGAGTTTTCTGCGCGATTGCTCAAACCCTTGTGCGATCGATGCTCGACGCGCGGCATGATCTTCCGGCGCGCCACGGCATAGGAACCGAGCTTGTCGGTGACTATGCGCCGTGGGCGACAGCCCTGCTTGTGAAGAAGGCGTTTCAGCAATCGCTGAGCCGCTTTGGCGTTACGGCGAACCTGCAAGATTTCGTCGAGAACATATCTGACGTGCCCCCGAAGTTTCATCCAGCGGCGAGTTGAGTCCCGGCGGTTGATACGCCCGCGGGCGTGGGGTGAGC
>NZ_JBQUZK010000015.1:0-29735 GCF_056313885.1 Methylosinus sp. DMC45
CTGACAGTCTGGGCCATGAGCCCAGACTCGCACGCCGAGCCGCAATTGTGAATCCTATGTCGGTGTCAGCGCACTAGCGCGGTCCGCAATCGGCGCGCTCCAGTTGATCTCGATGCGCGGTCTCCGACGCTGAAGAGCTAACAGTCTTCGTCTTCCAGCCCGGAATCCGTATCGACTTGCAATCGTCTCTGGCGTCACGGCGGGATTGATAGACCGCCGCCCACGCCCTCAAATTAGGAGACTACCTTGATCGGGAGGTCGGGAGCGAGTGCCGGTTTACCAGGGATTCGCCCGATGCTCACCCGGTCTCGCGCAAGTAGGCCGCGAGCTGATCGGCTCCCAGCGGGTGGCCGATCACAATTTTTGGTAGCAGACTCGCGAACGTCGGCTTCTGGCGCCAGTTCCCCGTTCCCGACCGCGAAGGAGGAAGTGTGTCGCATCGGCTGGGGGAATTTCACACCCGAGCGCACCGACGCGGCGCGGGCAATCTGGAGGGCAGAATAATCGATGTGGCCGTAGTTGAGCAGCCGCCGCACCTCGGGCGGGAAGCTGTCGAAGGCGGCCCTCTCTACCGATGACGTCGACGCCGCCGAAGATCGCGCCATTGGTCATCGGATCGAGCCTCGGACGTCAGCCGGATTGCAGTGCGGACACGGAACGCCGTCGCGCACTTCGGAAGCGCTCTCACACACCAGCCAATCCGTCTCGCGCCCGCAACGCTTGCAGCGAAAGCGAGCGACATGGCTGTCGCAAACGCCGAGGCCCGCGTCGACGACAGGGGCCAGAACGCGCTGCGGCGCGAGCCTGGCCTGCCCTCGTTCGCTGTCATGGCCGCCTGCAGCTCATCGGATGCGCCCCTATTTTCCGCCAGCCTTGGTCTGCACGGCGACCTTGGTGAAATTCGCTTTTTTCAAAATCCCGGCGACGTCGATGAAGCTCTGCAAGGCGACAGCGCGGTCGGCGCGAACGAGAAAGGCGGTCTCCGGCGGCAGGCCTGTCAGCTCATCCTTCGTCGTCGCGCGACCGTCGAGATAGACGCTCCTGTCGGCGATGATCTCTATCGTCTTGTCCTTCTGCTTCTCGACCTTCGCCTGCGTGGCCTGCAGCAGCGACACAGGAATGCGCCCCGTCGCGATGAAATTCGCCGTCGTCAGCACCATTGTGAGCGGCGCCGGCATCACATCGACGAGCAGAATGACATTGAGCGTCTCGAAAGGCTTCTCATCCACAGACGCATGCGAACGCCGTGCAGCCGACCGTCTATTTATTTTTCGGCCTTGGCCGACACCGCCTCAGGATTTTGCTGACGCATTTTGGATGAGAACATCGTTACGACACTGGTGCGCGTGTCGCGGCCGATGACCATCCGCTGCGGCCGGATCTCCACCACAGTCCAACTTTCGACCTGCTCGCCTTGCCGCAGAATACGGATTTTGGCTGTAGGACTCGTGCGGACGAAAGCGCGTGGACCTTGGTCATCCGCCAAGACGCCGACCAGCACCAAAGGAGGCGGGTCCGGCGGAGGCGCCGGCGGCGGCTCCCGATGCACGACGGCGGGGGGTGATGGAGGCGGACGCCGCGTCGCCGAGAAAAGCGGCCGCCGTAGCGTCTCGGCGAAATTCTTCAGTTCGAGACGCGCGAGCGGATTGAGCTTGGCGCGCTCGTCGAGCTGCTCGGAGTTGGCGACGCTCCCCACCGAGACAAGAAGGATTATGGATAAACGCCACGCTTTCATGTGCGAATTCTGCGCCAGAGGGCTTTGAGATCCAAGGTGACGCGCAAAAGCGGCAGCTCCGCCGCGCCTCGAGCGCCGCGTTGCGGCGAAACGACGAATGCGTCGACGAATACATAGGGAGCCCCTGTCTCCAGCTCGTACAGCATCGCCTGCAAAGCCGACAGCTCCATGTCGAACATCACCCTGAGTCGTATGACGTCGGGGACGTCGTCGCGCGTCGCCGGCTGCGTCGTGGAAGACGCGACGCTGGCGCGCCTCGCGGTGACGAGCCGGGTGACATGCGCCTGCAACAGGGCGCTCGCCTGCCCTTCGGTCGGCGCCGCTAGAAAGGCCGCCTCCGGCGCGATCGTGGCGTGCGTCCCACCCGGCCCGCTTCGGCGCCGTGCCGCCTCCACCTGCGCAAGGATGTTACGCCGCTGGGCGGCCTCTTCCGCGGCGTCGTTCCAGGCATGAATCGAGACGGCCGCCGCTGCGCTGCAAAGGAGAAAGAGCAGCGCGAGCCCGCCGAGCGCGAGGCTCTGTTCGCGATCGAGCTCGAACTCGAAGTCGATGGACACGCTCACTTTCCCTTCTTCGTCGCGCCCGCAGCGAGATTGGCCTCTATGCCGAAGCGGAACCGCCTGCCGTCGGAGGCGCGCGTCGTCGGGGCGGAGAAATGCGCATCGAAGAAGCGGCCGGTTTTCTCGAGGGCGTCGATGAGCGGCGGCGCGTCGGCGGCGAGTCCTGAAATGCGCAGCTTGCCCCCCTCCACGGAAAGGCTTTCCAGATAGGCGTCGTCGGGAATAGCGCGAGACAATGCGTCGACGAGCGCGACGACGGGCGTCGACGCCTCTTTCCAAATCCAGGCGCGCTCGGGGGGAGGCAGCGCCTGGATCGCACTCGGATTTTTGGCGGCGTCGGCGCGTTTTTGGAGCGCGTGCGTGCGAGCCGTGAGCGATTCCGTCTCCTCCTGCAGCGCGTTCGCGACGATCGAGCCCGCCACGACGATCAGCATGCAAACCGCGACGTAGGCGGCGACGCCGCCGCCGATAAAAAGACGCAGGCGCCGACGCGACGCCGCGTCGCCTTGCGACGCGCCATTCGACCAGAAGGCGACAGGCTCCTCCCCGGCGTGCGGAGCGCTCTCGACTCGATCGACATTCAGGCCCATTTCGGCGAGCTCGGCCCGCACGGCGTCGACATCGGCCCTCCTCACGATCAGCACCCGCACGGCCAGTCGGCTCGCATCCGCCAGCGGCGTCGCCGCGTGGCCGTAGAGAATCTGACCGAGCGGCCACGGCGAGAGACGATCGAGCTGGTTGGCGATGACGCCGGCAAGAAAATCTCGTGCTTGCGCCGGCAACCCCAGGGTACGCGTGATGGTCTTGTCGCGCGGCCATTCGAGCACGAGGAAGCCGTCGGTCGCGCGTCGCAGAACCTCGTCCGGCGGCCTGTGGCCGACCGTCACGGCGGCGACGAGCGATGCGTCGGGACCAGCGCCGGCGCGAATCGAAACCTGTCCCTCGGAGCGCGTGACACGCAACATATGGCGATTGCGCCGCATTTCACCGACGCGCAGGACGACGCCACATAGGACATCCAGCCAGCGGACGAGAAGATCGAAGCGCGGCATTCATTCTCTCCGGGAATAGGCCTCGGCATAGGCCGTGGGCCGAGGCGATTGCCGAAAAGCAAGAATACGAAATGGCTCGCCGTCTTTCGGCAGCGCGACGATGATCGCCTCGGCCTCGGAGGAAAAGCCGTCGGCGAGCGCGACGGCGATTTCCAGCCGAGCGACGTTATGGCCTGCGGATTTGGCATAGCGCGCCGCGGGGCCGAGAATTTGTTCGATCTCCGCCGCGTCGAGCCGCGCGGTCGCGCGCGCCGCCAGCAGCCGCTCGACGCGCGCCTCTGTCATTTGCGGCAACAAGCGCAACACTTCTGCCGAGGCCGTCGCAGCGTTCACCGTCTCCTCGCCGAAGACGGTGACGAAAGGCGCGACGAGTGTCGCATATTCGGCGGGAACAGTGGGAATCTGCGCCAACTGATCGACATTGGAAAATGTCCGCTCGAAATGGCGCGTTTCGGCAGTTTCGGGCTTTTGCGCCGGCTTCGGCGCCGGGGACGCATCGGTCGGGTCCCGCCAGCGCACGATGGCGCGCGCCACCGTTCCGGCGTCCTCCACGCCGAGACCGGCGAACAGAGACGTGAGCGTTTCGACGGGCGCCTTGTTGATGTCGATCCGGCCGAGTTCATCGCTCATTCGGACGCGCCCCTCCCCGCTTCGCAACGAAAAACGCGTCTCCACCGGGAGCAGAGGCCAGCGGTTATATTTGAGCAGCAGATCGCCACCGACCTCGACGCCTGCGCCGATCAGCGCCTCGGCCTGAACGCGGTCGCGATCGATCGCAAGCAGTCCCGCGAAGCTGCGCAAGCTCGTCGAGGCCGCCATGGCGAGCGCCGAGAGCAGCGCGATCATCCACAGAACGGCGACGAGGACGACGCCGCTGCGCGATCGAAGACAGCGAGCGTTCTTCACGTCGGCGTTCGCCGCGGCGGCGCCTCCGGCTCTCTTCCCCTGGCGGGAAGACATTTCGAATCCGCGCTCGCGCAGGCGGCCGGCGCGTCGGCGCGCAGAACGAACTCGGCGCCCGGAACGAGCCGTTCTCCCGTGTCCTTGTCCCGCAGATCGAGGCGAACGAGGCGCGGCAGTTCGGTCTCGCCGCGCCAGTCGGCGCTCCAGCTCGTAGCCCCTTGCTCGACGCGCCCATAGGCGAAGGATATGTCGAAACGCCCCTCGAGCAGAACGACGACGTCTCGCGCCGGCCCGTCGTCGAGGCCGACGCGCGGCCCGAGCCACGGCGTGCGACGCCGGACGAGACGCGCGCCGTCTTCGCCCATGGACTCGACCGAAAGAGTGACGATCTCTTCCCGCGCCGCCCGCGCGCCGACCGCGCTCGACGTCACGAAGACGAGCCTTTCGGCGGCGCCATCGAATGCAACCAGAGCCGGCGGCTCCTCCGGCGTCTTGCCCGGCGCGGCGCCGGGCGCAGGGGCGATGCGCGTCGCCGCGCCGGTCGGCGTCAACGTCGCATAGCTCGCTGCGCCGAAATCGCGGGCGAGACGCTCCATGGCGAGGGCGAAACGTTCGGCGTCATCGACGCCGCGCGCCCCATGGTCGAAATGGAAGACGACATGGTGGGTCAGCGTGGCTGCGCCGACGATGATCGACGTGGTCACCGCGAGCGCGGCCAGAGTCTCGACGAGAGTGAAACCTCCGCGCCGTCCTTTGTCCGCACGAGCTTCCAAGGCCTTCCTCCCGAATACGCCTAGTGAACGAGCGCGAGACGGATCGTCTCCGCCGCGACCGACTGACCGCCCCAAGCGACGCGCGCCTCGACGCGGTAGGCCGACCATTTGCGTGCGTCGGCTCCGTCTTTGTCCTTCGCCGCCGACGCGTCTTCAAACACGGGCGCCTCGAGAGAGATCGGCTCGACGGTGACGCGCCAGCGAAAGCCGCCGGTTTCGCCTTCCCGCGCATCGAGCGATCCGGCGCGATCGAAAGGCCCTTCGATGAGCGAGCGCAGCAGCGCATCGGCGGCGACGCGCCCTTTGCCTTTGACGAGCGCGCCGCGCGCGTGCAAAAGCTGCGGGCCGATCGCGGCGGCGAAGGCCGTCAGAATGGCGAGCGCCACCAGCGCCTCGATGAGCGTGAATCCCGCCCGGCGTGAGACTCGGTCACGGCGCATCGACCGAGACCTTTCCGCTGAACCAGTCGACGCGCACGTCATAGCGCGCGCCCTCCCGCACGAAAGCGAGAATGGCGCCGGTGGAGGCGCCGTCAGGCTCGAAGCGCGCCACCGCCCGCAAGGCGCCATTCGCCCCATCCGCAGCAAGAAGGTCGAGCGTGACATCCTGCGGCACCACGACCTTACCCCCGCTCTCCCCGACCAGCAGCCGCGCCGAGACGTCGAGGGCGACGTGGCGAGGACGGCCGCTCAACATGGCTCCGAGCTGCTCGCGCCTGAGCAACGCCGCAGCTTCGAGCGCGACCGCCTTCAATTTCGAGCGGCCGGAGCCGAAGGTCCATGCGAGGGCGAGACCAGAGACGAGAGCGACGATCATCATCACGGCCATCGTTTCCACGAGAGTGAAGCCCGCCCGATCGATGAGAGGCCGCGGCCTCTCGGCGCTTTCCCACCCGCTTCGAAACAAAGGCTTCGCGCGCTTCTCGGCGTGAACGCGAGACTCCCGGCCTTCTCCGCGACAATCGTGGCGATCAGCGCTCGACATTGGAAATATCCGCCGCTGCGCCGACGCCGCCCTCTTGTCCATCCGAACCGAGCGAGCTGATTTCGTAAGGCGGCGCATGATCGACGGGGAAGCGGTAGATATAGGGCTTTCCCCATGGATCATTGGGCAGCCGCCCGCCTTTCACATAGGGCCCGTTCCAGATGTCCACGCCGCTCGGGCGTTCCACCAGCGCGGCGAGCCCTTCGGAGGAGGAGGGATAGCGGCCCGCGTCTATGAAGAAGAGGTCGAGGGCCGAGGCGAAGCTCTCGATTTGCAGATGCGCCGTCTTTACGCGCGATTCGCCCAGATAGTTCAACACACGCGGACCGACGAGGCCGATGATCAGGCTGATGATGGTCAGGACGACCAACATCTCCACCAGAGTGTAACCGGCCCTCCCGCTGCGTGACGGACGACGGCGGCCGAGGCTCGGCGGGAGGGCGTTTGTCATTTGGCGAGGTCCGTTATGCTGAGGAGGGCGCTCATGATCGAGACGACGAGGGCCCCGACGAGGATGCTGACGACGATGATAGCTGCCGGACCGATCGCTCCCATGAGCCGATCGAGGCCGGCGCCGAGCCGTTGTTCGTAGAATTGGGTCGCATGCGCGGCGATCGCGGGCAGGTCCCCGGTTTCCTCCCCGATGCGCAGCATGCGCACGGCGAGCGGCGGCAGCAGCGCTGTCTCGGCGAGAGCCTCGGCGAAGCGGCGCCCGCTGCGCACCTGCTCATGAATCCTGTCGATCGCCGCGGCGGCCTGCGGCTCGACGACGATATCGCGCAGGATCTTCAGCGTCGTCGGCAAGGGCACGCCATTGCCGAGAAGGAGTCCCAGAGCGCCGATGACGCGCGTCGTGCGCCAATCCTGCATGGGGCCTGCGACGCCCGGAATGCGCGCGATAGCGGAGACGAGCGCGGCGCGCGCCTCCGGTCTCGAGAAGACGTAAAAGAGAAAGAGCGAGATCGCCGCGCACGCCGCGAGAAAAGGATAAAGGTTGGCGTGCAGCCAGGCGGACACCTCCAGAACGAAGGCGATTCCACCATTGAGGCGATCGCCGAGGTCGTGAAACACGGGCTCGAATTGCGGCACGACATACAGAAGAAAGAAGAAGAGAATTAGCAGCGCCGCCCCTATGAGAAACAAAGGATAGCGGATGGCCGAGCCGACCCGTTCCGAGAGCGCTTCACGCCGCACGCGATCCTCGACGATGGCCCCGAGCACGGCTTGCAGCTTGCCGGAGGCTTCGCCCGCGCGGGCCATGGCGACATAGGCCGGATCGACGATGTCGGGGCGCCGCTCCAGCGCTTCGGCGAAACTGTCGCCCGAGGAGATCATCGATCGCAACCCGGTCGCAAAGCGCTGAATCGGCTTGGTCGCATCCTCCGCGAGAGTCTGCAACGCCGCGTCCAGCGTGAGGCCGGCGCCGACGAGCAGCGCCAATTGCCTGAGAAAAATGGTGACGTCGCGCGCGGGTGGGCGCATGCCGCCGGCTCCCCCGCCAATGACCTTTTTCGAAGCGACCTCTGCGTCTATCGGCAGATGGCCGAGATATTCGATGCGGCGCAGCACCTCTTCGCGCGTCGCCGCTTCGACCTCGCCGGAGACCATTTCTCCTGCCTGCGTCACTGCGCGATAGCGAAACTGGGGCATGATTTCACAAGCTCATGGTGACGCGGAAAATCTCGTCGATTGTCGTGAGGCCAGAGCGGCATTTGGCGACTCCGTCGTCCGTCATCGACGTCATGCCTTCGCGCTTCGCGACCTTTTCTAATTCATGCGCGTCCACCTTCGGCCCGATGGCCTCGCGAAGCGCGGCGGACGCTTCGATGACCTCGAAGACGCCTTTGCGTCCGCGAAATCCGGTGAAATTGCACCATTCGCACCCCTTGGGGCGATACAAAGTCTCGCCTTCCACGAAGCCGAGCGAGGCGTAGCGCGCGTCGGCCGCGAGATCGTTGCACGTCAGCTCATGGGATTGTTTGCAATCCTGGCACAAAATGCGAACGAGGCGCTGGCCGACGACGGCCCGAACGCAGGAAGCGAGCAGAAAGCTCTCGACGCCCATATCGATAAGACGCGTGATCGCGCCCGCGGCCGTATTCGTGTGCAAAGTCGTCAGCACGAGATGACCGGTGAGCGCCGCATGGACGCCTATATGGGCGGTTTCCGCATCACGCATCTCGCCGACCATGATCACGTCCGGGTCCTGGCGCAGAAAAGAGCGCAGCGCCGCCGCGAAAGTGAGGCCGATGCCCGGATGGACCTGCACCTGGTTGACGCCGGGAATTTGATATTCGACCGGATCCTCGACGGTCAGAATCTTTCGTGTCGGCTCATTAATCTCGGAGAGCGAAGCGGCGAGCGTCGTCGTCTTTCCAGAGCCGGTCGGCCCGGTGACGATGATCATGCCGAAAGGCGCTTGCAGCGTTTGCCGTAAAATTCCTCCGTCGCGCTCCGATAGGCCGAGTTCGTCGAGGGCGACCACCCCTGCCCCTTTGCGCAGCAGACGCACCACCGCTCCCTCGCCGTAGAGATTGGGAGAGGTCGCGACGCGCAGATCGATTTCCGCGCCGCCGATAGTGATGCGCGCCCGCCCGTCCTGGGGAAGCCGGCGCTCGGTGATGTTCAGCCCGGCCATGATCTTGAGGCGCGAGAGCAGACCCTTGGCCATGCTGGCCGGCGGCGCAGGCGCCGGCTTCAATAGTCCGTCCACTCGAATTCGCACCTGCAAGGCGCCAGCGAAAGGCTCGATGTGAAGGTCGGTCGCGCGCTGCTCGACCGCGAGACGAAGCAGATCGTCGAGCGCCCGCACGACAGGCGCTCCGCGCGCGAGATCGCGAAGATCATCGAGATCGTCGGAAGCTGCTTCGGCATGTGTCGCCTGCGCGGGCTCCGACGTCGCGTGATCCTGTATCGAGCCGAGCGCCGCGTCGATCTCCTCCGCCATCGCGACGACGATGCTCGCGCTGCGTCCGAGCGCGATCTCCACAGCGGAGCGTATTTCCTCGTCGAGCGGAGCGGCGACGGCGAGCGCCAGCTCATCGTCGTCTATAAAAGGAAACAGGCGCGCGTC
The DNA here is from genome assembly GCF_056313885.1 of Methylosinus sp. DMC45. Classification (NCBI taxonomy): domain Bacteria; kingdom Pseudomonadati; phylum Pseudomonadota; class Alphaproteobacteria; order Hyphomicrobiales; family Methylocystaceae; genus Methylosinus; species Methylosinus sp. DMC45. The sequence goes on from NZ_JBQUZK010000015.1 coordinate 9,081, forward strand.
CTTGAGAAAGCGCGGCGACAGCGGCGCGCCGCCAAACGTCAGGCCGGCAAGTCCGCCACGCGCGACGCGCTTGCAGGAATAGAATTCAGCGAGCGCGTCGGCGAAGGCGGACGCCGATAGTTTTGTCGCGCTCACCCAGTCGAATTCGGCGCCGGCGTCGCCGCCATTGGCGCGCCACGCAGCGTCCAGCGCGTTGGCTTCACTCAGCCCGCCTTTGCTGACGAGATATTCGAAAAACGCCTCGCGAGACATCGGACACACATCATCGAGGAATGCGACATTCTTGCTTTCGTATATTTTTTATTTATATAGCGCTGCAGCCGACATGCAAGTGAATTTGAGGCGCGAATCTTGCAAATGCCTGCTTTTGATCCACAAACATCGCGGCCTCGCTTTGATATGTAAGCGGTCTATAGAATTGTATCGGAGTGCGTGGAGTGGCCTGTAAGTTTTGGCATCGGACGTATCGGCTCCCCTCGGGCTCGCCGATCAAATGGACGCTCCTGGTCTTGGCGTTCGCAACGACCTTGCAGGGATGCTCGTCATCCGAGCAATTGCTGGGGATCGGCCCCGGAGACAGCGTCGACGCTGCACGAACCAAAGACTTCTCCGCCTATTTCCCGACGACGAACACCGGGCGCTCGAGCCTCGACAGGCGAGCCGGGCAGCCCCTTCTCTTTCCCGGTGCGCCGGACGCTTCGCCGAAGCGCTCTCCCGGCGAAGCGTCGCCGGCCCCGCCCGGCGTAACGTCGCGCGGTGGAGACATCGAGATCAATTTCGATCAGATCGAGATTCAGGCGGTCGCCAAAGCCTTGCTCGGCGACACGCTCGGTCTGGACTTCAGCATCGACCCTCGCGTCCATGGCGCGATCACCATCGTCTCCGCAGGCCCTATTGCCCGCAAGGATGTTTTGCCGACATTCGAAAACGTGATTCGTATGTCGAACGCCGCAATCCTTCATGATGGCCGGCTCCTCCGCATCGTTCCTTTGGCGGAGGCGAATGGCGCGGGCTCGGTGACGCTCGGGGCTGGCCAGCCGGGATTTGGCGTCACCATCATCCCCCTCCGCTACACGTCCGCCACGATGCTCGCCAAAACGGCGGAGAATTTTCTCGCGCGCGGCGGCGCAATCCGCGCCGACACGGCCCGCAATTTCATTATGGTCCAGGGGACTTCGAGCGAGCGTCGAGCCGTTGTCGATATGGTCTCCAGTTTCGACGTCGAATGGCTACGCAACCGATCCGTTGGCATCTATCCGCTGAAGTCCGTCTCTCCCGACAATATCGTTCGTGAGCTCGAACGCATATTCGACACGGGCGAAAGTGGACAAGGAGCCGGCACGATCTCGTTTCAGCCCATGGCGAGGATGAACGCCGTCCTCATCGTGACCCGCAGTCCGAAGCTGCTCGAGCGGGCGACGCTCTGGCTGCATCGCCTCGATCGCTCCGATATGAGTGGATCGACTGTGCGCGTCTACCAGCTCGCCAATGGCAATGCGACGCGGGTCGCGAAGATATTGAACGAGATTTTCGTCGGCAAAGGCGCTGGTTCGGCGACGGATTCGGCGGCAACCCAACTTGCGCCAGGAACCAGCGCCGCGCAATCCAAGCTCGATCAGCTTTCGACCGGCAGCAGCTTCGGGGGAGGCGGCGGCGCATCGGCGAACGGAACGCAGGGCGGAGCGAACGGTCAACAGAACGGCTCCGCCGCCGGAGCGAACAATGGCAGTCAGATCGCCTCGGCTTTCGGCAGTTTCGCCGAACAAAAGAACGCTGAGGTCGAGGCGAAGGGCGATGGCGTCGGCTCCTCCGGCACGCTTCCGAAAGGAGTGTTCCAGAATGTGCGCATAACCGCCGACAGCGCCAACAACTCGATCATCGTCTTCTCGAACCAGGACGATTATCTCGTGATCGAACGATCCTTGCGGGCGCTCGACAAGCCGCAGATGCAGGTCTCGATCGAGGCGACCGTCGCCGAAGTCACACTGAACGACGATCTTCAATATGGCGTGCAATATTATCTTGGAAACGCTTCGAGAGCCAACGGCTCGTTGACCAACGGAACGACCGCCGCGGCGGCTACGTCATCGAGCTCCTCCTCTTCGAACTCCACGGTCGACGCCGTATCGAACCTCGTCCTCCAGAGGGTGCTGCCCGGGTTCAATCTTCTGCTGGGGCCGGAAGCGCAGCCACATGTGGTGCTGAATGCGCTGACGACGTTGACCAGCGTCAAAGTGCTGTCCTCGCCATCGCTCGTCGTCTCGGATAATCAGCCGGCGCTGCTGCAAGTCGGCCAGGAGGTGCCGATTTCCACAGGGTCGGCGACGGTGCTGTCGACATCAAACACCGTCGTCAACACGATTCAGATGCGCGATACCGGCGTCATTCTGAAAGTGTGGCCACACGTGCACGCCAATGGCGTCGTGCAGCTCGAGGTCGAGCAGGAGATTTCCAATCCGGTGAATTCGAGCCTCACTCCGACGATCTCTCAGCGACGCGTGCATTCGACGGTCTCGGTCGCGAGCGGACAGACTGTTCTGCTCGGCGGACTCATCAGCGAGCAAGAGAACAACACCAAGGACGGCATTCCGGGCCTTCGGCATCTCGCCTATCTCGGCGATCTGTTCGGCAGCACGACCCGGAACAAAGACCGCTCTGAGATCATCATCTTTATCAAGCCGCGTATCATCCGCGATTCGCTGGACGCACAGGGCGTCGCGGAAGAATTCCGGTCCCGCCTCGACATGATCCGCAGCGCGCCTATGGTTGTGACGGGGGCCGACACGCCGAAGATTCGGAAGTGAGTCTTGCGCCGTGTGTCGAACGAACCAGATCGACTGTTTTCGAATTGCGGTTTCCGTATCGAGCGCCGATTAGACAAATATCGGCTAACTTCGACGACATTTTTTTAAAGGCGTCCGCTCAGCTCAGCGCCGGAATCGAAAAAGGTTTTTCATGGCCAATAATTTTGCCGACAGCCAGGCGAAGAACGTAACTCTGTAATTCCTCCCGAGCCGGCTCATGCTCGGAAATTTGGTGCGGGAGGCGAATCCACGCCGTATGGATAGCCGTATGCGCCGCCGCAACCGATATCGGTTGCGGCGGCGCAAATAACTATATCCACGAATTTAGGTCGCACCGCTGAGATCGAGAGGTCGGCGATATCCTGACGAATTCGTAAAATTCGTCATCGCCGCCATAGCGCCTTCACGGCGTCGGGATCGTGTAGCAGTAGGAAAGGATGATGTTCTGCGCATCCGTGCTGCTCAAGAAGCTCACAAAATCATCCAGAAGATTTGATTCCGCAGTCGTGCGGGTCGTTCGATTGATCTTGACCGCTTTCTGAATGATGTCGCTGTAGCCCGAGTTATAAGGGTAAGCTCCGTTCGAGCCGCCGTTGGTATAGGTTTTCGTGTTGGTGTTCGGGTCGTAGGTGCAGACCTGCGACGCCGCCACGAATCCATAGGCATATGTCCCATTTTGGACCGCAGTGAATGTCGTGCCAATCGTGCTCGCCGTATGAACATAGCCTCCCGGGATCGTGGAGCTGTAGTACCAGGGAGACCCACTCATCAACTGTTGGGCCGCAGTGCCGTAGGGCGCCGTGGAGGGATCGGCGATCACGAAATTGGCGTTGAACGGATTGGGTAGCCCGCCGCTGACGTTCGTGCCGTTATTCGACCACAAGACCAGATAGCCTTGCGCATATTTCCAAGAATATTGAACCGGCGAGCTCGTGTAGGGCACAACCAACGTGTGATTGGGATAGTTGTAGTTCTCCACGGCTTCCGCATGCGATGCGTCCGCCGAAAAGAAAAGATCCGCCTGCCCGGTGCCGGTGTTCCCGAGACTGATGATATTGCTTTCCAAGGTCGCCGTCGCGCCCGAGGTCACTGTGAACGCCGCGGTGGCGTCGATCGTCGCCTGATATTTGGAGATCAATGCGCTCAGAGTGCCATTGAAGTTCGCAGCCGTGTAGATCGCTATCGTCGTCGCGTTGGCGGACGAATACGACGTCAGAACCGCCGCGAACACCGCAGATGTCAGCTTAGTAAACTTGGTTATCGACATGATCCAGTCCTTCTCTTGGCAAAACACCAGCCACGCCAAACAGGACGCCTCCTGGTTTGCGAGGTAAAATATAGAAGTTGTTATCTTGACATTCGTGGAGGCGCCCCTAGCCGAGGCCCGTCAATAAATAGAATTCACATGCCTTCGCCTGTCAAGACAATAAATATATAACTCGACAATATAACGATACGGCGACGCGCCGGCGACGCGCGGGGCTGTTGTGCTGGCGCAAACTCAGCTTCCTCGATCGTCGGCAAGAGTTCGGGGGCGACCGGCCGCGCAACTGGCGCGCCATGGGCGATAGGCGCCGAGCTGGGGATCGCGCGATCTTTCCGCGCCTCGCAGTCTAGACGCACTGCTCGAGCAGCAAATCGACGTCTTCGAGCCATCGCCGCCGCCGAGAATTCGAGGAATTGTTCGGTCGTCCAAATTTCCGCAACGTGCTCCGGCCCCACTGTTTGTTGCCGGCGCGCATGAGCTGGTTCGGCGAACTCAGCGAGGTAGCAGCTCGGGCTCCGCGGATAACGCTGGATCGAAAATATGGCCTGCGCCATGCCCGTTTCGGCGGGTCGTCGAAATGGGCATGGTCCGGGCCGCCGCCACGATGATCTCGCCATTCGTAGAGACGTGGAAATCCGTGATTAGGCGAGCGGCGCGACGCCGAGCCGACTCCCGAAGTTATAATATGGAGGGTGTTGTTTCCGCTCTATTTCAGGGCTGCTTTGCGACAAAAATAGGCTGATCTTCACATTTTTTGGCATTGCAAAAGCAGCGGACCGTAATGTAAATGCAATTAAGGTTACGCCCAAGCCGGTTGAAGATTCCTGAAAGCGCCACGAAGCGTCGGGACCGATGCTCGGAGACTGCTTGCATTCAATTCGGCTCGCATTGGGAACGAGGGGGATTTTATGCGCTTGAGCCGCGACTTGAGACCGAATATTGAAGCCCGCCTGCGCAATTCGGTCTCGCGACCCTCCCGACGTCCTGTCCTGCGGGGCGGCCTTTCCGCCACGACGGCGATCGCCGCCATCCTCGCCCTGCCGAGCTTCGCGCTCGCCAATCCAACCGGGGGCGTCGTCGTCGACGGCGCGGCGACCATCTCTTCCACGACCAACGTCACCAATGTGACGCAGTCGACCAATCGCGCAATCATCAATTGGCAGAGCTTCTCCATCGGCCTCGGTCAGACGGTCAATTTCCTTCAGCCTTCGGCGCTCGCCGTGACGCTCAACCGCGTCGTCGGCAATGAGCAGAGCATCATCGCCGGCACGCTCAACGCCAATGGCAAGGTGTTCATCATCAATTCCAATGGCATTATGTTCACCAAGGATGCCCAGGTGAATGTCGGCGGGCTGGTCGCCTCGACGCTGGATATCTCCAACTCCAATTTCATGGCCGGAAATTACATCTTCTCCGGCTCTTCCTCCGCCGCGGTCGTCAATAAGGGGACGATCAACGCCGCCGATGGCGGCTATGTCGCCCTGCTCGGCAAGACGGTTTCCAACGAAGGGACGATCAACGCCAAATTGGGAACAATCGCGCTCGCCTCCGGCGATGCGATCACGCTCAATTTCAGCGGCGATTCCCTGCTCGATGTGACGATCGACAAGGGAACCTATGACGCCCTCGTTGAGAACAAAGGGCTGATCCAGGCCGACGGCGGCAATGTGGTGTTGACCGCCAAGGCCGCCGACGCGGTTCTCTCAGCGCAGGTGAACAATAGCGGCGTCATCCAGGCGCGCACGCTCGCCGATCTGACCGGCGGCTCCTCATCCACGGGAAGCGTGAAGATCGGCAAGATCAAGCTGCTGGCTTCCGGCGGCACGACCAAGGTCTCCGGCACGCTGGACGCCTCCGCGCCCAATGGCGGCAAGGGCGGCACGATCGAGACCTCGGGCGACAAGGTGACGATCGCCGACAGCGCGGTCGTGACGACGACCTCCTCGACCGGCGACACGGGAACATGGATCATCGATCCGGACGGCTTCACCATCGGGACGAACGGCGACATCACGGGAACGCTGCTTGGCAGTCTGCTGGCGAGCAATAATATCACCCTGTCGTCGACGAGCGGCAGTGGCACGGATGGCAACATCAATGTCAACAGCGCGGTGAGCTGGTCCGGCAATACGATCCTGACGCTGAATGCGACGAACAGCATCAATATCAATGCCTCGATCACCGCGACGGGAACGACCGCCGGCCTCGTGCTGAATTACGGCAACTATGCGTCTGCGGGCAGCGCGACGTCAGGGACGAAATACAGCATTGCGAGCGGCGCCTCGGTGACGCTGAGCGGGGCCAGCGCGAGCCTGAATATCAATGGCAAGTCTTATACGCTCATTCACGACGCTAGCGGTCTCGCGGCCGTCAGCGGCTCTGGTTCTTACGCGCTCGCGCAGGATCTGGACTTGTCCGGCAAGACCTACTCGGCAGCAGTCATCAGTTCCCTCACGGGCACTCTGGCCGGACTTGGCCATGTCATTAATAATTTGACGATCAAGGACACCTCCGGCGGCGGATTTGATGGACTGATCGGAGTGCTCGGCTCATCCAGCATCACCACAGCTACTGTTCGCGATCTCGGGCTGACGAATGTCAATATTTCCGGCGCCGGGCCAATAGGCGGCCTGGCCGGCCGGAGTTATGGCTCGATCAGCAATGTCTATGTCACGGGCACTGTGTCAGGCGATAACAATGTCGGCGGCGTGGTTGGGATCAATCAGAGGGGCTCTATCACCAACTCCTATTTTAGCGGCAGCGTTTATGGCGCCGGCACTAGTATCGGCGGGCTTGCCGGCACTAATTTTGGCACGACAGCTACGATTTCTAACTCCTACGCGATCGGGACCGTCACCGCGACAGGCGTGAGTCTGAGTTCCATCGGAGGGCTGACGGGCTCCAATGGCGGCGCCATCACAAACTCCTACGCCAATGAAGTCGTGACGGTCACGCCCACCGCCAATGCGATCGGCACAATCACGCCGGCCAACTACATCGGTGGATTGGTTGGCTCCAATACGGGTTCGGTGTCCACTTCTTCCGCTGCAGGCACATTGAATGTCACGAGCGCCAATTACGTCGGTGGATTGATCGGCTGGAACAATGCCGGCACGGTCAAGGACGTCACATCTTCTACGAATGTGAATGTGACGTGGGCCACATCCGACAATGGCTCTGGTTATGGCGGGCTGATAGGATACAACACGGGAACCGTTACCGGCGGCGTGACCAGCGGCAATGTGACCGTGACGCTCGACAATGGCTTCAGCAGCTATGGCGTCTCCAGCGTCGGCGGCGGAATTGGCCTCAATGCCGGCAATGTCACGAGTCTTCAGTCCACCGGCGATGTGACCGCACCGAGTTCCAGTTGGGTCGGCGGACTGATCGGCTTCAACAGATCCGGCACTGTCACGAATTCCTCAGCGACAGGAAGCGTGGTCCAGCGTTCTGGACCGTCGGATTTGATCGGGAATAATCAGGGCAAAATCGTCAACAGCACATATCGCGACGCAAAGGCGGAGGCGCGCGCCGCCGCACAGGCCGCTGCGCAGCTCGCGCAGACGCGGCAATCGGCGTTCGCCGCGGGCAATGTGACCTCTAGCGCCGCCGTCGAGTCATCCGCGAAGCAGACAAAGCTCGCGGCGTCGACCACAGCGGGCAAGGATGCCGTCGCCTCTGCCGCCGCGCCCTCTATTAGCGACAGCATGCAAGGCGAAGAGCCGGCGACGACATCTGCGCCTGCCACTCGAGCGCGTCCACGCCATGTAGCCGCTGCAACGCCGGCGGCCTCGCATAAGCCGATCGCGCGCGGCGCGGGCTATGGCGCGCGTATTCGCAGCATCGACGTCGACGGCCAGCATTTCGATCTGGGTAATGGCGGCAAGAATTCCGCGCCCGCCCCGAAAGCCCAATAAGACGCACAGGACCAGAAAGGTCGATCCTCAAATGTATTTCCGCCGTCTGCTCCTCTCCTGCGCCGCCGCGCAAGTCCTCACTCTCGCCGCGCCGCAGGCCTTCGCGCAGAGCGTCCCCACGCCCGTGCTGCCCTACAATGTCGGCGCCGCCGTCCGCGAGGCCGATGACGCGCGCCAGGCGCCGCCGCCGCGCGAGAGAGCGGCGCCCGTGCTGCCGCAGCTCGCCGAGCCGCGCTTCACCCTCGCCAGCAAAGAAACGCTCCTCGTCAAGCATTTCGTCGTCGAAGGCCCGCTGCTCGTCGAAGAGTCCGAGCTGCGCGAAATCCTCGCGCCCTATGAAGGACGCAAGCTCACGCTCGGCGATATTTATGGCGCCGCCGACAAGGTCACTCTGCTCTATCGCGCCAAGGGCTATCTCGTCGCCAAGGCCTATGTGCCGGCACAGGACGCCCGCAACGGATCGTTGAAGATCAAGCTCGTTGTCGGCAAATATGGCAGCGTGCTGGTCAAGAACTCTTCCGCCGTCGACACGGGCTTTCTGCAAGGCGTCGTCGATACGGCGCTCGAGGACGAAGCGCTGATCCACAAGGACGCGCTCGAGCGCGCGCTGCTGCTCGTCTCCGATCTCCCCGGAGCCGGTGTGCCGCGCATCGTGGTCTCGCCCGGCAAGGCGCAGGAGACGTCGGACTTTCAATTCGCCGTGCCGGAAGGAAAGCGCATCGAAGGCTATCTGCTCGGCGATAATTTCGGCTCGCCCTACACGGGCCGCGATCGTCTGAACGGCGGCTTCAACATCAACTCGCCGCTCGGCTTCGGCGATCGTCTGTCGGGCTCCGCCATCGTCTCCGAGCGCGCCGCGCTCGCCAACGGCCGCGTCGCCTATTCCTTCCCGCTCGGGCCGGATGGGCTGCGTGCTGAGATCGGCGCCTATCGCACGACTTATGCGCTCGGCGGCGCCTATAAAGATCTCGACGCCACCGGCAGCGCCTATGCGCTCACCGCCACGCTGAGCTATGCGCTGATCCGCCAACGCGAAGAGAGCATCACGCTCTTTGCGAATTTCACGCACAAATGGCTGAACGACAAGATCGCCGACACATCGACCGCCAATCGCAACATCGCGCTCGGCACGCTCGGCGTGACGCGTGACACGGCTCAGGATTTCTTCGGCCTGCCGCTGGCGACGAGCTCGACGCTCTCCTTCACCTCCGGCTATGTGAATTATCTCGACGTCACGCAGAAGATTCAGAACCGCGCCGGCGCCGATACGGTCGGCAATTTCTACCGCATCAATCTCTCGGTGAATGCGACGATCGCGCTGGATGAGAAGTTCTCGCTGTCGACCTATCTACGCGCGCAAAAGGCGCTCTACGGCAATCTCGACACCAGCGAGCAATTCAGCCTCGGCGGCTTCTGGGGCGTGCGCTCCTTCGACGAAGGCCTCGCCGGCGACAGCGGCTATATCGTCACGCCCGAATTGAAATATGCGCTGCCACAGATCGAGAATTATCGTCATGCGCTGGGCGTCTTCACCGACATAGGCGGCGTCTGGCTGGAGAACGGCTCCTATACGACGACGCAGCGCAGCTATACCGGCGTGAACGATCTCGGCGTCGGCTATTACGCGACCTATGACATAGGCGGCGGCAGCCTCTTGGTGCTGAAGGCGCAAGCCGCGCATACTTACGGAACCAACAGCGGCGCGACGGCCTATGACCGCCACACCAAAGGGCTGGTGCAAGTCGGATTCACTTTCTGAGGGAGCGCGTCAGAGGACGAGACGAACGAGGCAAAAGCGGCGACTGCAAAAAGAGACAGAGTGAAGCGTGGCGTATCTCTTCAGTCATCATAGCCCGCAATTCGATCGGAGCTTCCTCGCCGCGAGTGAGCAAAAGCTCACTGACGCAATCCTCGCGGCGCTGCCCGGGTCAGTGACGCCGCGGCGCCTGACGAAAGTCGGCGTCATCGGCGCCGTCATCGCCGCGGCGGCGCTCATCGGTTGCCGCTGGTCGCCCGCGTGGCTGCCGGTCTTCGTTGTCGGAATAGCCCTCAATTGGCTTGGAATGGCGCTCGACGGGCCGCTCGCGCGAAGCCGCAACGAGACCAATCGGAAGCTCGAAGTCTTCGGCCAAACGAATGATCTCTTGTCACAAGTCCTGCTGATCGCGATGTTCGGCGCCTCGCCATTTCTATCGCTTCAATCGGCCTTCGTCATTCTGGTCTGCTATCTGCTGTTCTCGGCCTATAATTACGTTCGCACGATCGCGCATCATGCGCGGCCGATGGCCTATATCGGCCTCGGCCCGAGCGAGTTCCGCATCCTCATGGCGGCATGTCCCTTCGTGGCGCGGGTCTCGGGCGTCGACGAGATGGCGCACGACGGCCCGTCGCGGCTGGACACGGCGATCCTCATCCTCGCCGCCTTCGCAGTCATCGGCCTCGCCGCGAAGACTCTCGCGGACGCCCGGGAGCTCGCGGTTCGGGAGTGACAGCTTCTCTCATCTTAAGCAGCATCCAGTGCAGGTAGGACGCTCATCTGTGCAGCTCACACTGTGCTCGGGGATGAACGCTCAGAATGGCCGCAGAGAATTCACGGTCGCCGAATATGGCTCGGCCGGCGCCACATACGAACGCCGACGGTTCGCCCGAAGATGATGGACAATTCCAGTCGCGAGCGGACTTGCAATATGTTATAAATTTACATCGCGCGATAGATTGCAAATCGACCTGCGCCGAAGCCTCCGGTTCTTCCGATAATAGCCGTCATCGCGATCAGCGGATTGGTCGTCGCGACGCAATTGATCGGCGCCCCGGCGGATCGAATTTCTCCTCGGGAGATCGCGCGCCGCGTGTCGATCGCCGAAGCGCGCCTCCCCGTCGCCCTGCGGTCGGTGGGGTGGAGCCGAAGGCGATATCGGCGCGGCGAGAGACCCGTAAGAGCGCGGTCTTGCCATCAGCGGCGTTGCAGCCGCCTCGGCCGCGCGTCACCCTGCCCCACGGCAAAACGCGTGCGCGATAATCATAGGATTGCCGCGCTCTTGTCATTATCCAGTCATGGCGCGGCGCTAGTTGTGACGAAGAGCAAACGACGGCTACATGCCGCCGCGGGCTCTAACGCCGGGCCGGAGGTACGTCCGGCGTTTTTCTTTTCTGGGACCCGTTACGGCCTGACCGCAGTCAGCAGCGTGTCCACGCCTTCGCGATATTCGACACGAACATCGGCGAAGCCTGCCGCCGTCATGCGCTCCAGCGCCGGCGCCAGATACATCACATGCTCGGGCGATTCGTCGCTGAAGAGATGCGCGACCCAATCCTCGAGCAGATCATAGCGGCCGATCGTCCCGAGCTTTTGGAACCAGCTGCGCACCTCCGCCTGAGTGGCGGAGAGATGCGCGGCGCGATCGTCCATCGCATAGCGGTCGCCATTGACGAAAATGCCGCCCGGCTTCAGCACGCGGAAAATCTCGGCGAGAAATTCCCGACGATAATCGTCGAGGAAATTATGCACGGCGTAATTGGAGGAGACGACGTCGACGCTGGCCGCGGGAAGGCCGCGAAGATAGGCGAGCGCGTCGGCTTCCACGAATTGCACGCGGCCGGCGGCGACGAAATCCGCGAGGTGAGAGCGCGCCTGATCCAGCATTTTGGCGGCGCTGTCGATCGCGGTGACATGGAGATCGTCGCGTCCGGCGAGCAGCGGCAGCGTGCTCACGCCCGTGCCGCAGCCGATCTCCAGAACCTCGAGCGCGACGCCCTCATGCCAATGTGCGACGCGCTCCGCCACGCGGCGGGCGAGCAGCGCCGCATTGGGGCAGATGAGCTCGAGCATGCGATATTCGGCGCCGATCGGCCCGGTGAAGAGATTTTCATCGATGCGCTGTGACATGGGCGATCATCCGAAATTCGCGAGACCCGGAAAGGTCTGCAGCAGCCAGAAGGAGAAGCTCTGCATTCCGCCGGTGAGGAAGGCGAGTCCCGTGAGCACCAGCAGCGCGCCGACGACCTTCTCCACCTTGCCGAAATGCTTCTTGAACTTCTGCATGAAGCCCATGAACGGCCCCATCGCCGCGGCGGCGCCGAGGAAAGGAAGGCCGAGACCGGCCGAATAGACGCCGAGCAGAGCGGCGCCTTTGGCGACCGTCTCCTGCGAGCCGGCGACGGCGAGAATGGCGGCGAGTATCGGCCCGATGCAGGGCGTCCAGCCGAAGGCGAAGGCGAGCCCCATGACATAGGCGCCGAGACGCCCGACCGGACGGCCGACCTCGAGGCGCTTCTCGCGATAGAGCAGGCCGATTTTGAACACGCCGAGGAAGTGCAGGCCCATGAGGATGATGGCGACGCCGGCGGCGATCGACAAGATTTCCAGATTGGCGCGCAGCACTTTGCCGAACACGCTCGCCGTCGCCCCCAGCGCGACGAAGACCGTCGAGAAGCCGGCGACGAACAGAAGCGAAGCATTGAGCACATCGCGCCGCGCGCGCGATTTGCCGGCGTGGGTCAGCTCCTCGAGGCTCGCGCCCGCGATGAAGGTGAGATAGGGCGGCACCAAGGGCAGCACGCAAGGGCTGAGGAAAGAGAGCACGCCCGCCGCCGCAGCGGCTGGATAAGTAACGTCGGCCGCCATGAGGTCTCCTGTTTTCGCGCCGACGCTTTTGCCACAGCCGGCGCGGCTACGTAAAGCGGCGTCGGCGCCGCGCCCTATCTCGCACTGCGAAGGAGAAGCGATATGCGCACCATCATCGAGCCCTTCCGCATCAAGATGACAGAAGCTCTGCCGATAACAAAGCGGCAAGAGCGCGAGGAGCGGCTGAAGGCCGCGCATTACAATGTTTTTCTGCTCGATGCGGAAGACATCACCATCGATCTTCTGACCGACAGCGGCACGGGCGCCATGTCGGATCGGCAATGGGCCGCGCTCATGATGGGCGACGAAAGCTATGCGGGAAGCAGGTCGTGGCGCCGCTTCGAGAAGACCATTCGCGACATCACGGGTTTCAAGCATATTTTTCCTACGCATCAAGGCCGCGCGGCGGAGCGCATTCTCGCTGCGACGCGGCTGAAGCCAGGCGATGTCGTGCCCAACAACAGCCATTTCGACACGACGCGCGCCAATATCGAATATGTCGGCGCGACGGCGCTCGATCTGCCCAGCGCCAAGGCCGCGGATATTCATGCGGAGACGCGTTTCAAAGGCGACATAGATCTCGCGGCGCTGGAGCGTGCGCTGGAGCGCGAGGGAAAGAAAATTCCCTTCTGCATGCTCACCGCGACCAACAACACCGGCGGCGGGCAGCCGATCTCTCTCGACAATATTCGCGCAGCCAAGGCCCTGCTGACGCGGCGCGGAATACCTCTGGTGCTCGACGCCTGCCGTTTCGCCGAGAACGCCTATTTCATCAAGCTATGGGAGCGCGGCTATGCGGATCGCGCGCTCATCGACATTGCACGGGAGATGTTCTCGCTCTGCGACGGCGCGACGATGAGCGCCAAGAAGGACGGTCTCGCCAACATAGGCGGATTCTTCGCCTGCAATGACGATCGCTGGGCGGAGGATTTTCGCAATCTGCTCATACTGACGGAAGGATTTCCCACTTATGGCGGACTCGCGGGCCGCGATCTCGAGGCGATCGCCGTTGGGCTCGAGGAGGCGCTGGAGGAGGAATACCAGCGCTATCGCCATGCGACGGTGGAATATCTCGCGTCCCGCCTCATCGCGCGCGGCGTGCCGATCGTGCGGCCGGCGGGCGGACATGCGGTGTTCATCGACGCCGCGGGCTTTTGCCCGCATCTTTCGGCGAAGGATTTTCCGGGCGTCGGCCTCACCGCCGCGCTCTATCTCGAGGGCGGCGTGCGCGGCGTCGAATTGGGCAGCGTGATGTTCGGCCGCCGCGCGGAAGACGGAACGGAGACGCCGGCGCCGCGCGAATTGGTGCGTCTCGCCTTTCCGCGCCGCGTCTACACGCAGAGCCATTTCGATTATGTGATCGAGGCGATCGAGACTGTGTTCCGCGCGCGCGCCGCGATCCCGCCCTTCCGCATCATGCGGCAGGCGCCCTTCCTGCGCCATTTCACCGCGCATTTCGCGCCCGGCTGAGCGGCTTTGCGGACGGCCTGTGCGCGCTTATCTAATAGCTCGCGTGTTTTCGTATCGAAGACCGGAGCGCCCCCTCCCTCACCCTCCCCCGCTACGCGGGAGAGGGAAGGCGGCGACGTTTCGCGAAACTTCGATGAAGCGCCGAATCTTCTCCCTCTCCCGCAAGGCGGGGGAGGGTTGGGGAGGGGGGCGCGGACGACAGCCCGGTTTCCGCTGAAGGAGGGCCGCATGGAGAAGGGCAAGAACCGCTACGCCGACGCGGCCCGCCGCGCCGATTGGACGATCGAGCAAAACTGGCCCTCCTATAGCGCGGCCGAGCACGACCGCTGGAGCCGACTCTACGCCCGCCAGGCGAAGCTGCTGCCCGGCCGCGCCTGCGACGAATATCTCGCCTCTATGAATGCGCTCGCGCTCTCGCCCGCCGGCGTTCCCGATTTCGAGACGCTGAGCGCGCGCCTGTCCGCGCTCACCGGCTGGCGCGTGGTTCCGGTCGCCGGCCTCGTGCCGGACGACGTCTTTTTCGAGCATCTCGCCAATCGCCGCTTTCCCGCCGGCGCCTTCATCCGCCCGGAGGAGGAGCTCGATTATCTCGAGGAGCCGGACGTCTTTCACGATGTCTTCGGCCATGTGCCGCTGCTGGCGAACCCCGTTTATGCGCGCTTTCTGCAGGCCTATGGCGAGGGCGGACGGCGCGCGCTGGCGCGCGGCCAGCTCGCCAATCTGGCGCGGCTCTATTGGTATACTGTGGAGTTCGGGCTGCTGGCGACGCCTGCGGGGCTGCGCATTTTCGGCGCCGGCATTCTCTCCTCCCCGGCCGAAACGGTCTTCTCGCTCGAGGATAGCTCGCCCAATCGCATCGGCTTCGATCTCGAGCGAGTGATGCGCACCAATTACATCATCGATGATTTTCAGCAGTGCTATTTCGTCGTCGATGGCTTCGAACGCCTGCTCGAAGCCTGCTATCGCGATTTCGGCCCCGTCTACGACCATCTGCGGTCAGAAGCCGACCTCGCGCCGCATGAGCTCGCGCCCGGCGATGCGCTGATCTCGCGCGGCGATTTCCATTATTTCCGCGGCAAGGCGCACGCGGCCTGAAGGTCAGGCGCCCCTCGCCTCCTGCAGCGCGGCGATGCGGATCGGCGCCGGCGGATGCGAGTAATAGAACAGCGCATAGAGCCGGTCCGGCGTCAGCGTCGAGAGATTGTCGCGCGAGAGCTTGGTGAGCGCGCTCACCATGGGCTCCTCGCCGTAAATGGATTTGGCGAAGCCGTCGGCCTCGAACTCCGCCCGGCGCGACAGGAAATTGGTGAGCGGCGACAGAAGGTGCAGAATCGGCGCGGCCGCCATCAGCGCGATGACGAAAATGACGCCCGGATCATTCGGCAGGCCGAAGGCGCCGCCGAGCCCGCGCTCGAAGGCGAAATGCAGAGCCGCGAAGCCGATGAAGAGAAAGCCCGCCGCCTGGAAAATCCGCTGCCGCACATGGCCGAATTTATAATGGCCGAGCTCATGGGCGAGAATGGCGAGTATCTCGTCGGCGCTGTGCTTGCGCAGCAGAGTGTCGAAGAAGACGATGCGCTTGGCCTTGCCGAAGCCGGAGAAATAGGCGTTGCCATGGGTGGAGCGCGTCGAGGCGTCCATCACATAGAGCCCGCCCGATTGAAATCCGCAGCGCGCCAGCAGCTCCTCCATGCGCGCCTTCAGCGCGGCGTCCTCGAGCGGCGTGAACTGGTTGAACATCGGCGCGATGACGGAAGGATAGATCACCGTCATGGCGAGCAGCAGCGCCACCGCCGCGACAAAGCCCGCCAGCCACCAATAATCGGGCGAGAAGCGCGCCGCGAAGAACAGCCCGTAGAGCAGAGGAATAAAGAAGACGAGCCACAGCGCCGCGCCCTTCGCCTCATCGAAGACGAACATGAGAGGCGTCGTTCTGTTGAAGCCGAAGCGCGCCTCGAGGCCGAAGGTCTCGACCAGCGACAGCGGCAAGCGCAGCAGATGATCGACGATCGCCACCGCAACGACGACGGCGACGCTGAGCGTCAGGCCCGGCGCGATGAATTGCGCGAGCAGCGCATAGAGCGAGCCGAGCAGAAAAGCGAGCCAGACGACGGAGATCGCCGCGTCCAGCAAGGTCTCGCCGACAGAAAGGCGCATGCGCGCGACCGTGTAATCGGCGGAGCGGCGATGCTCCTGCGGCGTGATCGTCTCCGCGAATTCGGGCGGAGGCGCGTCGCGATCGGCGCGCGCGGCGCGGCTCTGGCGGGCCTTCAGATAGACGCTCAGCGCCGCGGAGGCGAGTATGGCGAAATAGACGGCCGCAGCGACGAAGCTCATGCGAATCTCCGAAAGCGCCGGCCGAGGGGCCCGCGCCGCCTCAATATAAGCGGCCGCGCGGCGGAATGCGACGTCAGACGGCGGACTGCCGAACGGCTCCGCTCACGGCGTTGCGCGCCACGAAGAGGCTCGCCGCGAGCAGCAGCGCCGCGACGAAATAGCCCGCCCCCGGAAAGTCGCCGGAGCCGATGGAGAAGGAGAGAATCTGCGAGAAGAACAGCGGACCCACCATGCCGGAGACGCCGCGCAGGCTCGACAGCGCGCCTTGCAGCCGCCCCTGCTCCGAGGCCGAGGCGAAGCGCGTGGCGAGACCCTGAAAGGCCGGACCGGCCATGGCCCAGAGGGCGATGAGCGGCGGCGCCGCCATGAATATCCCACCCGTGGGCGCGAAGGCGTAGGCCGAAAAGCCGAGCGCGCCCGCCGCCAGAGCGACGACCAGCGTCGCGCGCTCGCCGAAGCGCTTGACCGCCGGCCGCACCAATCCGCCGGACACCACAGTCTGCGACACGCCGACGATGGCGAGCGCCCAGCCCGTCGTCTCCGCGTCCCAATGGTAGCGATATTCCGTGTAGAGCACGAAAAGGCTCGGCAGCGATTCATGCGCCAGATAGGAGAGGAAAATGGCGAGCGCCAGCAGCGCGAGCGAACGGTCGCGGCGCAGAAAATCCAGCGAGCCGAGCACATTGGCGCTGCGCCACAGAATGGCGCTGGTGCGCTTTTCCGGCGAGAGCGACTCCGGCAGGATGAAATAGCCATAGGCGGCGTTGAGCAGGCTCAGCGCCGCCGCCGCCCAGAATGGATAACGCAGGCCATGATTGCCGAGCACGCCGCCGAGCGCCGGGCCGAGGATGAAGCCGACGCCGAACGCCGCGCCGATCATGCCGAAACGGCCGGCGCGCTTCTCCGGCTCGGTGATGTCGGCGATATAGGCCGTCGCCGTCGAGACGCTGGCCGCCGTCACGCCCGATATCAGCCGGCCGATGAAGAGAAAGGACAAGGATGGCGCGAGCGCCATGAACACATAATCGAGCCCCATGCCGAGATTGGACAGCAGCACGACCGGCCGGCGTCCGAAACGATCGGACAGCGCGCCGAGCATGGGCTGAAACAAAAATTGCATGAAGGCCCAGGCGAAACCGAAGACGCCCGTCGCTATAGAAGCGCTTTTCAGATCGCCGCCCTCGAACTCCACGATGAGCTTGGGAAGCACCGGGATCATCACGCCGAGCGCCAGCATGTCGAGCGCGACAGTGATGAGGATGAAGACGAAGGCCGCCTTGCCGGGACGCTGAAACATCGACTACTCTTCTGTACGGCCGGCGATCCGTCGCGGCCCGATCTATCGCGGGATAGCGCGAAACCGACATGCTGCGCAAGCAGTCTGGAACGAGTCCAAATTCTCGCGGCCGACGCCAGCGCGCCGGAAAACGCCGCACAAAAAACATAATTCCCCGCCGCGCGGCGCCGGAGTTGACAGCCGGCGCCGTGATCTTTCAATTGGCGTGAATAGAAGAGAAAAAATCTTGCGGCGTCGGCGACGCGGCGAATCCTCGAGATCAGGAACAAGGTGCTTTTCGCGGATGCGTCTTCCCTCTCGCTTCCTCCATGAGACAGCGGCGAACGCCGCCCGGATCGGGCGATAGATGCGCATACTCGTGACCGGCGGGGCCGGCTTCATCGGCTCGGCGGTTTCGCGCCGCATCATCGAGACGACGCCGCATGAGCTGCTCGTCTATGACAAGCTCACCTATGCCGGCAATCTCGACTCGCTCGCGCCCATCGCCGGCGATCCGCGCTATTCCTTTCGGCGCGCCGATATTTGCGACCGCGACGCCGTCGCCGCCGCCTTCGCGGAGTTCCGGCCCGATGTCGTGATGCATCTCGCCGCCGAGAGCCATGTCGATCGCTCCATCGACGGGCCGGGCGCCTTCATCGAGACCAATGTCGTCGGCACTTTCACTCTGCTCGCAGCGGCGCTCGATTATTGGCGTCGTCTCGATGCGGAGACCGCCGCCGGCTTTCGCTTCCTGCATATCTCCACCGACGAAGTGTTCGGCGCGCTCGGGCTCGAGGGGCTGTTTCGCGAGGACACGCCCTATGCGCCCAACTCGCCCTATTCGGCCTCGAAAGCGGGCTCCGATCATCTCGCGCGCGCATGGCGCGAGACCTATGGCCTGCCGACCATCATCACCAATTGCTCCAATAATTACGGCCCTTATCATTTCCCGGAAAAGCTCATACCGCTCACCATTCTCAATGCGCTCGAGGAGAAGCCGCTGCCCGTCTATGGACGCGGCGAGAATGTGCGCGACTGGCTCTTTGTCGAGGATCACGCCGAGGCGCTGCTCACCGTCGCGCGCGCCGGCGTCGTCGGGCAATCCTATAATGTCGGCGGCCGCTCGGAGATGCGCAACATAGAGGTGGTGCAGGCGATCTGCGACAGTCTCGACGAGCTGCGGCCCCGCGCGCGCGGCTCTTATCGCGAGCTGATCACATTCGTGCAGGATCGGCCGGGCCATGATCTGCGCTATGCGATCGATTGCTCCAAGATCGAGCGCGAGCTCGGCTGGCGAGCAAAGGAGAGCTTTGCGAGCGGTCTCGCCAAGACGGTGCGCTGGTATCTCGACAATGAAGCGTGGTGGAAAGCCATACGCTCCGGCAAATATCGCGGCGAGCGGCTCGGCTGCGTCGCCTGACGCGCGCGTGAGGACAGAATGAAGATCGAGGACACGGCGCTCGATGGCGTCAAGATCGTCACGCCCGATCGCTTCGGCGATGCGCGCGGCTTTTTCTCCGAGAGCTATAATGAGAGGCGCTGGCAGGGGCGCGGCCTGCCGCCATTGCGCTTCGTGCAGGACAATCATTCGCTCTCGCGCGAGACCGGCGTCATTCGCGGGCTGCATTTCCAGACCGCGCCTTTCGCGCAGGACAAGCTGGTGCGCGTCACACGCGGCCGCATATTGGATGTGGCGGTCGACATTCGACGCGCGTCGCCCACATTCGGCCGTCACGTCGTGGTGGAGCTCTCCGCGGAGAATTGGCGGCAATTGCTCGTTCCCATCGGCTTCGCGCATGGCTTCTGCACGCTCGAGCCGGATACGGAAGTCGTCTATAAGGTGACGAATTTCTATTCGGCGCCCAATGATCGCGGCCTCGCCTTCGACGATCCCGATCTCGACATCGCTTGGCCGATCGCGCCGGCGCGGGCGGTTCTGTCGGAGAAGGATCGCCGCTGGCCGCGCCTGCGCGATCTTTCCGACGCCTTCGAGTAAGGGGTGACGATGCGCATCGCCGTCACCGGAACGCAGGGCCAGGTCGTCACCGCTCTGCGCGAGCGCGCCGATGAGGAAACGCAAATCATCGCGCTCGGCAGGCCGCAGCTCGATCTGGCGGATCGCGACAGCGTGCGCACGGCGCTGAATGACGCGCGCTGCGATGCGATCGTCAACGCGGCTGCTTACACCGCCGTCGACAAAGCGGAGCAGGAAGAAGCGCTCGCCCTGCGCGTCAATGGCGAGGGCGCCGGCCATGTCGCCGAGGCGGCGGATGCGCTCGGCGTTCCGCTCATTCATTTTTCGACCGACTATGTGTTCGACGGCTCCGCTGCGCGCCCCTATCGCGAGGATGATCCGACCGCGCCGCTCGGCGCCTATGGCCGCTCCAAGCGCGAGGGCGAGCAGCACGTCGCGGCGCTCTGCCCAAACGCCGCCATGCTGCGCACGGCCTGGGTCTACAGCCCATTCGGCGCGAATTTCGTGCGCACCATGTTGCGGCTCGGCGAGACGCGCGAGGAGGTCGGCGTCGTCGCCGATCAGCTCGGCAATCCGACGAGCGCGCTCGACATAGCCGAGGCGACATTGCGCATAGCGAGGCGCCTTTGCGATGACAGCGCGCCGCAGCTGCGCGGCGTCTTTCACATGACCGGCGCGGGCGACGCCTGCTGGGCGGATGTCGCCGAAGCGATCTTCGCGCGCGCTGCGGAGCATGGTCGCAGGCCGGTGCGCGTTCGCCGCATCACGACGGCGGATTATCCGACGCCGGCGCGGCGCCCGGCCAATTCGCGTCTCGACAATACGAAGCTTTCGCAAATCTACGGCGTCGCTCTGCCCGACTGGCGCCCATCGCTCGCGGCCTGCGTCGACAGGCTGCTCGCCTGCCCCACAGATGGAGGAGCATGACATGCGCGGAATCATTCTCGCGGGCGGCAGCGGCACGCGGCTTCATCCGGCGACGCTC
>NZ_JBQUZK010000016.1:0-1578 GCF_056313885.1 Methylosinus sp. DMC45
GCATTCGGCCTCACGGCGCCGAGGATTCTCCCGGCGCTGTCGACAACGCCCCACAAATAGCCCGAGATCGACGCGACCGAACCGTCGAAATTCGCGCCGCCGATCCCGCCGACCGTCAGCTTTTGGCGGCCCAAAACGTCATAGCTCTCGACGAGGCCGGAGCCAGGCGTCACGAATTTCCCGGACCATCTCGCCGCCGCGTCGCATCCGGCCAGCACGCGCCCCAATGCGTCCACAACGCCATAGATAAATCCGCTCGCGCTCGTATAGCTCGTGTCCAGCGTCTTGCCGGGGCCGCCGGCCGGGACGGAAAATTGATAAGAAGCGACGCCGGAATTGTTGAGATAGACGTCCGACGCCATGCCGGAATAGGCGGACGGCCGCACGGTGAAATATGCGCCGGAGGCGACGTCGGAAAGGCCTGCGGAGACGCTCGAGTAGTAAGGCGCGACGCGCAGCTTCAGCGCGATGAATTGCGCGATCAGCACGTCGATGGAAAGATCGCTGATCCAAGGCCAACCGCCCGCGCCATCCGAACGGTAGACGCCATTGCGATCGGCGGAGCCGCCGGCGTCGGCCGTCGTCGATTCATCGCCGCCCGTGCTGGCGTAAGTGACGCTCGTCGGGCTCGGGACGCTCGCGACCGTCACACGGCCATTGTAGCCGGAGCCGGAGAGTCCGCGCTGATTATAGTGCTCGCCGACGCTCAACCCGTGCGCAGCCGCATAGACGATTGTCGCGACATTGGAGGCGCGGGCGCGCGAGACGGTCGTCCCGATCACATCGGCGTAGACATGCGCCTCCTTGTCGGCCGGCGCTGTCGTGATCGTCGCCAGCTCGCTCAGCAGCGCCTTTGCGATGGCCGCGCCCGTAAGCAGCTTCCAGGCCGCGCCATCATAGCCATAGAGCTCGACCTCATCGAGCACGAAGGCCGTGTAGCCGGCGGTCGGCGCGGTAAAGACATAGGTGGAGCCGGAATATTCCGCGACCTTTCCAGTCTGCCCGGCGAACGCGCCCGTGCCGCCCGGCGGCACGATCCATTTTTGTCCCGCGCTCGGGCTCGCCGGCGGCGTCGCGACCGTGCGCGACTGGACGCCGGCGACGGGCGCCGAATAGCGCGCGAGGATCTCTGACGCGATGGCGGGGCCAATCCCACGAATGTCGGATTTGGCGGGCTCGTGCGCGCCGGAGGCGGCGACGCCATCGGTCTCATAATCGCGGTAGATGGTCGCGAAGAGTGCGGCGAGATCGGTCATGAGGCGGGGCTTTCCCTTGGTCGCGCGGGCGCGATCGTCAGAAGGTCGAGATGGTGAGGAAGGAGGAGGCGGAAGGATTGCCCGGGTTGCCGCCCGTCGAGACCAGCCAGCACTGGACCTCGAAACGCTGCGGCGTGCCGGTGACGCCGGTTATGGCCGGCGAGGTCGCGGAGTAGAGCGAGAGAGACGAGTAGTTCGACCAGATCGTCCAAGAGCCGTCGCCGAGCGGCGCGCTTGTCGAGACATCGACGGGCCGCGAGCGAAAGCGCGTGTAGCTCGACGTGTCGCCATTGGTCGGCGCCGAGGCGCCGCCGTCAAAATG
>NZ_JBQUZK010000017.1:0-28131 GCF_056313885.1 Methylosinus sp. DMC45
GCCATCGTGTGGCGCCATGCGTACCAGGTTTGCGGCCAGCCCGGGATCAAGAGAACCGGCTCGCCATCGCCGAGAACGGAGCAGTGAATTCTCTGATCGTCCACGTGCATATAATGATGCGCAAAGCCGTCGGACGAAGCGTCCGGCGCGATCGAATTCGCCATGATGAACGTCCCAGGAGTTGGCTCAGGAGATGCCGAGGATCGCATTCGTCTGAGCCGCGCTCAGGGGCGTTCCCGCGAAATCGTCGAAGATCTTTTCCGTGACCTTTATCGTGTGGTCGCGAATGAAGGCCGCGCCTTCGCGCGCGCCGTCTTCGCTATTTTTCAGGCAGCATTCCCATTCGAGCGTGGCCCAGCCGCCGAAATCATATTGGGCGAGCTTCGAGAAGATCGAACGAAAATCGATCTGCCCATCGCCCAATGACCGGAAGCGTCCCGCCCGCTCGGTCCACGACCGATAGCCGCCATAGACGCCCTGGCGTCCGGTCGGATTGAACTCCGCGTCCTTGACGTGGAACATGCCGATCCGATCGTGGTAGATGTCGATGAAGTCGAGATATTTGAGCTGCTGCAAAACGAAATGGCTGGGATCGTAGAGAATCCGGCACCGGCGATGCCCGCCGACACGCGCGAGCAGCATCTCGAAGCTGACGCCGTCATGCAGATCCTCGCTCGGGTGAAGTTCATAGCAGAGGTCGATTCCCTGCTCGCCGCAGGCGTCGAGGACGGGCATCCATCGTCGGGCCAGCTCGTCGAAAGCGGCTTCGACCAATCCCTCCGGACGCTGCGGGAAGGGGAAGAAATAAGGCCAGAGGAGCGAGCCCGAGAATGTCCCCATCGCGGTCAGCCCGAGCCGGCGCGAGGCCTTGGCCGCGAGCTCGAGTCGTCGCAGCGCCCATTCGCTTCGCGCGGCGGCATTTCCGCGAATCTGCTCGGGGACGAAAGCGTCGCACATCGCGTCATAGGCCGGATGCACGGCGACCAGCTGACCGAAAATGTGCGTCGTCAGCTCGCTGACGACGAGTCCGCGCTCGGCCAGAATTCCTGCAATCTCGTCGCAATAGGTCTCGCTCTCGGCAGCCTCGGCGACATCGAACAAGCGACGATCCCAGGCCGGAATTTGCAGGGCCTCGAAGCCGAGTTCGCTCGCCCAGCCGGCGATGGCGGCCAGAGTGTCGAAAGGCTTTCGCGCATCGCTGAACTGCGCCAGATGGATGCTCGGACCCTTGATCGTTTTCATCGCGCCACCATTATTTGTTGACCAACAAAAAATGCGCGCTTGCGCGCCGATGTCAAGCCGATTATTTGTGGGTCGATCAACAATAGCGCGACAAAAATGGCGCGATCATATGGCCGGCAGACCCAGGGAGTTCGACCGAGATTTGGCGTTGAAAAAGGCGCGCGACCTCTTTTGGGCGCGCGGTTACGAGGGCGCGTCCATGTCCGATCTGGTGGAGGCTCTCGGCATCGCGTCGGCGCGCATCTATGCGGCTTTCGGCTCGAAGGAGGCGTTGTTCCGCGAGGCGATCGAGGTCTATGAAGCGGAAGAAGGCGGTTTCGCGGACCGCGCCCTATCCGAGGCGACGGACATTCGCTCCGCCTTGGACGACATGTTCCGGGCGGCTATCGAGCTCTATACGAAAGGGCAGAGAGGCTGCATGGTCGTCACCGCCGCGACCAACTGCGCGCGGGAGAACGCCGCTCTGGGCGCCTGGCTGTCCGAGCACCGCAAAGCGAGAACACAGTCGATCATCGATCGATTACGACGGGCGAAACACACCGGAGAGCTCGAGGAGCATGTCGACGAGGCGGCGCTCGGCGACTGTTGCGCCACGATGCTTCACGGCTTGTCGGTGCAGGCCCGGGACGGTGTCGGCGCGGATCGGCTGAACGCGATGGTGGATGCGTTTCTTGCTGCGTTCGATCTCATGACCACGAAAAGCCGCCGCCGTCGAGACCGCGCCTCCGTTCGAAACTCGATCCGCCGCTGAGAGCTGTCTTCTCGCCGACGTAAGGGCGCTGGCGTTGCGCCGCTCGAAACGACGCAACCGACTTTGGGACGACTATGCGGCCAGTTCGGGGACTTCGATTTCGATCAATTGCCATAGTCGGGCGCCGCCGGTCCCTCATGGACTTTGCGCTGGTCGATCCGCCCGCGAGCCCGGCCACGCCGAGAGAGCGACGTCCGCCAATGCATCGAGGATCTTCCGGCTGACGCCATCGCGAGCCTGGATCGACAGCCCCTGCACAACGGCGGCATAGTAAGAGGCGAGGGCCTGCGTATCGGTCGACGGCGCGAGTTCGCCTTCGCTGGCTGCGCGATCGAAGCGCGCCTTGATCGCCGCGATCGTCGCGAGCCTTCGCCTTGCAACATCCGCCGCCACCGAAGCGTGCTCAGGCGCGCACGCTACCGCGCCGCTCGCCAGCATGCAGCCTGCCGGCGCCGGCCCCTCCGCGTAGACCTGGATCGCCTCACGCAGAATGCGTTCGATCGCGCGCTGGGCGCTCGGCTCTTCGGCGAGCGCGCGCTGGGCGAAGGAGCCGTAGGTGGCGCCGTAGCGGTCGAGCGCCTCGCGGTAGAGCTGCTCCTTGCTGCCGAAGACGGTGTAGAGACTCGGCGGCGTCACCCCCATGGCCGCGGTCAGGTCGGCGATCGACGTCCCCTCATAGCCACGACGCCAGAACAGCTGGAGCGCCGTCTCCAGCGCCTCGTCCCGGTCGATCGCTCGCGGCCGGCCGCGCGGCCGCTTTGCGATGGTTTTCATAGTGACCAATATAAAAATCCCTTGACGAGGATGCGGGGACTTATTTTAATATCGTTCGCTAGTTTATTGCAAATGGAGAAACCCGTGACCGATTCCAGCTCATCTATCCCCACGACACGCAGAGCTTACAGGCTTACGCCCGCCGACCGCGGCCTTCGCCTCCAGCAGTTCCGCGAGGCGGCGCCGACTCCTGGGCCAAACGAGGTTCTCGTCGGGATCGAGGCGGTGAGCCTCAATTACCGCGACCTGCTCGTGCTGCGCGGCGAGTTGGGGCCGGTGCGCGAGGGGTTGATTCCGTTCTCCGACGGAGCCGGCCGCGTCGTCGCGACCGGCGCCGATGTTGCCCGCTGGCGCGCAGGAGACCGCGTCGCTCCAACTTTCTACCGGGATTGGGTTGTCGGTCCCTATCGTGAGGCCTACGGCCCATCGGCGCTCGGCGGCGGCGAGACCGACGGCGTGCTGGCGGATCTGGTCGTCGTGCCCGAAGCCTCGTTGGCGCCCGTCCCGGACAGCCTTAGCCTGGAAGAGGCCGCGACGCTTCCCTGCGCCGCCTTGACCGCCTGGCAGGCGCTGGTCGTGCGCGGCGGTCTCTCAGTCGGCGACACGCTGCTGGTGCAGGGCACGGGCGGCGTCGCGCTCTTTGGCTTGCAGATCGCGAGCGCCCTCGGCGCGAAAACCATCGTGTTGTCGTCCTCGGACGAGAAGCGTGAACGCGCAACGAAGCTCGGCGCCTTCGCGACGGTGAACTATCGCACGACGCCGGACTGGGATGTCGAAGTCCGCAAGCTGACGGGCGGGCTCGGCGTCTCGCACGTTCTCGAACTCGGCGGACCGGACACCTTCGACCGTTCGCTGCGCGCGCTCGCCGCCTGGGGGCATATCGCACAGATCGGCGTGTTTACCGGCTTCGGACCGCACTCGAACCTGATGCGGCTGCAGCTGATCAACGGAACCATCGACGGCATCAATGTCGGCTCCGCCGAGCAGTTCGAGGCGATGAACGCTTTCCTCGCCGAGCATCTTATCCGTCCTGTGATCGATCGGACTTTTTCGTTCGACGAGATGCAAGCCGCCTACGACGAACTCGCGAGCGGCCGCCACTTCGGCAAGCTCGTCATCCGTCTCTGACTTCGCGAGGCGGCAAGAAGCGCGTGTTCATTCACCTTCCACTTGCTTTGCCAGCGACGCAGGAGGGTCGCATCGTGCCGTCGAAGATGAGACGATTGGGCCGCACGTCCATTCCGCGATAGACATCGACCGGCTTTGAAATGATCACCTATAGATTAGGACGTCACGAAGAGACCGATAATGTTGAAGGTCTACGACGGCCTCGCTTTCGATGCTCGTGGCCCCCTCCAATCTGGAAGTATTAATTTGCAACTGCAATGGGCGTGGCGGTTGTGGTTTCGATATGCAATCCGTCCAACTCTCAGGAAGCCGCCAGCCGATCTGCCGGCCCGGACGGGGACGAGAAATCGCTGTGCGCTCAGCCCTGCCGGATGAACTGCGTGATGAGCCTACCGACCTCGTCGGGGGCATCTTCGAGGCAGTAGTGACCAACGCCAGCCAGACGATGCACCGACGCGGCCGGAAAGAGCTGGGTGAAGAGCGGCACGAAATGTTCGGCGTGAAGCGTGCGGTCTGCTTCACCCCAGATGGCGAGGGCGGGTCTGGCATGGATGGCGCGGATGGCCGCTGCGTCAGGCGTCTCGAATCTGTGCGCACCCGTGGCGAAGCCCTTGGCCCAGCCGATCGCGCCGAGACAGTCGGCAGGGCTTGCGAAAGGCGATCCGTAGGCGTCGAGCCATGTGTCGGTGATGAGCGTGTTGTTCTCGAAGCCGTTGAGCTTGAGCGTGCTCAGGATATTGAAACCGAGCTGCCCCAGCACCGCTTCGAGGCTGCCGTCCGCTTCGGCTTTCGCGATCCATTGAAACCAGGGCGAGACGCCGGCATTCGCAGTCACTCGCTCAACGAGATCGGCCTGGCCAAACGGCGTCGGTCCGTTGGTCGAGATAACGCGACGAATGCGGTTGGGATGCCGGGCGGCGAGCCCCATGCCAACCGGGCCGCCGAAGTCGTGCATGACGAGGGTGATATCGTCGAGATCGAGCGCAAGAACGAAGTACTCCAGATTGTCGACGTGATCCTGCAGCCAGTAGGCACGGTCCGGCGGCGTATCGCTCTTGCCGAAGCCCATATGGTCCGGGACGACTACACGGTGCGTTATGCTCAACACCGGGACCAAGTGGCGAAACAGATAGCCCCAGGTCGGCTCGCCGTGCAGGCAGAGTATGACCCCTGCTTCGCGGGGCCCCTCATCGACATAATGCATACGGAAGCCGGGAGCCGCGGTGAAATGCGGGGTGTACGGAAAGCTACCGCCGAAGGTGGCGTCGGATCGGGTCATGCACGTCTCCTCTCCCGGGGTCAGCACTAGTTGGGCATGTGGTTTCAACTTAAAACCATACGCCGTTATATCGCTTGAGGTTTTAATTTGCAACTACTACATCCAAAAGGCGACAAGCCGCGATCTTCCCGGCTTCGAGGGGAGATGGCATGCGGGAGATTGAACGCGGGAGCACCGTCTCAATGGTCAAGAGAATCAGCCACAAAGATTCGAGCTGCGGCGTTGCTAGGCCACTGGACGCGATCGGAGACTGGTGGTCGTTGCTGATCGTTCGGGATGCTTTCGATGGCCTGCGCCGGTTCGGGGAATTTCAAAAGGACCTGGGGCTTGCGAAGAACATCCTCGCGGCCCGTTTGCGCAACCTGGTCGCACACGGCATCATGGACACCGTCCCCGCGTCCGACGGGAGCCCCTATCAGGAATACGTGCTGACAGAAAAGGGGCGCGGCCTGTTTCCGCTCCTGGTCGCTCTCAGGCAGTGGGGCGAGGACTTCTTCTTCGAGCCCGACGAGGCTCACGTCCTTCTAGTCGATAAGAGGAGTGGCCTTCCGGTGCGGAAACTGGAGCTTCGCGCCCAAGATGGACGCGTGCTGGGACCGGAGGACACGGTCGTGCGTTCACCGCCGGAAGCGACTGGAAACACTTGGCGATAAAACTGCATTACTCCGTCGGTTGGCGCAGCGGATCGCCGATCGTGCTTCGCGTCCGCCTGCGGCAACAAGGCCAGGGCGGCAGAGTTCCGGCAGCGCAGCCGGGATTGGAGGCAGCGTAATTTCCGGCTGTCCTCCACGGGGCGTTCCCGTTGCGCCGTGCGGCCTGAAATTGCTACGCGGCAAGCTTCGGAATTTCACGTTCAACCAATCGCAAGAATCGGGTGTTGCGGGTCCGCAACCACTTCATACATAAATCAATCACCGCCCCGATCTGATCGTCGGGGCGGTTTCTTGCGTTGTAGTGGAGCTATGGTCTACAGTTGAAAAGCGCATCGAACGTGATGCGCCCAAAGGCTGCAAGCCGATCGTCTGGAAGTTGATCACAGATCTGCCTGTGCGCGGGCGCGTTCGTCAGCGGTGCTGGCAATCGACGAGCCGAGCACGGGACGCTCTACCTCATAAAGCTCGCTCGCTTGGGCGGTTACGCCTGTTGTCGGGGTCATCGCGGAATCTGTTCCAAATCCTAGCCTAAGCAGCGGTGCGATGTGGGCGACGAGCTCATCGGGGATGGCTTCGCCGCGGAAACGCAGCTCGTCGACGACACGTCCCAGATACGCGGTGCTCGAGAGAATCATGGCGGAGACCGCGAGATTGAGGCCAGAGGCGCGGTAGCTTTGATTCTCGAAAGTCCGATCGCGGATCGCGCCGAGGCGATGAAAGAACGCGGCTCGCCTCATGGTGTTCAGGCTCGCGATGGCGGCGTCGAAGAACTGGCGGCGCCTGAAAGGACAAAATCGGTTGCCGAAACTCATCGAAGACGTCACATTCCGCGTTGGAATCGAGATAGTCCGCGAAACCAAAACCGCCGCTTGATTCGCCCTGACCTGCCCCTGAAAAATCCCACCAGCATCGATTAGAGTCCGGCCGATTGCAGGACGGACACGATGAAGAAGAAACGGTTCACGGAAGAGCAGATCATCGGGATTTTGCGGGAGCAGGAAGCCGGAGCGAAGGCGGCGGACCTCGCGCGCAAATACGCGGTTTCGGAGACGACGCTCTACAATTGGAAGGCCAAGTTCGGCGGGATGGACGTTTCCGAGGCCAAGCGGCTGAAGGCGCTGGAGGAGGAAAACGCGCGTCTGAAGAAGCTCTTGGCCGATCAGATGCTCGATGCGGCGGCGCTTCGCGAGCTCCTGGCAAAAAATGGTAGGGCCCGCCGTCAAGCGCGACGCCGTCGCGCACCTTCGGGCCGTGATGGGCCTGTCGGAACGTCGGGCCTGCCGGATCGTCGCCATCGATCGCAAGACGGCGCGCTACACGTCGACGCGCCCGGCCGACGCCGAGCTTCGCGCCGAGCTGCGCAATCTCGCCAATGCGCGTCGGCGCTTCGGCTACCGGAGGCTGTTCGTCTTGCTTCGTCAGCGGGGCGAGCGCTCGGGCAAGAACCGCATCTATCGGCTCTACTGCGAGGAAGGGCTGATGGTGAGGAAACGCCGCGCACGCCGACGCGCCGTGGGAACACGGGCGCCGATCCTCGTCGAGGCGAAGCCGAATGCGCGATGGTCTCTCGACTTCGTGCACGACCAGTTCGCCAGCGGCCGACGGTTCCGGATCCTGAACATCGTCGACGACGTGACGCGCGAATTCCTGGCGGCGATCCCGGACACATCGATCTCCGGCAAGCGGGTGGCGCGCGAGCTGTCGGCGCTGATCGAAAGGCGCGGCAAGC
This sequence comes from Methylosinus sp. DMC45, assembly GCF_056313885.1. Taxonomy (NCBI): domain Bacteria; kingdom Pseudomonadati; phylum Pseudomonadota; class Alphaproteobacteria; order Hyphomicrobiales; family Methylocystaceae; genus Methylosinus; species Methylosinus sp. DMC45. The sequence goes on from NZ_JBQUZK010000017.1 coordinate 7,557, forward strand.
CCGGCATGATCGTTTCCGACAATGGGACGGAGTTCACCTCGAACGCCGTCCTGTCCTGGTCGGAGGCGAACGAGGTGGAGTTGCATTTCATCATGCCCGGCAAGGCGATGCAGAACGGCTTCTGCGAGATCTTCAACGGCCGCATGCGGGACGAGCTGCGCAATGAGACGCTGTTCTTCGGGCTCGACCATGCGAGAGAGAAAGTTCGCTTTTGGGTTCACGATTATAACCACCGGCGCGCGCATTCTTCCCTCGGCTACGCGACGCCGGCGGACTATGCGGCCGCGCTCACCGCAACAGGCGATCGGCTGCGCAACCGACCAGCTCCGCCGATCGCCTGTTGCTCACCCCACGCCCGCGGGCGTATCAACCGCCGGGACCCAACTCGCCGCTGGATGAAACTTCGGGGGCAGGTCAGAGGAAATGCTCCTCGAACGGGGGATCGATCTCTCCTACGAAACCATCCGTCGCTGGGCCAAGAAATTCGGTCCCGATTACGCCCATCGTCTGAAGCGCAAAAAGCCCGGTCGTCGCGACGTTTGGCATCTCGACGAAGTCGTCGTCTCGATCAACGGTGAAAAGCGCTATCTCTGGCGCGCTGTCGATCAAGACGGATATGTCCTCGACGAAATCTTGCAGGTTCGCCGTCACGCCAAAGCGGCTCAGCGATTGCTGAAACGCCTTCTTCACAAACAGGGCTGTCGCCCACGGCGCATAGTCACCGACAAGCTCGGTTCCTATGCCGTGGCGCGCCGGCAGATCATGCCGCGCGTCGAGCATCGATTGCACAAGGGTTTGAACAATCGCGCAGAAAACTCCCCATTACGAAAGCGCGAGCGAGTGATGCAGTGGTTTCGATCGTGGCGGGGGCTGCAACATTTCGTCGACATCTTCTCGGCAGTCCGCAATCTCTTCGTTCCATCCAGACCTTCCAGGCGTTCCGCCATCGCCATCCGTCTGCATCGCCTCAGGGCGATGGCAGAGTGGAAGTCCGTGACGACAGCTGCTTGAAATCAGCCTGCGTGGCGTCAACGCGCCTGTATCAAGTTTACGTGACATCGCCCTTCAAGTGGCGTCATTTCAAGGCTCGGCTCATTATCCATTTCGAGAAATCGGTGACAGTTCAGACGGCGCCCGGCTACGATCATAGAATTGCCTCATATGCCTTGAGCGCCACAAAGCACTACTCGCCAACCATCGGGATCTTCGAAGGTGAGACCTCGGTCGAGCCAATAGGGGTTTTCGGGATCGACAGGTTCATTGCCCGATCGGATCAGTCGGTCGCGCAGGCTCGCGAGTTGTTGAGCGTCTGGAATATACAGGACCAACAAGTTGTCCCGACTGGGGGCCGGGCATGGGCTCCCGGCGCGGTGCTGTGTGAATTCTAGATGATAGGCCCGACCGGGAAGGCCCAACATGAGACCATCGTATCCACTATGATCGGTAAATCGATACAGCTCAGCCAGCCCCAACCCGTCGCGATAGAAAGCCACCAATGCTTCGAGTTGATCGGTTGGACGCGCAATCCTCACTTGCGCAATGTCGATGCTCCCTGGGAACTTCATGGGTTCATTAGATGCGATGGTGAAATCGGTATTCATCAGCTATGCTCCACAATATTTAATCGCCATAGGCGCCGCCAGTGACGCGATCGAGAATAACGGGACGTCCGAGCACGCCGGTCGAGCAGCAGGGACGGGATTATTTGACGACGAATGCCACTCCAGCCGAGTTCGTACGATAACTCCTTTACTACGCCGCTCGACCGATGAGCTGCGAAACGGCGTCATTTTCGCGTTCGGCAGTCTAGTATGTCGAGCGTCGAGGTTCGAGGCGATTCGACGCCGAGTAAGGCAATACGACTCTTCTCGAAATTGCCGCGCCTCGGTCATCTGTGGTCGCCTTCGACGCTGGATACGACCTTGTTCACATCACGCTCGAAATAGTTCGCCCACAGTTCGCGTCGATGCGGCTTGGCATGGTGGGAAGGGTAGGAGGCTCGGAATCTTGCACTGCGTCGCGGAAGATTGCGACGAGATCGAGAATCTGGCGCACTTGTTCCAAATGCTCTCCATAGCCGATGTTGAGCTGGACGATGCGGCTGCGTCCCGCCGCCAGGTTCAATGGACGCAGCCGCCCCGATGCGAGTTCGTCGCGAATGCAGTGCTCTGGAAGCCACGCGTAGCCCTGGCCATCGGCGACGAAGGCGACCGATGTCGTAAGGTGGCTGACCGTCCAGCGCTGACGTGAGCCGAGCCATCCGCTGTCCGCTCCCCTCAGGCCGGAGTCGCTCATTACGACCTGACGATGATCCTTGAGCAATTCATGCGTGAGCAGGCCGAGTTGATGCAGGGGATGGCCCGCGGCGGCCACACAGATGAAACGCACCGAGAGCAGAGGCTCGGCGACGATACGGCCGGGAAGATAGCTCGCTATGCCGATCTGCGCGCGTCCTTCCTCGAAGGCTTCGCTCGCGCCCGACAATGCTGTTTCGCAAACCCGTACCGATAGCCTCGGGTAGAGAAGCGAATATTGGTGGAGTGCATTCAAGAGAATCGGCTTGGGAAAAATAATATCGATTGCGGCGGTAATCTCGCCCTCGGAGCTAGGATCGAAACCCGAGCAGAAGTGCTCGATTTGCGTCGCATGGCCAATGAGCTCTCGTGCGCGAGGAAAAATCATTTCGCCGGCCTTGGTCAGGGTCGCCCGTCGTCCTTCGATCGCGAAGAGTTCTTGGCCCAGGCATTCCTCCATTTTGCGAACGGCGTGGCTGACCGCCGACTGCGTCTTGCTCAATCGTTCGGCCGCTTGATGAAAACTTCCGTGCCGTGCCGTGGCGACGAACACGCGCCATTGCTCGAGCGTGATTTTCGTCATCGCCTGTTTCATGTCGATACTCCTCTCACGCCGGCATCGAATTGGCGCGCTCGCGTTCACTCGACGACCTCGAACTGAAATATTTATGTCATCGTGATCGATCGGCTTTCAAAATCAGTGTGAGTAGAGACTCGAAATTTGGCGGCCTTACGACGCCGCGCGCTCGACAATACCGTTTGCGTCTGGAACGGGAATGGTCTGCCGCACTCGCGCCTTGGAAATCTGCGCCGTTGCGAAAGGCGTGTGTGCGCCACCGACACCGACGCGTATGGCGACGACCGAGGTGAAAATCATCCTGCGTCCTGCTCGGATCACGCTGGCTTGAAATTCCGCGATCGAATCGCGCGGCATCGGCGTCAGGATCGAGACCGCCATGTTCGTGCTGACCGCATATTCGTCAGGAGCCAGCAGAGGCAAAGTCGCGAGCATGCTGGTGACGTCCAGCATGGCGTAGGTCACGCCGCCATGCAGGCAACGGCTCAGATTGTCGATGGCGGGGGTGACGACCAGTCGACAACGGCAGCGACCGGCTTCCTGCTCCAACAGCTCCAGACCGCAATAGCGCTGAAAGTCGTGCGTGAGGAGCGCTCGGCTATGCAGGCGCGCATGATCGGATATGTTGATCATTCCGGTCTCCGTTCGAGTGAGCGAGCGATGATTTCGTTCATCACCTCGGTCGTGCCGCCGCCAATGGCGACGAGAGGGGCGTCACGCAGGCTTCGCTCGGCGAGCGAAGGAGACACGCAGCCAGCGGCCCCGTGCAATCGAACCGCGACCTGCGCCGCGAATGCGAAGGCCGCGGTCGCCGCGTTCTTAGCCATCGCCACCTGGACTTCGCCGTCTTCAATGGTGGTCCGATCCACGAAATGACGGGCCATGGCGACGGCCGTATGCAATTCGGCGAGAGTCTGGCGAACATGCGTCATGGCGATCAGGGGCGCGTTGCGAATGACACGGCTTCGGCTGTGCTTCAAAGCGACGGCGCTCACGGCCTCGGCAGCGCTCGCAGCCGAGATCGCCAAGTTGAGCCGCTCTCGCGTCAAGGCGCCACGCAGGATTCGGCCGCTCCGGTCGGGGGCGGCGATCAGCCGCGCGCGAGCGTTCTCGAAGCGGATCGCTGCGAGTGGAAGGCAGCGCCAACCCGACGGCTCGAGAGGGTACCCGACAATCTCGGCTTGCGGCTGCTCGACCAGGAAGAGGCCGAGGCCATCGAGCACACGTGCGCCGAGGACCAGGCAGTCGGCGCGCGCTCCATTGCAGATGAAGCGTTTCTCGCCGGTGATCCGCCACGCGCCGTCGGCTCCGAGCGCGGCGCGCGCGTCGAGCGCGGTCAGATCGGAACCGGCGTCGGGCTCGGTGAGCGCGAGGGTGATGATGCGCGCGCCAGCCAGCACATCGGCGATGACGGATCCGAACGCCTCCGCTCCCGCCGACGCGACGATCGACAGGCTGACGAAGTGCGAACAGAGGCCCACCGCCAGCCCCTGCGATCCGCCGCGGGTGACTTCTTCGAGCAACATTCGCATCCGGGTCTGATGAGCCGGCAGAACAGGCCCCGGAACGTCGCCGAGCGAGAGCAGGCGAGCCGCTCCCGCTTCGGCGTGTAGGCTCGCCGGATAGGCCCCGGCGCGTTCCCAGGCGTCGATATTCGGTTCGACGCGCTCCGCGATGAAGGCGCGAAGCGCGGTCTGAAACATTTCGTCGTCCATCAGAAAACCGTGGTTTCGGCGAGACTTCTGAATTTCGTCAACCGGTCTTGCAACGTGTCGCTCGTCACCGAGCCCTCCTCGCGAAAGTAGAAAAGATCGGTCAGATCGCTCATGACCTCGAGCATCTCGCGCGAACGCAGCCGCACCCTGCGTGAATAGCGGCGCAGAGCACTCGTGATGTCCGCGTCGCAATTGCAGACGAGCGATTGAGCGAGAGCGAAGCCATTCTCGAGGCCGAGCGTGAAGCCGTAACCGAGCGTGGGCAGCATGGCGTGCGCGCTGTCTCCGAGGAGAGTCACCCGGCCGCGGTGCCAGTTCTCTATATGCTTTATCGCGTGCAGGCGATTGTGGAGCATCGATTCGGGCGGCGTCGCGTCGACCATCGCCGGAAGAGGATCGGCGATGTCTGCGATCGCGGCGCGAATTCCGTCCTTGTCGAGCAGCGGCCGATCGAGATGCCGATAAGCGTAGAACCAGTAGCGTAGAGATCGGCTCTCATCGAGCGGATAGGTCACGACCCGAGCGCCGTCGTAGGTGAAGATCTGGCATCGGTCGCCGAGCAGGGCCGGATGCGCGAATTCGACGATGCCGCGGCAGGCCGCGACGCCCGTGTCGGCGACGATTGCTTCCGGAGCGACGGCGCTGCGCACTCGGGAGAAAACGCCATCGGCTCCAACGACGACATCGAAGCGACGCGAGAGCCCATCGGTGAAGTCGACTGTCACGCCGTTCTCGTCCTGCGAGATGGATTCGCATCCGGCGTTGGCGGTGATGGCGTGGGCGTCGAGAGCGTCGCGCAGCATGCCGAACAACCGCTTGCGCGCAAACATCATCGCCGGCGCGGGAAACTCGAATCCTTCGAGCCGCACCGGCTGGCTATGGATCAGTTTGCCGTGCCGGTCGAGCGTGTCGAGAAACTCGATCGGCTGACCGGCCGCCAGCAGACAATCGTCCCCGAACATGAAGCGCAGCACCTGGACGCCTTGCGGCCAGACATAGATTCCCGAACCCGTGTCGCGCGGCCCGTCGCCGCGCTCGTATACCTCCGCTCCGACCCCGAAGCGTTTCAAGAGCAAGGCGAGGGCGAGGCCGTTGAGCCCCGCGCCGATGATTCCGATTTTCATGCCACCTCCTCCATGACGAGATTTTCCGTAGCGCCGCTTGTTTCACTGTTCATGCGGAAGCGCTGCTGCATCAGACAGAGGCTGGCGATTTCCATGAACATCGGATCGAGGAGCGCCTGCTGGTCCGGCGGCAGTCCCGGCAACTCCGCGAGAGCCCGACGCACCAGCTTTGCGTCGAAGAAGGGCAGGTCGACCAGCGCGTCGCCTTGCAGAGCGTCGCGAACGAGCTGCGAGAGCCGGTCGTCATGACGCAGCATCGCGGGGGGGGCGCGGAAGTAGTGCTTCTTGCGCTTGTAAAGTGTTTCAGGGAGGAACGGACGCATCGCTTCGCGGAAGACGTGCTTTTCCGTGCCACCCTTGATCTTGAGCCAGACGGGCAATCGGCAGGCGTATTCGGCGACATGGTGGTCGAGCAACGGCACTCGCCCTTCGACGCTGTGAGCCATCTCCATGCGATCACCGAGCGTCGTCAACACGAAATTGGGTAGAAAGCTCTTGGCCCAAAGATACATCGAGCGATGCACCGGATCGCGGCCGGCGAGCCGGCGATGCGCCGACCCGTTGTAGAAGCGCCGATAGGGTCCGATCCCCGACCAGCGCCGCCTGGTCTCGTCGCCGTAGAGCGCTTGCAGAGCGCCGAACCAGCTCGACTGATTGTCGATCCAGGATACGCCGTGCCCGAGTTGCGCTGTCATCCAGATCGCATCCGGCGGAAGGCGCTCGCGCCCATAGCCGGCCTCACTCGCTTTCAGCTTCGACCGCAACTCCTCGACGACGTCGCCATCTTGATGCTGCGCGTTATGGAGCAGCATGTCCCGACGAAAATGCGGGTAGCCGGCGAAAATCTCGTCGGAGCCTTCGCCGGTGAGCACGACTTTGACGCCAGCGTCTCGGACCGCCCGACTGAGAAGATATTTGGCGACGCCATGCGCGTTGAAGAAAGGCGTTTCATTGTGCCACAGCGCGTCGTCGAAATTGTCGGCGAGATCGTTCTGCGTCACGGGAATCGAGTAGAAGCGCGCGCCGGCGTGGGCCGCGGCCTGCTCGGCGAAGCGCCGTTCGTCATGGGCCTCCGAGTCCACGAAGGAGAGATTATAGGCGTCGAGCGGTGCGCCGCTCAGATGCGTCGCGCATCCGAGCATCGCCGAGGAATCGATTCCGCCGCTGAGATAGACGGCGACAGGCACATCCGACCGCAAGCGCAACCGCACCGCTTCGAGGATTTTCTCCCGTAGTCCGGCGACCGCCTCCGCTTCATCGACATGACTGTTTTCGAGCGAATCCGCGGAACTGAAATCGAGATCCCAATAGGTCTGCTCGCGCAGTCCGCTCGGCGTCGCGGTGACGAAACGTCCGGGCGCGACGCTGCGGACTTTTTTGAACAGCGTCTGGTTCGAGAGATAGAAGCCGCGCGAGACATAGGCGTCCTCGTCCCAGATGGCCGGCACGCCGGCCGCCAGCAGCGCCTTGATCTCGGAGCCGATATAGATCGCTCCCTCGTGTTCGGCGATGAACAGCGGCTTGATCCCGAAGCGATCGCGCATGGCGACGAGTTGGCGTTCGTTCGCGTCGTAGAGCACGAGCGCGAACTCTCCGCGCAGGCGCTCGAGGCCCGCCGTGCCGAATTCGCGATAGAGATGCAGCGCGATCTCGCTGTCGCTTTCTGTGCGGAAAACGCAGCCGCGGGCGCGAAGCTCGTCGCGTATGCGCTCGAAATCGTAAAACTCGCCATTGACGATCAGATGGATCGAGCCATCCGCGGAGGCGATCGGCTGCCGTCCGTTGCCGAGGCCTATGATGCTGAGCCGCGCGTGTCCGAATGCGATGTTCCCTCGCGGATCGATCCAGACATCTCGTTCGTCTGGTCCGCGATGGCGAATGGCCGCCAGACCATCGAGAATCCTCGCGCGCGCCACAGGCCGCGGACCGCTGTCGTAAATTGCCAAAAAACCACACATGATGCTATTCCTCTCCGGTGCGAAACGCATTCGAGGGAACCAAAAAAAATCAATCGGCGGCCGACGCTGCCGCGAGCCAAGCGGGCGGCCGCCTGCCCAGGAACGCCGCCATGCCTTCATGCGCCTCGGATGTCGTGCGCAACCTTGCGATCAACCGGCGATTGGCGATCGTCTCCGCGCCGAGATTGTCTCGCGCCTGCAAGCGATCGAGGAGCGCCTTGCATTCGCGTAGCGCGACCGGACCGCAGGATGCGATGGAGTCGAGGAGCACCCTCGTTCGCGCCTTGAGCGCGGCCGCATCGAGCACTTCGTGGACGAGGCCGTCCTCGAGAGCCTGGGCCGCGTCGAAAGCCTCCGCCGCGAGGAAACGGCGCCGCGTCCGGCGCAGCCCGATGGCGCGGACCACATACGGGCTGATCACGGCCGGCACGAGTCCGAGCAGGGGCTCGCTGAAACGGAAGGTCGCGCCCATCTCGGCGAGGACGATGTCGGCGCAGCACAGCAGGCCGATCCCGCCGCCGTAGGCGCAACCTTGGGCTTTGGCCACGAGTGGTACGGGAAGACCGGCGAGCGCGCCGAGCGCAGCGTCGAGACGCTCCGCGTCGAGGATGTTCTCGTCATCCGACAATTCGGCGGCGCGGCGCATCCATGCGACGTCGGCGCCTGCGCAAAAATGCCTGCCTTCGGCGGTCAGGAGGACGGCGCGAAGCGCGCCGTCGCCCGCGAGCTCCGCGCAACCGTTTGCGATCGCATCGAGCATCGCCTCGTCGAGGGCGTTGCCGCGCTCCGGCCGCGCGAGGCGCAATTCGCCGATCACGGAGCCGTTGCGCGTGGTCGAGCGCGTGACGTGGACGGGCGGCGTCATCGCTTTACGCCACGGCGTTGAGCTGGAGGTTGCGGGCGGCTGCGTAGACGCGGCGCTGCGCCTCGATCGCGGCCAGACGATAGCGTCCCGCGGTCTCCTCTGGGCAGACCCGATCTTCCGCCGATTTGATGGAATTGTAGAACCAGGCCACATAGGTCGCGTAATCGATTTCGCGCCGTCCAGCGAGCAAGGCGCGATGGGCGCGCGTGCGCAAATGGCCGCGGTAGCCCTTGCGTACCGTCGCGGCAAAGAACTCCCCGACCGAGCCGCTGCCATAGCTGAACAGGCCGATGCTGCGGCCGTCGAGATCCTCGGCGCAATTGTCGAGCAAGGAGGCCAGGGCGATGTAGAGTGAGGCCGCATAGGTGTTGCCGATCTGGCGGCCGTAGGTCTGGCTCTCGATGTAGCTCGTCTCGTCGAGATGGTCGGCGTCCGCGCCGGCCACCTCACGCAAGGCGGTGAAGGCTTTCTTCGACATTTTGGTGAAGGGCTGGTGGAAGCAGAGCTTTTCGATCGCGGCCAGCGGCAGGCCGTCCTTGCGGCGAAAATCCTCATAGGCTTCGCGCAAGGAGCGCAGATAGACGTCGATCGACAGCTTGCCGTCGACATAGGCGGCTTCGCGATGATTCGGGCGCCAGAAATCCATGACGTCGTAGCTGAACAGGCCGCTCTGCGGATGAATTTCGACTAGGTTCGGGTTTTTGGCGATCACCATCGCGACGGCCCCCGCCCCTTGGGTGCATTCGCCTTCCGAATTGCGCTCGTAGCGCGCGATGTCGGAGGCGATCACCAGAACTTTTTCGTTCGGCCGGTGACGCACGAGGTCGCACGCGAATTGGAGGCCCGCGGTGGCGCTGTAGCAGGCCTGTTTGAATTCGACGACGCGGCAGTTCGGGTTGAGTCCGAGCACGCCGTGAACGAACATCCCCGCCGATTTCGACTGATCAACGCCGCTCTCGGTGGCGAAGATCACAGTGCTGATGCGTTCACGAACGTCGTCCGTCAGGACCGGCGCGACGGCGTTGGCGGCCATGCTCACGATGTCTTCGTCCGGCGAGGGAACCGCCATCTGCTCCTGGCCGATCCCTTGGAGATATTTGGCGGGATCAATGCCGTGCCGGTGGGCGAGATCCTCCAGCGGGTAGAAGAAACCTGGCGAGTAGATCGAGATGTCGTCGATTCCTACCGTTGTCATGTCTCTGCCCTTCATCTGTTCGAACGATCTGACGCGAGCTCGATGAGCGTGCTACCAAGCTGAAGCTTAAATCGTTTTGCTCGTCGTTTTTAATAAAACTGTCAAAAACCGAATTTCTATTCGGTCGCCCCAACTTATGCGGGCGTCCAAAATGGAAAACGGCGGCGCGCTGATCCCTTAACTGCTTCAGCTCGCCCGGCGACTTCGTTCTTATCGCACGTTGATTTCGTTAATAGGTAATCAAAAATTTTCACTATTGTACACGATATTTATACTGCTCGGGCTTCCGTGGAAATTGACGTTCTTTTCACAAAAAAGCCACAATATGTTAACTCGCTCGTCTGATCGCCGACTTAGAAGAATATTACAATTTTGTCTTCCAAAACGAGAATAATCGATCTGCGACTTCGTGGGCGGGGCCCTGAAACGTTTCGGGCTTTGAAGGAGACGGCCCTACGCCGCCGACGCCGACCGCTCGTCCTCGAGCGACCGTCCCCGGTGGTCCTGAGCGAGAAGCGAATAGATCGTCGGCAGCACAAGCAGCGTGAACAGCGTGCCGACCAGCATGCCGGCCACCACCACGACGCCGATGGCGAAGCGGCTAGCACCGCCGGCTCCGGCGGCGAAGATCAGCGGAAAAAGTCCTGCGACCATCGCCGCCGTCGTCATCAGGATCGGGCGTAGCCGGATGCGCGCCGCTTCGACGACGGCGGCGTGGCGGTCGAGACCGTCACGCCGCTGCAACTCGTTCGCGAAAGCGGTCATCAATATGCCGTGCTTGGAGATGAGGCCGACGAGCGTGATGAGGCCGATCTGCGTGAAGATGTTCAGCGTCGCATAGCCGAGCCAAAGCGGCAGGAGCGCCCCGAATACGGAGAGGGGCACGCTGACCAGGATCACGAGCGGGTCACGAAAGCTCTCGAACTGCGCCGCCAGCACGAGGAAGATCACCACGAGCGCGAGGCCAAAGGCGACGGTGAGCCGATCGCCTTCGGTGACATATTGGCGAGACTCTCCGAGCCATGCCGTTGCAAGACCCACGGGCAGGTCGCGCGCCTGCCGCCGTAGGAACGTCACGGCCTGCCCCATGGTCACGCCCGGCGCCAGGACGGCGGAAATCGTCGCGGCGTTCATCTGATCGTACTGTCCGAGCTGGTTCGGTTCGGCGCGTTCGGACGCCTCGACGATCGTGTCGAGAGGGAGCAGGGCGCCGGACGTCGATCGCACATGGAAACGGCCCAGGCCCGCCGCGTCGGCGCGGAACCGGCGTTCGACCTGCGGGATCACGTCATACGACCGTCCACGAAACTCGAAGCGGTTGACGTATTTTTCTCCGACGAGAGTGGCCAGCGTGGTGGCGACGTCCTCCATCGTCAATCCGAGGTTGTTCGCCTTGGAGCGGTCGATCGTCAATGTCGAGCCCGGCTTGTTCCACGACAAGTCCGTGTCGACCACCGCGAACAGGCCGCTCGCTCGCGCCGTTTCGGCGATATGTCCGCTCACTTCGTACAACCGGTCGAACTCGCTCGGTCCGAACAGCACCATCTGCACGGGCAGGCCAGGCGTGGTGGGCAGAGCCGGCAGCAGAAAGGCGAACACGCTCAGCCCGGGATTTTGCGCTCCATCTGCTTGCAGCTCCGCCATGATGGTCGCCGCGCTGCGTTCGCGTTTGCTCCAGGTCGCGAGGTTGACGCCCGCGAAAACACCATGCGGACCAGGTTCGGTCTGGCTCGAGCCGCTCAACACCCAGGTCGTGTCCGTTTCTGGCAGTCGTCGGAACGCGGCTTCGAGCCGGGAGGCATAGCGCTCTGTGTAGTCGAGATTGGCGTAGCGGGGACCCTTGGCGACCTCCATCACCGTACCCTGATCCTCGCTCGGCGCGAATTCGCGCTTCACGCCGAGATAGAGCGCGGCCGTGCCGGCGACCGTCGCGAGGCAGACGGCGATCATCAGCGGCCGCACGCGGAGCGTCGCTTTCAGCAATGCGCCGTAGGCGTCGGCGAGGCGCGCAAATCCATGCTCGATGGCCGCCGTGATCCGGCCTTCGGATCTCTGCGGCCGTAGGAGCAGCGAACTCATCATGGGCGACACGCAAAGCGCGACCACGCCCGAAACGACGACCGCCCCCGCCAAAGTGAAGGCGAATTCGCGAAACAGCGATCCGGTCAACCCCTGCATCAGGCCAATCGGAGCGTAGACCGCGGCGAGCGTGATCGTCATCGCTATCACCGGGCCGACGACTTCGCGCGCGCCCCGCAGCGACGCTTCGAAAGGTCCGGCCCCGTGTTCGATATGCCGATGAATGTTTTCGACGACGACGATGGCGTCGTCAACGACGAGGCCGATCGCCAGCACCATGGCCAGCAGCGTCAGGAGATTGAGGCTGAAGCCGGCGGCCAGCATCAGCGTCGCTGCGCCCACTAGCGACAAGGGAATTGTGACGATGGGAATGAGCACGGCTCTTCCAGAGCCGAGGGAGAGGAAGATCACGATGACGACGATGATCGCAGCTTCCACCAGCGTGTTTTCGACTTCGCGCAGCGCGGCCTCGACGAAGCGCGCCACATCGAACACGTTCTGGATATCCATGCCGACGGGCTTCGAGCGTTCGAGCTGTGGTAGCAGGGCCGTCACGTCGCGCACGATTTCGAGCGGGTTCGCCGCGGGCGCACCGTTGACGGCGATCACCACTGCCGGGCGGCCGTTGATCAGCGCGGATTGTTCATAGTTCTGCTCGCCGATGTCGATGACGGCGACATCCTCGAGACGCACCAGCCCGCCGGCGCCGGCCTTGATCACCAATTGCCGGAACGATTCGGGATCCTGCGTGTCCGTATTGGCCGCGACTGCGACGGCGGTAAGCGGCCCTTTGATTTGACCCGCTGCAATCTGCACATTGTTGCGCGACAGGGCTCGTGAGACCTCCGCGGCGGTGATGTCGTGTCCCGCAAGCTTGTCGGGGTCGAGCCAGATGCGCATCGCCAGATTGCGACCACCCATGATCTGGGCCGAGGCCACGCCGTTGATCGACGTCAGCAGCGGTTGGGCCGCGCGCACGGCGTAGTCCGTCATGATCGGAGCGGGCAGCGTCTCGCTCATCAGCGCGATATACATCACCGCCGTGGGATCGTCCGTTATCTTGTCGATGACCGGATCGAACGCCTCCCGCGGCAGTAGATATTTGACCTGCTGCACCTTGGCCATGATCTCGGCCAGCGTACGATCGGGATTCGCCTCGAGCTTGAGACGGGCCTTGATCAGACTCTTTCCCTCGGTCGAGATCGACGTCATATATTCGATCCCGTCGGCGGTCGAGATCGCTTGCGCGAGGGGCGTCGTCACGAAGCCCTGCATCAATCGCTGCGAGGCTCCGGGATAATTGGTTTCGACTGTGATCGCCGCGCTCTGCAGCTTAGGATATTGCCGGATCGGCAGCGCGACCAGCGACCATACGCCTGCGAGCAGGATGAGGAGACTGACGACCCCGGCCAGAACCGGCCTTCTCACGAAGATGTCGGTGAAAACCACGGCGCCCTCGCTCTAATGCAAAGATTTGGAATGCGGAGATTTGGCGGCGAGCGACGCGCCGTCCGACTGTCCCGGCGAAAAAGACTTAACCCTCAGCCCGGGCGACAGCCGCAACTGGCCGCTGGTTACGACGATGTCGCCGTCCGTGAGGCCGGAGAGGATCGCGACGCGACTGTCGACTCGCCGCCCGGTCTCGACGACCACCTGCTCGACGCGTCCCTCGCCGTCGGCGCCGATGTCACGCACGACGAAAGCCGTCTTGGTCGACGCGTTCGCCAAGACAGCGGTCTCCGGCACGGTGACGACGCCGTTTTCCGGCGTGAGGCTCAGCGTCGCCGTCGCATAGAGTCCCGGCCGCATTTGCCGGTCGTGATTGGCGATCCTGGCGCGGAGCGCGACATTGCGCGTGCCGCGATCGACCTGCGGCTCGATCGTCTCGAGCTTGGCGACGAAGCGCCGTTTGGCGACGGCGTCCGTGGCGATCTCCACTGTTTGTCCGACGACGAGGTCGCCCAGATAGCGTTGCGGCACGGCAAAATCGATAAAGAGCTCGTCCAGATCGGTCAGCGTGGCGATCGCGTCGCCAGGATTGAGATATTGTCCGAGATCGACGTTCCGCACGCCGAGAATGCCGGAGAACGGCGCGCGCACGGTCCGTTGCGCGATCGCGGCTTCGCTCGCGGCGACCATGGCGCTCGCGCGGTCGAAGGCGGCCTGACGATTGTCGACCTCGGCCTGGGAGGACGCGTTATGCCGATTCAATTCCGTCGAACGCTGCAATTGCAACCGGGCCACGGTCTCCTCGGCGCGATTTTGCGCCAGCTCCGCCTGTTGCGGCTTGCTGTATAAGTCGATGGCCGGCATGTCGGCGGCGATCCGTTCGCCGCCGTGAAAATGGATAGCGACGACGCGTCCGCCGACCTCAGGCGTCAACGTCACCTGCCGGACCGCCCGCAGCGACCCCACGGCCGTGACGCTGCGCGGCAATGGGCCGGCCGACGCGGCGGCGGTCTCTACCGTGACGGCCGGCGAAGACGGGGCGAGGGCGCCTTCTCGCAGCGACGCGGGCGCCTTGCCGCCGGCATAGACAGCCGCCGCGAGCGCGAGACCGGCCGCCGTGAGTGACCCAAATCGTAAACCTCCCCGCATGACGCTAGAGCCTCCATCCGCAGGAAGTTTCGGTCCCTGAGCGCCTGAAAGCGTCATGAGGCCAGCTTCGCCGCAATCTCGGCGACGAGCCGCCCCTGGAAGCGCGCGCCGGCAAGTTCGTTCTCCGTCGGCTGGCGCTTGCCGTCGCCGCCAGTGATCGTGGTGGCGCCGTAGGGACTGCCGCCCGTCACTTGGTCTGTCGCCAATTGCCCTTGGAAGCTGTACGGCAAGCCAACGACCACCATGCCGAGATGCAGAAGATTGGTAACGATCGAGAACAAGGTCGTCTCCTGGCCGCCATGCTGGCTTGCCGTGGAGGTGAACGCCGAACCCACTTTTCCGTTGAGCGCGCCGCGCGCCCACAGGCCGCCGGTCCGATCCAGAAAGGTCGCCATCTGCGCCCCGATCCGGCCATAGCGCGTTCCGCAGCCGATGATGATCGCATCGAACAGTTCGAGCTCTTCCACCGTGGCGATCGGCGCTTTCTGGTCGATCTTGTATCCGGAGTCGCGAGCGACGGCCTCCGGAACCGTCTCAGGCGCGCGTCTCAAGGAGGCCTCCGCTCCAAATTCGCGAGCGCCCGCCGCGATGGCCTCCGCCAACTGCTCGATATGGCCGTAGGTCGAATAATAGAGAACGAGAACTTTCGGCATAACGCCTCCAAAGTCGAATGCTACGCGTGACTTCTAGCGCCGCATGCGCTTGTCAGAAAGCGGATTGGGTGGCACACCTCGTTCCAATGTTGGAACGAAAATCATGCAGAACCTCAATGATCTCTATTATTTTGCGAAGGTCGCGGAACACGGCGGTTTTTCGGCCGCCGCACGAATGCTCGGCATGCCGAAATCGACGCTCAGTCGCCGCATCAGCGTCCTGGAGGAGCAACTCGGGGTGCGGCTGATCCAGCGTTCGGGAGGTCGTTTCGCGCTGACCGAGGTCGGTCAAAAATACGTTCGCCATTGCGCCGGGATGATCGCCGAGGCTGAGGCCGCCAGGCAGGTCGTCGAGGAAACGCGGATCGAACCGTCAGGCCTTTTGCGGGTAAGTTGTCCGATTGCTCTGGCGCAGAGTCGCGTCTCGGGAATCATCTCGCGTTTTTTATTGGCGCACCCGCGCGTGGTGGTTCAATTGATCGCGACCAATCGGCCCGTCGACCTCATCGAAGAGGCGATCGACGTCGCGCTCCGAGTGCGCTTTCCGCCACTCGAAGATTCCGTTCTGGTCATGCGAATGTTGGCCAAGAGCGCGCAAATCATCGTGGCGCGGCCCGCATTGCTGGAGCGCTTGGGACGGCCCATCGCGCCGATGGATTTGGGGCGTTTTGACAGCATGGATCTGACGCGAGCGACCGCCAGGCATGTCTGGGAGCTGACGGACTCCGACGGGCGAGCCGTCTCGGTCCCGTTCACGCCCCGCTTCGTTACCGACGACATGGTCACTCTGCGCCGCGCCGCCATGGATGGGGTCGGGATCGTGCAATTGCCCGAATATCTCGTGAGAGACCATCTAGAGCAGGGGCTCCTGGAGCCGGCGCTGTCTCACTGGACACCACGGACGGGAATTATTCACGCGGTCTTTCCTTCGCGTCGCGGCCTCGCCCGGACGGTGCGCGGATTTGTCGATTTTCTCGCCGAGGAACTCAAGGCCGACTCGGTGGGCGGCTGCGTCTGACGGAGTTCCTCGAGCTTTGGCTCAAGACCCGAGCAAGTATCCCCCAGCAAAGTGCCGGGCTATCGCATATAAGCAAAGAGTTCGAAAAATGGTTCTGGCATTAACGGCGCAAGATAGGCATAATTTCGCGACAAAGCCCGTTTCCGTCCCCTTGAAATAGTCGATCTCGATGATCTCGGCGCCGTTGGTGGCGTAGGCGTATTTAAGGCCTAGGATTTCCGCATAATCGCGGGCCTGCTGCACGGCATCGGTCGCGGATTTATAGCTGGCCTTGGCCTCGACCACGGCAAGCGGAAAGTCCCGCGTGTAGCGCAGCAGATAATCGACCCGCTTGGGCGGCTTGCGGACAACGCCCTTGCCCACGGGAATGACGCGGCCATCTGTGATGGTGCGCTGCTCGGCGATGGAATGGGGTTCGTTATCCCACCCCGCCGATTGCAGCTTGGGCACGACGAACTTTCATGTGTCGGCTTCGTTCGTCATGCGCCCCCGCTGCCCCTTTGCTGCTCCTCTACCTTACGCTTTATCCAGTTTGCGATTTCCTGCCGCTGGAACCGCCACGATCCGCCGACCTTGAAGCCAGGAATCTTGCCTGCCGAGGCAAGCTTGTAGGCGGTCTTCTCATTGATCTTGAGAAGCTCCGCCACCTCCCGAATCGTCAGGATTTCGTCGGCCCTGCGCCCGCCGTGACTCGTGGTTGGGGAAATGTATAGAAAATCAGGGAAGATAGCGGTAGCTGCCCATCCTGAGGGGCGAGCAGCGGCCGCAGGGCCGGAGCTGCCGCAGCATCATATTGGAGAATCCGCCCTGAAAGCGGATTTTTAAGAACAATCCGATTGTAGTATCATATTGAAAAGTCCGCACTAAGAGCGGATAATGAGATATGATCCGAGTCGAGCGATCAGCCTTATCCACCTACGCTTCCGGTCTGCTTGCTGCGGGCCGGGGAGTCTTTTCTGCGGATGAAGCGCAGAAGGAGATCGGCATCAGCCGGGGCGCATTCCTCGACGCCGCCGAGCGATTGCAGCGGCGCGGCCAGCTCATCCGGCCTCGGCGCGGCTTCTACGTGGTCGTACCGCCACAGCACGCCACGACCGGAGCGCCGCCGCCCGAGTGGTACATCGACGCCCTGATGCGCCACGAAAAACGGCCCTACTATGTGGGGCTTCTGGCCGCGGCGGCGGCCCACGGCGCCTCCCATCAGGCCGTCATGGAGTTTCAGGTCGTCACGGACAAACTCCTGCCCGACATTGAGGCCGGACGGACGCGGATCGTCTTTTCCTACCGCAAGGACATGGCGGCGGTGGCGGCGGGGATCGAGGATCGCAAGACACAATCGGGCTATATGAAGCTGTCCTCGCCGGAACTCACGGCGCTCGATCTGACGCGCTACCCGCAATCCGGCGCGGGCCTGGATAACATTGCGACGGTGCTTTCCGAGCTTGCCGAACGGCTGCAACCGAAAAAGCTCGCCTCCCTGTCGGGCGCCTTCGAGAAAGCGGTGGCGCAACGCCTTGGGCATCTGCTCGGAAGGCTGGGGCATCCGCAGATTGCGGAGCCGATGTTCGTGGCGCTGTCGGCGCGCGGGCCGCTGCCGTGGGTCGAACTCGATCCCAAACAGGCGGGCGATCCCGATTTGTCGCCGCCGCCGTCCGAACGTGATGACCGCTGGCGCGTGATCATTCGCCGACCGCCGGAGATCGATGAATGATCCCGCAGAACTACATCACCGCCTGGAGCCGCGTCGCACCGTGGGTAAGCCAGCGGCAGGTCGAGCAAGACCTCATCATCAGC
Source organism: Methylosinus sp. DMC45 (assembly GCF_056313885.1). Taxonomy (NCBI): domain Bacteria; kingdom Pseudomonadati; phylum Pseudomonadota; class Alphaproteobacteria; order Hyphomicrobiales; family Methylocystaceae; genus Methylosinus; species Methylosinus sp. DMC45. The sequence goes on from NZ_JBQUZK010000017.1 coordinate 25,427, forward strand.
CGCGCGCTTGTCGCCATCTTCTCCGATCCGTTCCTGCGCGGCGAACTGCGCTTCCGTGGCGGCACGGCGCTCAACAAGCTGCATTTCCCCGCACCGCTGCGCTATTCGGAGGACATTGACCTCGTGCGGACGAGCGCCGGACCGATTGGGCCGGTCCTTGATGGTGTTCGCGCTGTGCTGGAACCGTGGCTTGGCAAGGCAAAGTCCGATCCAAGCCCCGTCGCTCCCAAACTCCGCTTTCGCGTCGATGCGGAAGGCGCGTCCGCCGATGCACGCATCAACCTCAAGGTCGAGATCAACACGCGCGAGCGGGACGCCTACGATCCTCCCATCGAGATTCAATTCGGCGTCGAAAACCCGTGGTTCACTGGCGAGGCGGCGATCCAGACCTTTTCGCGGGAGGAAATGCTGGCAACCAAGCTGCGGGCCTTGCTTCAGCGCAACAAGGGCCGCGATCTGTTCGACCTCGATCACGCGCTCATGGTGATTGAACAGGGCCGCACAGGTTCAATGTCTTGTCGCAGAGTCTTCGCAAAACGGTAAGCGCGGCTTCCGTCCCATTGCCGCTGGAATGGAAGAGCAGCTTGCAATTCGTTGCGACAAGGCATTGCAATCCTTTGGCGCAAAAGCTTTGCCAGCAATTGGTTCAGCGTGCTGGTAAACGATCAGGCGGCTGGCGTCGGCGACGAGGATTTAAAAGCCCTGGGCATCAGCTCGGCGATGCGCGACTGCGGATGGCCATCGGCGATCGCCTCGAGCGTCGCCTTCATCCATGCATAGGGATCGACGCTGTTCAACTTGCATGTCGCAATGAGCGAAGCGAGACGTGACCATGTACGTCCACCTTCATCGTGCCCCGCGAATAACGCATTCTTGCGCGTGAGAGTCAGCGGCCGAATCTGATTTTCGACGAGGTTGGTGTCCATCTCGACGCGACCATCATCGAGGAATAGGGTCACCCCGCCCCAATGGTTCAGAAGATAGGCGACGGCCTTGCCCATGTCGCTGCGGCAGGAGAGGCGCGCGGCCTGGGCGCGCAAAAAGTCTTCGAACTCGACGACGAGAGGCCGCGTACATTAACAGGCGTGCGACCATCGGCGGCTGATTGCCCGAGTCCATCGACGCCGTTGAGGCGCTCATCGACGAAGTCGACGGCGCGGCGAACGCCAGGGCGACGAGACGGCGCGCTTGCGGCCCGTCCTTCGAACGCTTCGCTATCGCCCGCAAGCAGCGCGCTCGTAATCGACCCGAAGCCCAATCGCTGCCGCCATGCGAACCTCCCACATTTCGCCATGCGTTGGTATTACCTTCCCGTTCGCCGGGAAACGGCCACGACGACGGCTAATCCCCAGCCGGCATTCACTCCGCCGATCCCTCATGGAATGTCTATTGTGATTACGTTGGACGCTAGAACCAGCGTCCCCTCCCGTACCAGCCACCTCCAAGAAGCAGGACAAGGATAACAATGATGAGGAGCGTCTGAGTATCCATAATGTTCATCCCTGCGACGGGCCTTCAGCCCAATGCCTTCGCCTCGGCTTTCCGACGATGGCCCTCTGCTTGGGATAACTCGCGCCCTGTTCCGAACTTTCAAGTTTTCGCGGATGCCGGTCTACAAAACGTTGTCTGCTCGAGAATTGCGCTTACACAACGAGGACAAGCTGGCGTTCGCCACCAACGATAGTAGCTCGGCCATCCGCAATCAGGATCAGCGGAGCAGTCGGACACACCGTCGCGTTTCGCATATGCGATCATTTTTCTTATCATTGCGCTGATCGCCGCCCTTTTTTCGGCTTCGAAGGGTGGCGGTGCTTTGCAGGGCTGCTCAATTGCTGTTCTGGATCCGCTCGTAGAGAACGCGCCTGCACTTCGGCCGCGGCTGGGGTTCCTCGGCGGACCTGAAGCGTTTGGTGTAGAGCGTGCGTTTATGCCGAGGCCCTGCAAATTTCGCCGAGGGCCTCGACACGCTGCATTGGAGCCTGCAGATCAGGCCGCGTCGCGCAGACGCCTTATGAGATCGTGGTTTTCTTTGACGCCAGCATACTGACGCTGGACTGTGGATTTGAGCTCCGCCGGAAGGTCCGATTGCAGCGCCTCTTCATATGCCGCCTTCGCGACGTCCTCGCCACGCTCGCATTCGGCGAGGACCGCCTTGTCGTCACCGCCGGTGACGGCGGCCGTCAGATTGGTCCATGCGCGGTGCATTGCGCCGCCGACCGTCCCAGTGGAATTTGGCTCGCCGCCGAGTTTCGATATTTCTGCGTCCAGCTCACGCGCGCCTATTTCGCACCGTTGAGACGCGCTCTCGAGAGTGGTCTTGAGATTGGCGCTTTTCACGGCCTCGGCGGCATCGGAAAAGCCCTTGGCCCCATCGCGGCTGATGTCCGCGAGATGGGTGAGAATGGAGATGACATTCGTCATTGCTGAACCTCCGGCTTGTCGGCGAAGGCCGCCGGCCACGGCGGCATAGGAGGACACAAGTTCGCCTCACGACCTCGTCGGCGGTATAACGAATCAGAACGCCCCCCTGTTCCAAAAGCATTTTTAAAAAACGCGTAGATTTTGCGGCTCGAGCGGCTACTCCGCGGTGGCTATCTCGCCTCTGCTCTCGACCGGCCAGTCGGCGCCGCTAGTGCACTGACTCAGACGGAAGGTGCAGGAACGCGGGCCAGCTTGGCGAAAATCGCCTTAGCCGGCTTTGTCCA
>NZ_JBQUZK010000018.1:0-27749 GCF_056313885.1 Methylosinus sp. DMC45
TTCGCCAAGCTCAAAGACTGGCGCCGCATTGCCACCCGTTACGATCGATGCGCACACGCCTTCTTCTCGGCTATATGCATCGCCGCCGCCGTCGCTTTCTATCTCAATCAATGAGTCCTGAGCCTAGACGAAGACGTTGCGTTAAGAATAGCGAAAATCGTTCGACAGAGAGGAAGACTACCGGTGTGGTATACAATGTGAGCAGCAAACTCGCGATCATTCCGCCTACGATCGATATTCCGAGAGGTTGGCGAATTTCTGCGCCTTCCCCGCTCCCCATCGCAAGGGGCAAAGCACTGAACAACGCGACCGCGGTAGTCATGATGATCGGTCGGAAGCGCTCAACACAAGCGTGCTGAATCGCGCGCATCGCGTCGAGCCTGTTACGGCGCTGAGCAGCGAGCGCGACGTCAACGATCATAATCGCGTTTTTCATCACGACGCCAATAAGAAATAACACGCCGATCATGGAGAACAGCGACAGATCAGTTCTTGTCAGCAAGAGCGTAAGGGCGGCCCCTGCGCCGGCCGACGGCAAGGTCGATAATATCGTCACCGGATGCAGAAAGCTCTCATAAAGGATGCCCAGGATGATATAAACGGCGACAACCGCCCCAAAGATCAGGACGGCGAAATTTCCGAGCAACTGCTCAAACGGGCCGCTAGGCGTCACGATTTCTCCGTGAAGTGAAGGGGGAGCCCCGATACGCGCCAACGACGCGCGAATGAGGGCATCTGCGTCAGCGAGAGTTTCGTTTAGCGCAAGATTGAAGGAAATCACAGTAACCGCGGCGTTGCCCCAATGATTGATCGCGAGCGGTGCCGCGGCCGGTTCCAAGCGGCTAAATACTGCGAGCGGAACTCCGCCGCTCTGTGCGTTGCCTGAGAGCTTTGGTGTCTTCAGGAGATCTCTTGTCGAGTGGAAACTTCCTGGGCGAATGCCAAATCCTCTGGCATCCACAACCGAGCCGGGCTCGTTCCCGCCGGGGTTCAAGACCAAATCCTCCAAGACGCTGCCGTGCGAGATGAACCGTTGATCTAGTTCCATAACCACATGATATTGATTGGTTGGCGTGTAGAGTGTCGACACCTGACGTTGACCAAATGCGTCATTGAGTTCATTGTCGATTTGGTTGACCCTGAAATTTAAGCGCGCCGCGTTATCGCGATCAATCACGACGCGAGTCGAGATGCTCTTATCCTGTTGATCGGAGGTTACATCGATCAGTCTCCCGCTATTTCTGAGAGCATCCGTCAATATTGGTGCCCAGAATTGAAGCTCGCGGAGATCATCGGCTTGCAATAAATAGAAATAATTGGCAGTGCCGGAGGCTACGGTGAAAGCTATGTCCTGAACGGAGCGAAGTGCGACGGTCGCTCCTGGGATTTTACTCAAGGGCCCCCGAAGCCGCGCTATAACTTCATCCGCAGAGACTTTGCGCTCTTTGCGGGGTTTCAGCCACACGAGGAGATCAGCTCGATTGTTCGACGTGGGTCCGAAGAGATTCCCGCCTAGCGTGCCAGTCGCGGATAAAGTGGCGGGATCGTTCTGCAGAATCGCGATCGCCTTTTCGAGCTTCTCCTTCATTACTCCAAACGACGCATTTTGATCCGCGATAATATTACCTCGCACGCGGCCTGTGTCCTGAAAGGGGAACAGGCTCTTAGGAACCGATAAAAAGAGAAAGAGATTTAGGAGTATCACTCCTGTCAGCGCTGCAATTGTCACACGCGGATGATCAAGAGCCACAGACAACGAACGCGCATAAGCGCTCGTTATCGAATTGAATGTGGTCTTTCCCGCTACGAATGGACGGCCCGTTACGCGACCTCGTAACAGACGTCCGCACAACATCGGCGTGGTCGTCAAAGATAAGATCATCGAAACGATGATGGCTATCGAGAGCACGATTGCGAACTCCCGTAACATTCGCCCGATGACCCCACCCAGAAATGAGACCGGGACAAAGACTGCGATGAGCGACAGGCTCATCGCCAATATAGTGAAATCAACCTCGCGAACACTGTCGATCGCCGCATCGAGAGGACGAATTCCAGCTTCGATTCGGCGCATCGTGGGCTCGACGACGACGATCGCGTCGTCGACGATAACGCCTGTCGCTATCGTCAATGCCATCAGCGACAAATGATTGAGAGAATAGTTCAAAAGGTACATGAAACCAAACGTGATGATTAGTGTGGCGGGAACGACGATAGTTGAGATCAACATCAACCGTCCGTCACGTAGAAACGCAAAGACAACTAGGATTACGAGCACGATGGTGATTAATAGCGCAAGCCTTAATTCTTGGATAGACTCTCGAATAGTCAACGTCCTGTCTTGGACAACATCCATTTTCAGATCGGCCGGCAGCGCAGCCGCAAGAGCCGGCAGAATTTCGCGCACCCGATCCACCATCTCGACCATATTTGCGTCCGGTTGAGGCCACAAAATCACTTGCACAGCCGGAACACCGTTAGTCACGCCGAGAGTGCGCAAATCTTCGACGGAATCGACAGCTTCGCCGAGATCAGAAATTCGAATGGGGCGGCCATTACGAAAAGCGACGATGAGGTTTCGGTAATCCGCTGCTTTGAACCCTTGATCATTTGTATAGATCTGCAACCGAGCGTCGCCGGTCTCGACCGCCCCCTTCGCCATATTGACGTTCGAAGTTGCGATCGCCGTGCGAATTTCTTCGAAAGAGACGCCGTATTTAGACGCAACGTTACGATTCAGCTCGATTCTCACTCCAGGCAGAGCACTGCCGACGATCGATACGCGTCCAACGCCCTCGATCTGCGCGAGCTTTTGCTGCAGGAAAATGGTCGCCGCGTCATAGATTGCGCTTTGAGAGAATGTGGAGGAAGTCAGGGAGAGGATCAGGACGGGATTTTGGTTGGGGTTCGCTTTCGTATAGGTCGGATTGGCGACGAGGGTCGCGGGCAGGTCGGCGCGAGCGGAGTTTATCGCCGCCTGGACGTCACTTGCGGCCCCGCCGATGCTGCGTCCAAGTCCAAATTCCACGACGATCAAGGTCAAACCAGTTATACTTTGTGATTGCATTTCCTTTACGTCTGCAATCCGCGCCAAATGGCGCTCAAGAGGTGTCGCTACCGACGAAGCCATCGTCTCCGGCCCGGCACCGGGCATAATTGCCGAAATGGCTATCGTCGGATAATCGACCCGCGGAAAGGGCGCGATCGCCAAAAAAAAATAGGAGCCAAGCCCTGCAAGCACGAAGCCGATAGTCAAGAGCGTCGTTGCTACTGGCTTCGTGATCGCCGCGCGAATCAAATTCTTAATCACGTTAAATCCTTAATATTATACCTTGCAGATTGGTAAAAAATCAACATCCGCGCAAGTGAGCGGATCGTCGATTTCGCCTTCCTGCCGGAGAGCGACAACTCTATACTCAGTTATGGCGTAACCTTCTTGGAGCTTCAGGTCGGCTGCACACCAACCCGTATTACGCCGCCCCTCACACCGTCATTATCCACTTTCCAGCATAACTCGTTTCTGGGGAATAGCGGATGTTAAAAATTTCAAATCGTGCTTCTGGCGACGAATTTCTCGACTCGTTTCGTGATCGGGTGAGGCGATTTCTAAGACGTGAGTTCGCGCCGAATATTACCCGATGGGAAGAAGCGGGAATTGTCGAGAGGAACTTCTGGCAAAAGGCTGGTGCTGCCGGACTCTTATGTCCCTCCGTGTCCGCCCAATATGGTGGGCCTGGTCTCGATTTTCGCTACAACGCGGTTATAAATGAGGAGTTAAGCTACGCTGGCTCAGCCGACACGATTACTCCGCAGTCGGATATAGCGGTCGGCTATATCCAGCGTTATGGCTCAGAGGAGCAAAAGCAGCGTTGGCTCCCTGGAATGGTTTCTGGGAAGGTAATTTGCGCAATCGCAATGACGGAGCCAGTGGCGGGATCCGATTTACAAGGCATAAACACCACTGCATGCCGTGATAGAGATGACTACGTCGTGAATGGCTCGAAGACCTACATTACTAATGGTCAGAATGCCGATCTTATCATCGTTCTCGCCAAGACCTCCTTGGAAGCGGAGGCGAAAAGCATGAGTCTCATCCTTGTCGAGTCCGATCGGCCGGGTTTTCGCCGTGGTCGTAATCTCGATAAAATTGGACAACGCTCCTCCGACACCAGCGAGTTATTTTTTGGCGATGTGCGGGTGCCGGTCTCAAATCGTCTCGGTGACGAAGGTTGGGGTTTCCTTTATCTCGTCAATGAACTTGTGCAGGAGCGACTATCGATTTCTATAAGTGCGCAGTCAGCCGCGCAACGCGCCTATGATGAAGCGCTAAACTTCGCCAAGGAACGGAAAGCTTTTGGCAAGACAATCTTTGAGTTCCAAAATACTCGTTTTACGCTTGCGGATATGGCTGCGAAACTCCAAATAGGATGGGCGCATCTTGATTGGGCAATCCTTCGGCACGTTCAGGGCCAGTTCACTGCTGCGGAGGCGTCGGCATGCAAGCTCTGGCACACAGAGACGCATTGGGAGATCATTGACCGCGCCTTACAGCTTCATGGAGGTGCAGGTTACATGAACGAGTTTCCGATAGCCAAGATCTGGCGGGATGCTCGTGCCCGCCGGATCTATGGAGGAAGTTCCGAAATAATGAAGGAACTGCTTGGCCGCAGTCTTTGATCCAATCGTTCTAGAATTACAGTTGCGTATTTAGACGGTTTCTGACTCACTGGGCCACCATGATTCGGCTCGGGGGTCATGGGATGTCGGGAGCTTCGATCGAGACGACGCTGGAGTTGTGGGCGTCGTCGCTGCGTGATGTGAAACGTCGGATGCATCCGCTGTTCACGCAAGACCGCGTGGCGAGATCGGCGGAGGATTTCCTCGACGGCCTGCTCGACGAAGAGCGACGCAAGACGGGCTGCATGCGGGCGGAAGGTAGTGTCTCAGTTTGAATTTTATCGCCACGCTGGCCCGTCGTAGTCGTCTGGGGGCTCGATAGTAGTCCAGCGCGCCGCGATCTCGTCACACGAAATTACCCAGGGGTTGGATAGATGCCTCAAGCGGGGCGCAGGCCGTCAGGCGGCGACGGTCGCCATTATGGTCTGGAATGCGCCGGCGCCGCCGATTGCAGCGGTGTCGACCGTAGTGCGGACCGCGGTTTCGTAATCGGCGGACCACAAAGCCCCAGAATGTCCTTGGTTCCGTCCGGCGTGACGCCGAGCGCGACATAGACGGCCTTGTTGCGAACCAGGCCCTCATCGCGGATTTTGACGCGCAGGGCGTAGAAAAAAACCAAGGGATACATCGCCTCGAGCGGCCGGTTCTGCCATTCGGCGACAGCCTCCAGCACGGCGTCGGCGACCGTCGAAATCAGATCGGGCGAGACTTCCAGACCGTAGAGCTCGAGCAAATGGCCCTGGATCTCGCGCACCGTCATGCCGCGCGCATACATCGACACGATTTTCTCGTCGAAGCCGGGAAAGCGCCGCTGATAGCGCGCGATCGGCTTGGGATCGAAGCTCCCCTCCCGGTCCCGCGGGACCCTGATGTCGATCTTCGACGTCTCGGTCAGCACGGTCTTCTCCTTGTGGCTCCTCAGATTGTTCATCACGACGATGTCGCCCGGTGAGAGCGTCGGAACGAAGACCTGATCGACATAGGCCTGGAACCATCGACCGTTGATCGGGCCGTCGAGAATCGGCTTTCTGGTTGCTGAACGCATCGAAGCTGCCGCGCAGCGTTTTTCCATCGACGGCAATCGCCGTCAGCCCCTCCACGGTGGGCGGTGCCGGTATGCTCGCGGCATGACGTCGAAACGCCGCCTCCAACGCTGCGGGATCGACGCCTTGCAGGATCAGCCGCAGACCGGTGTAGGTTGGCGTGTACGGCAGCTTCAGGCCGAAGGCGTCGTTCAATCGCAGACGATGCGCGCGAATGAACTCATGCATCTGCCGATAGGAATTTGGCCCCGGCGACCATGGCTAGGATCGCATCGAGCAGCACAGTCGAAGGATCGAACCGGATCGTGTCCCAGAGCGTGGTGTAGCTAGCCGCAATTATGCAGCGTTTGACGGGCTCGCGCGGTGAAGTGGAACATTTTTCGGGTTCGAGATGACGCGCGCGCAGCGCCAGCGGCTCCGGCGGCGGGCCGGAGTTTCGAGCGGCGAAAGCTTGGGGGTGGACGGAAAAGGATTCGGATTTCGGGGGCGCTCGCCCCGCCGGTCATGTCGCGAGGCGCGGAATGCGCGAGAGCGCGATGCGGAAGAATTGCTGATCGGGACAGCTCGTCGGCAGATGGATTTTGATGGCGGTCTTCATCTCGACGACACGCGCGGCGATCTTCACGAGGCGCAAGCGCAGAGTGTCGAACTGAGCCGTCCGCCAAGCCGAGCGCTTGGGCGCCGCCATGCGCAGGCCCCACAGAATCCAATAGGCGCCGGCGTGCAGAAACAAGCGAAGCTGATTGGCCGTCGCCTTCATGCATGAGGTGCGGTCGGCGCAAAGATGCGTCTTCCAGGATTTGATATGGTTCTCGGCCTGCCCGCGGCGGCAGTAGACATCTTCATAGAGACGGCGGGCGTTGCGGGCCTCGAGATTGGTGACGACGAAGCGCGTGTCGACGCCGTCTGGCCCGGCTTCGGTTCGCGCGATGATGCGCTCGACTCTGCTCCAGCTCTGCGCGCCGTCGAGGAATTCCTTGTAGCGCCGCGCCTTGCCGACCGAAGGCGCCGCTTCGAACACGGCCTTGGTTCTGGCCTCGAGGCGGAGGATATGCGATCTCAGCGTCGTCGTCGGGGCGACGCCGAAGATGAAGTCGAGGCCATTGGCGCGGCAGAAATCGATCGTCTCGGGCGTGCAATAATGGCTGTCGGCGCGCAGCAGAATTTTCGTTCTCGGCCAATTGGCGCGAATGCCGCGCAGCAGCCGGCGCAGGAAGCGCTCGGCCTCCTTCCCGCTGGGGCGCTTTGCCGGCCGCAGCATGGCGGAGACGAAGCGGCCGGAGCCGTCGAAGACGACGATCGGCTGAAAGCCGTATTCGTCATGATGCGCGTTGAAAAGGCGGAGCTGCTGTCCGCCATGGACGGCGTCGAAAGTGTCGTCGATATCGAGGGTGACGCGCTCTGGAACGCGCTGGAACGACTCGCAATAGAGATCGACCATGGCGCGGCCCATGCGCAGCAGAGCGCGGGCGTCGGGTAGATTCTCGAAGCGCGAGATCGTCGATTGCGAGGCGAGCTCGCGCTCGGACGGCGCGACGCCTTGCGCCATCTTGAACATCGGATCGCCGCGCAGAGCCGAGGCGTCGTTGCCGTCCTCATAGCCGGCGCCGATCATGAGCAGGCGAAAGCGAATGATGTCGGCGAGCGTGTGGGTGACGAGATCGGGATCGCGCGGATCGCGGATGCAGCCAGCGAGCCGCTCGGCGACGCGCAGGCGCTGCTCGATCTCACGCAGCAGCAGCAGTCCGCCATCGGAGGACAAGAGGCCGCCGTCGAATTTGGCGACGACAGGCTTGCCGGAAACAGGTGACAGGCCGGAAAGCGGCAGCGTAGGATCGTTCATGGCGGGCGTGGCGGCTTCGAAATGGCGCGAGTTGGATTCCGACAACCGAACTCTACGCCAAATCAAAAGGCTGTACCACTCCCGTCAACCTCCCATGAATTTTCCGGGCTAGGGTCAGGACCCATAAAAGTGTTGGCATGAACAGAGCGATGTGATTCACGGCTCTCGAGGGGGAGCGCCGATGAATCGGGATCATTTCTGGCTGACCGACGAACAATTCGTCAAAAGCGCGCCGCTTCTGGGCCATCCTCGACCTCTTCGCGCAGTCTCCACCCAAGCGCTGTCCTCATTGTGAGAAACTTCTCGCGAAACGCTTCAGGCCAAATCTGCCAAAGTAGTGCTAGATCGAGACGGACATCGGGATTTCCAACTTTGTCGGGAATGGAAAGCGGTCACCGCGAACAGCTTGTCGATGAGATCATCGCTCGCCGGAATGTTCTGGCTTCCAATCTGATTTTCGCCATAGGATCTTACCATCCCACAAATGAGTAGTCATCGCATTGGCGTTACTGATACGAAAATACATCTTTCGATATGGCGGAAAGAAGTTATATAAATGACGTTGATTGTGATTAATAACTTGGAATAGGCAATTATCTATTTGTTCAAGCAGAACAGGAGCGCATTCTCCGCACGATTCAAGGTCATCGCGTCTTGTTGCCACTGGATCTGCTGTCATAATTATTGATAAATATTGGCCAGATTGTTTTACGCGAATTGTAGTATCTAATGTTTGATACGTGCCTTCAAAGCATCCTAATTGTAGATTACCATTTTTTGGCGTTTTTATTATCGGTCCGTGAAATAGGTTGTATGACAGAATTTCCTTTGGAAACATTTTCCCAAATAGGCTATGGAACACATGCACAGGATACATGTTTGACGTCATGACGATAGAAATTGTTCCATCCCATGACTTTCTAATGAGTGTACATCCACCGCTACATTCCGCTTCAGAGTCGTCATATCGTTCCCACGGGCCGGCAAGCCTATAGTTGAAACCCAGACTTCCAGGTAAGTCATGTGTTCGAAATTTGAAATTACTTCTTTGAGAAAAAGCCAATACAGACATCCATTCCGCACATGATAGCGCTAACGAGCCACCCGTGACAGGGCAAAAACTATCACTACGCGATGGAATCTCTTTTATTCCTTGCGCTAATTTATACCTCTTTGCAACAGATGATATACGATATGACGCGCTATAATTTTGTCCTGATGAATTAATAGATGGCACTATTACATTATTTACAACTGCTTCGAACCAGTTGCAATTTAGTACCTGTTCTACAATAGCTGCCAATATAATATAGCCTATGTATCCTTTTGAGGACATTTCACCGGGCCGGAAATTTCTATTCAGTACTTTGCACAACATATCAAGATCTTTTGTTCTAATGCCATTTATGTCAGTGAGCTGATAAAATGGAAATAAGGCAGGTTCTTCTATACCATGAGTATAATGAAGCAGATTTTCGATCGAAATGTCTCCAAATTTATTAACAATTGTTTTCAGTTCTGTAAATTTAAAATCTCCAATTTTCGTATTAAAATCCATAATGCCTCGGTTTACTAGCTCACAAATGAGGGTTGCGGTCAGAAGCTTCGTCGCGCATCCTGCGAATGCCTTTGTATCCGTTGAAAATCGCGCTGTTCCATTGACATTTTCTACACCAGCTGAGAATTGAAATAGGCTTCCTTCAACGGATATTAGAATTGCAGCTCCCGGCATCCCTGCCCAGTTGATTTCCTCTCTCAACCTACTTGATATCTCAGCGAAATCGAAATTCACATTCGTGGCCATATCCTGCTCTCGCTGTTGTTTGCGGGTCGCGGTGGTGTAGGGACTGCGTGTTGATGGCCTAGCGCGTTCTTTAGCATGAAGAAGCACCGTTTGGTCAGAGAGTCTGGGCAAAGTAACAGATACGGGCCACCTCACCAAGAGCACTGCGTGGGGACACGGGGCCAAGTTCGAATATTATTTCGTGGAAAAGCTAGTTTTAATTATGCGAAAGTCATCCAATAATGTCAAATATCTGTTGATTAATTTTTACATATCTACTGCCGTAATGACGGTAGCCGTGAATTACGTATACGATATGTGCAACAAATATTATTAACTATTTTCTAGATTACATAATCTACAATGCCAAAAGCAGATCAGGATCTACGTCTCGCCTAAAATGATCTAGCCATTCAATATTTGTTTGATCTGATTGCTTGTCAACCGGGGGCAGCCATACTTTTAATGGGGCTTCGGTCACATGCAGGAAACAACAGATCTCATCGATCAAGCTAGCAGGGGAAGCAAGAAACTCCTCATAGGAAATGGAAAGTATTGGGCCACGGAACGATTGTAACCAATTAGTCCAAGCCGTTTCCTGATTATTTACTTCTTTTAAGCACGCATTCAAAAAGTCCTTACTGTAGAAAAGTGGCTGACGAACCGGTGCGGCTAATGACATCCATGCATTTGATTGAATTGCTTTTGCTAAAGAGACTGCCTGAGCCAATTTGTCTTGACGCCTTATCCTGATCACCCACATATTTTGAACGAAGTCAGATGAAAGCGTGCCCGAATTTATGGCATCATCAAAATGATGGAAAAGCGCCTTGAAGCCGAAGACTCCATTGGGTCCTGTTCGGCAAGATATTACTCGATGAAGATAGTCTGCAGAGCTCGAATTCAGACGCTTCATCATATTATGCATGCCTACCTCGTAGTTAAAGTATTCCCAGGGCGCTCCTAAAACTCCAGTCTCCCACAAGGAGCGACATAGATGACTACTTCCAGATCGATGTGATGCGGCAATTAGATATTTCTTTGTTGGGGCTGACTGAACCTTGAAGTCAAATCTTTCACTGTAGAATATGCCTATCTCTCTCATCATAGGTTCCTGTGCATTGGTGGAGTTAAGAAAACCATCGATATTTTAGCTGTTATGTCGCAATTCTGTCTAGGCTCAGGACCTATTAATTTCGAGTAAGGCGTGATTCAAGGTCTCCGATATGGAGGCTTTGATGGGTGATTTGTTTTTGCTCAGCGAAACGCAGATGGCGAGAATTTCCCCTCATTTTCCCCTGGCGCACGGCGTGCCGCGGGTGGACGACCGCCGCGTGGTCAGCGGGATCGTCTACGTTATCAAGAACGGCCTGCAATGGAAGGACGCCCCGAAGGAGTATGGACCGCCCAAGACGCTCTACAATCGCTTCATCCGATGGAGCCGGCTCGGCGTCTTCGATCGCATCTTTGCCGCGCTCGCAGGAGAAGGGCCGAAACCGGAGCGGATCATGATCGACTCCACTCATTTGAAGGCGCATTGGACGGCGGCGAGCCTCCTAAAAAAGGGGCTCTTTCCCGCTGTATCGGCCGCACGAAAGGCGGGCTGAACTCCAAGCTCCACGTCGTCTGCGATGGCGCCGGCAAGCCGCTCGTCATGATGCTGACCGAAGGGCAGATGAGCGATCACAAAGGCGCGAGGCCGATGCTCGACGCGCTGCCGCCGTCCTCGGCGCTGATCGCCGATCGCGGCTACGACAGCGACTGGTTTCGCCGAGCGCTCGCGGAGCGCGGGACCGAGCCCTGCATTCCGCCGACGAAGAGCCGTAAGAAGCCTCTCGATTACGACAAGGGGCTCTACCGGCAACGTCACAAGATCGAGAACCTCTTCGCCAAGCTCAAAGACTGGCGGCGCATCGCCACTCGTTACGATCGATGCGCGCACGCCTTCTTCTCGGCCATATGCATCGCCGCCGCTGTCGCCTTCTATCTCAATCAATGAGTCCTGAGCCAAGCGGAATGCGACCAAGCTGCATCGTCGCCGCGTGCTGCAAAGTAATTCGTGTATGCGCGGGGCATGACGGTGCGCGAGATCCAGGGCCATTTGCTCGAGCTCTACGGCCTGGAGAGGTCTCGCCCGATCTGATCTCGACGGTCACCGACTCCGTGCTGGAAACGGTCGCCGAATGGCAGAATCGGCCGCTCGATGCGATTTATCCCTCGGTCCTCTCGATGCATTGCGCGTCAAAATCCGCGATAAGGGCCTGGTCCGCAACAAGGCGGTCTATATTGGGCACGAGCGGGGAGTGTCAGGAATTTCGTGTGTGGGCGGGCATGATGGAGAAGAAGGAGATCTCCCATGGCCCGACGCAAAGAGCCCCGCATCCCTGACGCGCTTTTGGACCAGTTGCTGGCCGGCGCCGATCCCAAGACGGCCTTCGACCCGAACGGCCTGCTCGACGATCTGAAGAAGGCGTTGGCCGAGCGCGCCCTCAACGCCGAGATGGATCACCACCTTGCGACCGGCGAGGCGGCGAACAGCCGGAACGGCTACGGTCGGAAGTCGGTGGTGACCGACACCGGCAAGATCGATCTGGAGATACCTCGGGATCGGCAGGCGACCTTCGATCCGCAGTTGATCGCCAAATACCAAAGGCGGTTCCCCGGCTTCGACGACAAGATCATCTCGATGTATGCGCGCCGCATGAGCACGCGGGAGATCGTCGGCCATTTGCGCGAACTCTACGGCGTCGACGTCTCGCCCGATCTGATCAGCGCGGTGACCGACGCCGTTCTCGACGAGGTCGCCGCCTGGCAGGCGCGACCGCTGGAGACGACCTATCCGCTGGTCTTCTTCGACGCGATCCGGGTGAAGATCCGCGACGAGGGCTTGGTCCGCAACAAGGCGGTCCACGTCGCCCTCGGCGTACGGGCCGACGGCGTCAAGGAGATCCTCGGGCTGTGGCTGGAGCAGAACAAGAGCGCCAAATTCTGGCTGCGGGTCATGAACGAACTGCGCAATCGCGGCGTCGAGGACATTCTGATCGCCGTCGTCGACGGTTTGAAGGGCTTTCCCGATGCGATCCAGGCGGTCTTTCCCGAGACGATGGTCCAGACCTGTATTGTCCACCTGTTGCGGCTCAGCCTCGATTTCGTATCCTGGAAGGATCGCAAGGCCGTGGTCGCCGAGTTGAAGCCGATCTACCAGGCGCTCGACGACGAGGCCGGCGTTGCGGCCCTCGGCGCCTTCGAAGCGAGCGATTGGGGGCGGAAATATCCGGCGATCGCCCAGAGTTGGCGCCGCGCCTGGGGCGAGGTTATCCCGTTCTTCGCCTTCCCGAAGGAGGTCCGTCGGCTCATCTATACCACGAATGCCATCGAGGCGCTGAATTCGAAGCTGCGGCGCGCCGTCCGCGCCCGGGGACACTTCCCCTCCGACGAGGCCACGCTGAAGCTGCTGTTCCTGGTCTTGAACCGGACCGAGAATGAGTGGACGATGCCGGCAGGTGAGTGGAGCCTGGCCAAGGCGCAATTCGCCATCCTCTTCGGCGAGCGCTTCACAAGAGCGATGGTCTGACGATGTTCAACCCGCCCGCCCACACACGAAATTCCTGACACTCCCCACGAGCGTTACGACGCGCTGCGCAAAGGTCGGGAGGCGCACCATGCGTCATAATCACCCGCCGGCGCCATCGTCATCATGCTGTGCAGTCTCAAAATGCACGGCATGGCGCAAGCCGTCAGCGAGCTGACCGAGCAAGGCTCCCCGGCCTTCGAGGCCGCGCTGCCGATCCTGTCGCAATTCTCGAAGGCGGAAACCGCCGACCGGGAGGTGAGATCGATCGCCTACCAACTCGAGGCCGCGCGGTTCCCGAACTACCGAGATCTCGCCGGCTTCGACTTCGCCAGCAGTGAGGTCAATGAGGCGCTCGCGCGCCGGCTTCATCGCTGTGAGTTCCTCGAGGATGCCCATAATGCCGTCCTGGTCGGGGGACCTGGTACGGGCAAGACGCATCTGGCGACAGCGATCGGCGTCCAGGCGATCCAGCATCACAGAAAGCGCGTCCGGTTCTTCTCCACCGTCGAGCTCGTCAACGCGCGCGAAACTGAAAGGCGCCAAGGCAAGTCGGGCCAAGTCGCGGCGCGGCTCGTTCATTCCGATCTCGTCATCCTCGATGAGCTCGGTTACCTGCCGTTCAGCGGCTCCGGCGGGGCGCTGCTGTTCCATCTGCTGAGCAAAATCAACGAGCGGACCAGCGTCATCATCACGACAAATCTCAGTTTCGGCGAATGGGCCGCCGTCTTCGGGGACGCCAAGATGACGATGGCTCTGCTCGATCGCCTCACCCACCGCTGCCACATCCTCGAAACCGGGAACGACAGCTTCCGATTCAAGGACAGCTCGGCGGAGGCGGACAAACCAGCAAAGGACAAGACCAAAACCTGTGCCTCCATCCGCCTCATGCTCAGAAGACTTTGCAATCAAGCATGAAGTTCACGGACAGATTCTCACAAAGCCATTTCTACACCTATTCGTCGAAAACAAAGTCGTCGCAATCACGTTCTGCCAGCTCTGAGGAGCGATGGACTCCTTCGACAGGATCATGCAATTTTAGTAATTCCAGCTTTTCAGTCGAATTTAACTCAACAAATTGAAACGCAGTGGATAACAACTTCGCTGATATTCCGAGTAGACTCTCGCTTGTAAGTACAGATCTAATATATATAAGATCGTTATGTCCAATTATATTTGTAAGAAAACGTATCATATCAATAATCTCGGGTGGACAAATGCGTTTGTCTGGCGCTATTTGCTCATCTACGTCTAGATCGGTCCGTAATGAACTTGATGATTGAGTGGCTTGGCGATAAGCGCGTAAACGTAACCGAACATCCTTAACAGTAATGGCTTCACCTCGTTGAAAAGCCGACAATACTTCTTCGGCAAGCTCGGAAGGAGTTGAACTGCCAGCCAAAATATAGAGCATCGAGGCTGGCAAATGCGCGACGTTCACGCTTTTGCCGTGCACCCAATGGGCAACTTTCATGTAATCTTGAGCAGTGCGTGCGGGCAACCCCACCTCTGCCTCGACCCAACGTATAAAGCCTCCATGTGATAGATAATGCTTCGCATTAATGAGGTCATTACCAATTTGGATAATTGATTTGCCGATCGCTTTTCGGACACGTTCAGCGTGGGTTCTGAGAAAGTTGGCTACTTTAGGATCGAGCTCGCTGTAATCGAATTTTTCTGCCAAGTGCTCGTGCAAACTGACGTTACCGCTTTTCTCTTTCGTCATTTTACGGCTCCAACAGCAAATTGAATATGCGAGTGCGTCTGGATACGAAAAGACCACTTCCCTAGATGTTATCCCATAGAGTTAATCGCATAAAGGTGCAACTCACGGCGGCTGCGATGAGCTCGATCGCAGGCCCGGCGGCAGCATACTGTCGGCTCGAGCAACAGGCAGCGTAGCGAGCCGCTTATGGGAGTTACGAAATCCTTGACGTCGCCCTGCACGGCATCGACCGCGGCGAGACGATCGCCCTAACGTGCTCGACATTTTGCTTACCGAAGAACTCACCGTTCGCGGAAGGCCGCCGCGTTAGGATGGCACTCTCGGCGTTCAAGACGCACGCCGGTTTCGACTTCGCCGTCCGGCCTTCGCTCGATAAGAGCTGCACCATTGGCGATCGCTGAATTGCAGTTCACCGATCGCGCCGAAGCACATGTGTCATCTCGGAGACATGGACACGTTATTCTGCGTTGAGGCGTCGGAAGACGCAATGGCGAAGTTCTGCAAGCCATTAATTTTCAACTCCGCCAGGGCAGCCCGCGTTCACAAACGTGTTCTCCGGGGGAGAAATCGGGATCTCGATGGACGACCGTGGCCGCTAGAGGGATAATGTGTTCATCGCTTTGGCGCTCGATCAAGCGTGACGATATCTACCCCGAAAGCTATGCCGACGGGCGTGAGGCGAGAGCCGGGATTGCTTCCTGGATGATACTATAAAGAGATTGGGGGCGCCCGACTTCCAACCAACGAATCGATTATATGGTCCCGCTTAGCGAGTCCATTTCAGTTTAGCCTTCCCGCAAATCGCGTTTTCATCAGTCGCTTCCCCGAGAAATCACATTTGTATCAGAAGTATATGCATGATGAAGCGATTACGAGTGGTTTACGACAACGTCGATACCAAGAACAATCTAAATCTGAACTGTCACTTACACGGGATTAACTACAATGGCACAAATAACATATGGCTCAGAGCCATCTTCTATCAAGCTAGAGTTAGAAGAAAAGCATGTAGAATATACTAAATACCTTAGCGGCAAGCATCAATTAATGTTAGGTGCCTGGTTAATTGACGACGAAATCGACGTCAACGTGGTAAGAGAAGCAATTAAACTAGTCATAATTCGCCACGACGTGCTGCGAACTCTGCTACAGGAGACAGATACAGGTCGTAAGAAAGTTGTACACAGTTATGTACGACCACACGTTGTCAACGAATCAATTGCTTCGCACAAATCGAATTATAAATTCGTTTTAAAAGCCGTTATCGACAAGGACATAAATGTAGAATTTGATTTATTCAGCGGACCGCTCGTTCGTATATCGTTAACGCACCTCGACAAAAAAGAAACACTACTTGTTATCAAGATGCATACGATGGGTTCAGACGCCACCTCTGTTGATATTGTTTTCGATGAGATGGCGTATGCCTATGATGCCATCAAGCAAAAGCAATCGCCCACGTGGACAAACTTGAATCCTCCCTATGCGGAGTTTGCGGCACGATGCGTGAACGCGAGTAAATTGCACTTCGACAAAGGACCTGACGAGATAAATAGTATACTAGCGGGCAAGCCGCCTGCAGACAGCGAGCCTAATTCTGCATCTATAGCCACGACATATTTACCCATGAGAGCCCTTAAGAAGGCAGCCAAAGATAATGGCGTAAGCCTTAAGGCATGGCTTCTCAGCCTTTATGTCGTTGTGATGTACCGTCACTTTAACCAAGAACAGCTGTTGATTATTTTGACCAACTCAAATCGTAGCTGCCCAGAGTTTCGCGATGTGGTCGCGCCATTCTCCTCAGAGGCCCCGATACGCATTACTATAAACAGTAACGATACAATTATAGATGTCGCAAGGCGCATATATAATAATGGAGTAGACGATGTCAACATTACTAATTGGTCAATTGAAGAAGACGTAGACAACACGAAGCGGTCTGGCTCTGTTCGGCTTCCTATACCGCCTCACACATTTAGATTCAATGAACGTAGGCGGTTCCGGAATAGGATAGGAGGAGGATCTGTTAGAGCAATTGCTGTTAAACAGGCACATATTCACCATGGTTTTGGAGCTGTAATTACAGAGCGGAAGACAAATATATTGATTACGATAAGCACCACGTCACATAATTTAGATGCGCAATATTTAAATACGTTTTTGTCTAATTTTCAAGTTCTAGCAACTACTGCATCCGAGCCCGCTAGTGCTGGTATGGTCGTTGGTAACATACCGATTATGACCGATCGACAAGTTAATCACGTACTGAGACAACTTCGAGGCAAGGAAACTGCCGTTAAACGTCACGGTATTCATCACTATTTTGAAGCATGGGCTAAACGGAACCCAACTGCAACGGCTATCGAAACTGAAAACAATCGACTTACCTATCGACAAATAAATGAACGGGCGAATGCGTTGGCTCATCGGCTCTCAGATTTAGATGTGCGAGGAAAGCTAGTAGGGCTTTACCTCCGTAAGCCTGAAGACAACGTTATCGGTATGCTGGCGATCATGAAGGCTGGAGGAGGCTATGTACCACTTGATGTAACATACCCTCGGCAACGAATTGCTCATATGATTGAACAATCTGGACTTAGCTTTGTTATAGTAGACGATGTGGAATTAGAATGTATGTCGTCGACTTTGGTGACAACAGTAGGTTTTTATAGCAACAAACAGGCGGAGACTTACACTAATCCTGACCTAGATATAAACCCTGATGCTCCTGCATATTGTATCTTCACTTCAGGGTCGACAGGCACGCCAAAAGGTGTGCTGATCCGGCATGCTTCTGTTGTGAATCTGATCGCCGATTGGCGACGACGGGTCAAAGGACAATTGCCGGGAAGATGCTCATGGTGGACTCGTATTGGGTTTGACGTGTCCGTATTTGAAATATTTTCATCGCTTTGTTCTGGTTCGACCTTATTGCCGGTGCCAGATGAGGTGCGGATCGATGCAGAGTGCTTCGCGGAATGGCTCCTTTCACGCAATATTGATGGAGCCTTTTTGCCGTCGTTTTTGATCCAGGGTATGTTGCCGGTAGCCAAAAAATTTATGCTCAGGTCCATTTTAGTTGGAGTCGAGCCGATACCAGAACACAGTCTTGTACAACTGCAGAATCTGTGCCCAAGTTCGACTATTATAAACGCCTATGGGCCCACTGAAGCTACCGTTTACGTGACAGCATATAGTAATATAAAGAATTTAATTCGAGCGGCGCCTATAGGTCTACCTATATATAATAACAGAATTTATATATTAGACATAAATAGAAATATTGTTCCTATCGGAGTAGTCGGTGAGGTGTACATAGGAGGCAAAGGCGTCGGTATTGGATATGTAAATGATGACGAACTTACTGCAGATAGATTTATCTCAATTACGATAAATGGGAAAACGGAACGGGTGTATAGGACAGGTGATCTAGCACGTCTTCTTAATGGGAATCTGATTTTTATGGGCCGAAAAGATTCTCAGCTTAAGTTCAGAGGCTTACGAATTGAACCAGGAGAGATAGAGGCCTCTATGATTCTGCACCACAAGGTGAATGACGCTGTTGCAACTGTGGTATATGGGCATGATCCAATTGATTGTAAGTTGATAGTATACTTCTCTACGACTGACGGATCGCCGCTATATAGTGATGAATTGCGTAAGCATCTACAATGTATTATTCCATCTATATTTTTTCCTGATCAATTCATTCAGCTTAATATGATCCCAAGAACACGAAACGGAAAAGTTGACTACAATAAACTAGTGCCAGAAAAAATAACGTATCAGAATGATGTCGACGCTTTTTCGTTGCCGGTTACTGTAACACAGAGGTTGATTGCCGATATATGGTCAAGCATTCTTCATATTGACCGAATTAGGCTTGACGATCAATTTTTTGCGCTAGGTGGTCACTCACTTCTTGTCACGCTTGTTATTACAAAATTGAGGGAGGTGATTGGTCGAGGCTTTGGAGTGGAGATTTTTTTTAGGGATAACGTGACCTTGCGAGAGATAGCCGAGTATATTGATAATGTGGTCCCCACACACTCGACTAATCTGTGAGCAGAGGAAACGCCATGAAATTAGAGCATTGCCCCCCGTGCCAACGATGTTGAGACAAACTCCCACCGGGAGTTTACCCTTGAGGGCCGAGGTCGAAACATCCTAAGGTTATGCGCTCTATCACTGAAGGAAAGACTCTTGCGGCGTCTGGCGCCGAAACGGAGGAAGGGTTTCGGCGCCAGACGCCGCGCCGCGTCGCGCCAACGTGAGCTGGGAAAGCCTCGCAGTTCGTCATGCCGACGCCGTGGCCCAAGTGAACGAGGACGATATCGCCGAGAGAAATGCTCGCCAAACGGGCCGGCACAAGAAAGTCTGCACGACAGATCCAGACGCCTCGATGGCGACGAACGGTCGAAATCGCAAGCTCGAACCGTCATTCAAACAGCACGCGGTCGTCGATGACGTGCGTGGCGTGGTCCTCGATGTCGAAGTCACGATTGGCGAGACGAATGAAGGACACGTCGTGCTCGACCGGATCGACGCGGCCGCAGTGGGCAGGCCGATCGCAACGGTCACTGCGGATGCAGGCTACGCATACGCCAAGGTTTTCGGCGGTCTGGAGCGACGCGGCGTAAACGCCATCATTCCCACCAAGGCTGAGCCGATCCGTAGTTCCGTTCCCTTGCGGCGTTTCGGCTACGACGCCCGGAACGATCTCCTGAAGTGTCCTCGCGGGAAAATTCTCAGGCCAACACGGTCCGTCGGCCATGGCCGCTTCTTTCTGTTCCAAGTCTCGCGATTGCGGTCGCTGCGACCTCGCCGCGCTCTGCCTGTCGAGGGGTCGCAAGAACAAGGCAGTCGTTATCGGTGACGATTATCCCGCGCTGCTGCGGGCGCGCCGGCGCCGCGAACGTTGGAGCGGAAAAGAGCGCGAACTCTACCAGCGACACCGCTGGCGCTCCGAAGGTTGCTCACCCTGAGTCGGACAACCGTGATCCGGGGCGGGGATATCGCGGCGTCAGGCCGCCGCTCGGTTCGATCGTCCACGGCGTGACGATCATACGGCCCAATCGATCTGGGCGACGGACATATATATCAGCCGGCGCTTTTCAAGCGCTCACTCCCGTTGTCTCGCGCCAAACGGGCTAAAACCCCAGGCTACGCTGCGTTTTGCGAGATGTATGCAAATGCGTGAAGCCCAAAGCTCCGGTGGTCCCTCGGGCAATACGCGAACGTCGTAGTCATGAGGCGGCTCAAACAGTCGGTTTGTATCGTCAAAACGACTGTGTGAAATCCTGTCCATCCAGACGACGAAGTGCGCACCGAAGGCTTGGCGTGTCTCCTGCGTTGGACAAACGAAGTCAGCGATAGCGATACCGCGGGCTTCTACTACGCGATCACACAGCCAGCCCATGCGGCGCGAGTGTTCTATTCGGTCTTCTAACGAAAACCCGAGCTCCTTGTTGATGTTAGCGCGCACTTCGTCAGCATTGAACAGCACCGCGCGAAGCTGCGGTGCCAGAAGACGAGCGAGCGAAGTCTTGCCCGCACCAGGCAAACCCATGATAAGAATTTTCATTATCTCGCATCGAGGTCGTGTGGACGAATTGTATCAAGCAAGGCCCGCGGCGAAACTGACGATCGATCTGAAGTTTCCTTCCGTCTTTTCGCATCATAGAGTACATTGATCGTTTCGGCGAGCGCATTGTCGTAACTGTCGCCAGCGCTGTCGCCCAAGGTCGGTCGGCGATATGTGTTGGGCGGATTCAACTGGTTATCGCAACGATCTCAAAAATAGCTCATTTGATGAATGCGTCCAATCCATCATGCGCGCTTCATGCCTGCTCGCTCCTGGAGTGAGGCGCAAACGGCAGGGGTGCGGCCTATGCACCAAGCGCGCGCGTGACGGAGTTCAACGGATATTCAACTGCTACCCCGGCCTTTGCGCTGTCATGCGGCGAGCTTGGGTATTATGTCTTCCACTAATCGCAAGAATCGGGTGTTGCGTGTCCCCGCAACCACTTCCAACATAAGTCAATCACCGCCCCGATCTGATCCTCGGGGCGGTTTCTTGCGTTGTAGTGGAGCTATGGTCCACAGTTGAGCGTAAGCGATGGGGTGGACGTCCCCTTCGTAGCGGCTGTTTTAACACCTCTACCTTGGCACATTCGATGCCGTCTGGGGGCGTCCACCCCATCGCTTACAGTTGAGCAGCGCATTTTGTTGAAGCTATGCGACGCCGGCGGGCTATGCGGCCGCGCTCACCGCAACAGGCGATCGGCTGCGCAACCCGGACCAGCTCCGCCGATCGCCTGTTGCTCACCCCACGCCCGCGGGCGTATCAACCGCGGGGATCAACTCGCCGCTGGATGAAATTTCGGGGGCAAGGTCAAGGGGAGCCGAGCAGGCACCGTTCGCCATCCTGAGAGGTAATTGATGATCTTCAAATATTTTGTAATTCTTATCTTATAAGAAGACCGTGACCAGATAGCTGAAAGGCTCTCTCGGTAATGCCTCCGCCGAAGGCGGTATGGCGTTAAATGTTTACCGATTTCTGCTTTAAATCTGCCTTTCGGCATAAAACGAATCTATAAATAAAAGAGCATCCTTCTCAGAACTTGTCAGTCTGAAATCACCTTCATCACGCGCCAATCGAAATTTCCGATCTATGCCCAGCATTTCATTGTGAACCGCTATCGGAAGCGGTGCTGCAGAATCGACAGTACAGGCAACACGCTCTAGCCCAAGCTTACCATGACCAGTATTCCGATTAACTCGCACATTCTTCTGTGTCGTGACAACCCTCGCGTCGATGTGAGTCTTACTAAGGCGCGTTACCAAGCATATCAGGCTAGCGCCATTTCGCGTTGTGGCATGGAAGATATCCCCAACGACGAGCTTGTGAAGCAGCATCTTGCGCTCGAGCGACATTTAGTTCCCGATCAAGAAAGGTGTTAGGATTTTGTTTTGTTCTGAACCGGACATGCCTTGTAAGCCTAGCATCTTAACAGCACAATCGCGGCAAACATTTCGGCCACCAATACAATACATCGCGGTTGTGCCGAACGTGCCGCCACTGGAGCAGCTGCCGCCTGTGCAGGAGAAGTCTCCCGCAGCAAGGCCAGTTGGGTCCGTCTTGCTGATCGGATTCCCGTCTACATATGCGTAAAGATTCGATCCCCCTTTTTCTTCGATTGGATCACGGCTGAGCCAACGACCGGAGACCGGATTATAGGCTCTGAAGCGCGTCAGAGAGAGTGCGCTATCCACGTCGTGGAACATACCAGCAAAATCGAATGTAGTTAGTGGTGGCGTGGCCTGTAACGCATTGCCGTAGGGGTCGAAATTGTATGCCGGTGCATTGGCCGCACTGGCGAAAGCGCGCCGTACTGATCCGAGTTGATCAACGCCATAGTAGTAGGTCAGAGCCGGGGAGCCAAAAATGAACTCGCCTTCGTCGTAATATCCCCGCGTCGGCGCATTGCTCGCATTCCGAGCCTGACAGATTTGCATCCCGCACCAGACGTAGCCCGTGGTGACTGTGCTTCCCCCACCGGAGGGCGTGCTCATGATCGCCGTGCGTCTTCCGCGCCCGTCATAGGCGAAGGCCGTCGCTTTCCCCGGCTGACCCGGATAGCCAATACCGATGAGACGATTCTCCGCATCCCAGCTATAATTGCGCTGTCCGTCCGAGAGCAGGTTGCCGTTGCCGTCGTAGTTCAACGACTGCCCAGAGAGATTTGTCAGCTGGTTGAGGCTGTTGTAACTCGCCAATTGGTTTGTCGTAGACGGAAAGACGGGTGCGGCGTCGCTCGTCTCCGTGATCGAGGTGATATAATTCTCCGGTGTCGTGGTGAACTGAAAATTCGAGAACTGGCTCGCCGTAAGGCCGACATTGCTGATCGCTGCGAGACGCCGGTCTCCGGAATTGGGGAGATAGCTCCAGCTCGTCGAGAGCGTCGAGCTGAGCGGCAGGAGGCTGCGCTCGGTGAGCTGGCTCGTCTGGCCCAGATAGACCAGCACGAAAGAGCCGAGGTCGCTCGCATGACCGGTCCGCCGTCCGATGGCGTCGTATTGGAAGGTCTCGGCTCCGGAGCCGGAGACGGTTCGCGAACTCGCCCGTCCGAGCGCATCATAGGCGTAGTTGATCTGATAGGCGCAGGTCGATGTGCCCGTCGGAACGACGCATTCCTGCTGCAGCCGCAAGGCGCCGAAGGAAAAGCCGCCGACGTAGCTATATTGGGTCGCGCCATTGCCGTCCGTCATGGACGCGACCCGTGGAAGATAGGGGTCGTAGGAGAATGCGACGTTCGGCGTCGGGTTCACGGCGTTCGAATAGGAGACGCCCGTGAGGCGGTCGTCCTGTGCGTAGGCATGTTGTTTGATCTGGCCGAGCGCATCGGTCACCGACTTGAGCCGACTCGTCGTCGTCTCGTAACCATAGGAGATTGTGCTGTTGTCGGCATATTGCTTGGTCGTGAGCCGGCCGCGAACATCATAGGTCCAACTCGTTAGATTACCTTTCGGATCCGTCAGACTCGTGAGGGCGCCGACGCCAGTGTAGCCGAGCAACGTTTGATTGCCGAGTGGATCGACGATTTTCGTGAGGCGGCGATTAGCGTCGTGGGTGTAGGCCCATAGCCGGCCTTCCCGGTCCTGGAAGGAGGCTAGGTCGAGCTTGTCGTAGAGGTAGTTGTCTGCGGTTCCGTCCGGATAGGCGATCTTCGTTACGCGATCAGCGGCGTCATAGTCGTAGGTCGCTGTCCATCCTTCCGAGTCGGTGTAGGTCCTCACGCGCGCATAGGCGTCGTAGGTGAAGCTCGCCGCCGTAGCACCATTCGCGTTGATGATCGTCGTCAGATTGGCCGCCGAGTCGTATTGATACCTTGTCGTCTCCTTCAACGGGTTCGTCGCGGAGGTCAGCTGACCGGCGGCGTTGTACGTGTAAAACGTGATTTGGCCGGCGGCGTCCGTGTAGATCAGCGGCCGATGTTTGTCATTGTAGGTGAATTGTGTGATCGGCGTAAGCACGCCCTTGGCTGTGCTCTGTGCGATCGAGAGCAAGTCGATCTGGTTCGCCGCGTAGATGTATCGAGTGATACGGCCGACCGGATCGATTTCCTGCGTCAAGTTGAAAAAGGCGGATGAATCGTATGCTTTTTGTGTGAGCTGCGTCGAGCCATCGTCGAGAACGCGACCGATGGCGATAGGCTTATTGAAGGACCCAGAGAAGATGCTGTTCGACTGTCCCGGATAGGAGAACCACACGCGGTTTTCGAGCGGTTCTTTCACGCTTTCGATGGTCGTCGCCTTCAGGCTCGAATTCGGGGCATGCGTGAAGTGACGGACTCTGGCCTTCGTGTAGTCGCAGCCGCCCGTCGGCGTGCAGCCTGCTGAGATGTATTCGTTCTTGTCCCAATGGAAGCTGTTCCGATATTCGAGATATTGGTTGACAGGCGTGACCGGCATTCCTTGTGGAATCGCCGCCGCGGGTTCGCTGCCGGAGATGGGCGCAGGTTCGAGCCACTCTTCACGCTCGTTGTAGCCGAGCGGATCGGTGACTTGGACGAAACGAGGCGGACCGCTCGTGCCGGGCGCTGTATAAGAGAAATTGGTCACTCCGTAGGGCGTCGTCAGAGAATTCACGAGCGAGTTGGAATCATAGGTGAAGCTCGACGTCAGCCCGATGACGTCGGTGATCGACGCCAAACGTCCCGAGGAATCGTAGCTCAGCACCGCGTTGCGGCCAAATGGGTCGGTAATTTTTGTGAGCCGCAGTGGGGAGAGCGGCAATTCATAGCTGAAGGTCGTCTGTCGCCCCGTCGCATCCGTCAAGGAAACGAGCCGCCGCTGACTGTCATAGTTGAGGACGAGAGCATTTCCTTGCGGATCGAGGATCTGGCTCAAAAAGACTCGCCGCGGATATCCCGTGGCGCCGTCCGACTGCGCATAAACTTCGACGCTTCCGTCCGAGAACAGGCGGCGATATCGAATAGGGGTCTGCGAGTCGAGCGTGAGAATCGAGCCGTCGACATATTGCGCCGTGAACTGGCCGGTGCTGCTGCTATAGCCCGAATAATAAAACGCTCCACCGCCGGCGAGGAAGCGGGACACATTCGCGCCCACATTGGTCGGGTCGTCGGTCACATAGGTGAGCCAATTCAGCGACCATTTTGCCCCGAGATTGTAGAAGTTGAAGGTCTGAGGCTGGCTGTCCTCGCGCTGGTTGTACGAGATTGTCGTCCGCGACGCTGGACCGATCGGAGGGGAATAACCGACTGGCGTGTCCGAAAGCGTCAGGCTGACAGCCGATTCCTTGATGTTGTAACGGCACATTCCCCCGGAGCAGCCACCGCCGTCGGCGCTTGAATCACCTGCATCTCCAGCCGTGGTGCCGCTCGTTGGTCCTTTTCCCCAGATGTAGCTCGCTTCGCGATTGTCGACGGGCCGCCAATCATCGGCCTTCGCATTCGCGGGGACGAGGTAATAGCCGCTCGACTCCATATCGAGCGCCGCCTGCGTCACCCAAACCGAACGTCCAGGAAAGACGGGATCGATCACGTGGAAACGTCCCGCGTTCTCGCCGACGACCGCCGCGAAGTGCCCGACCTTCCAGTGCACCACCGCCGTTCTCGGCGTTGCTTCGCCCGGCTTACGGAAAATCAGCTTGAATGGAAATTTGGCGCGGTCTGCGAGCTGGCCGAGCTCTTCGAGGCTCGTTCCCCCCGACCGAGCGCGATACCACTGAAGAAAGTCGACCTGCTCGGGCGTCGCACCCAAGAACATCGCCAGCGCCTTGAGAGCGGTTGGGCCACAGTTGAAGAGATGGCGGGGGTCTTTTTCCGACAGCGTCAGAATATCGCGCGCCGTCTGTAACGCCTCGGTCGCGGAGCCCGTGATGGGGCGGGTGTCGATTTCTTTGAGCACCGCGCCGACGTCATCCATTTTCCCCAATGAAGCATAGAGCCGAGCGAGCTCGGCGACGGCGCCATCGACGAGCGCTTTGGCCTGCGGCTCGGTCGCCCCTTTTCCCGAATTCCAAGCGCCGCGCCACGCTTCTATGGCGCGAGAAAAAAATCCATAGTGAAGATACGAATGCCCGAGGTTCGTCAGCACCGCAGTCGACCAGCCGGAACTCGGATGTTCGGCGACAAAGCTCGTCAATGCATCGACGTCGTCTGGCTCGCGCCGGTTCTCATAGGCTGCGAGCGCGCGAGCCAGGGCGATATCTTCCGCGACCGACGTGGGTGTGGTCCGCGTCAGAGCCTCGGTGAGATGAGCCTGTCCGATGAGCGTCTCGATCTCACGAGGATCGGAAGGCAGGCTCGTGTGCGCTGACGCTGCCTGACAGGAAAACCCAGAGAGAAATGATGCGAGAACGCTCGCGACGAGGGCGAAACAAATTGGCCGAATGCGCGCTTTCATTACGATCCCTCTGCTCAGCGTCAATTCCGCAGGCGTCGATCGGAACACGACTCGTCTTCGACTTCGAAAAAGTGTGTCTTCGAATGTCGTGTTTGTATAGGTCTCATGACAATGACGCCCGTTACGGCGTCCAAACGAAGCAGCCGAACGTGGCTGCTCCCCACGTCGGCGTTCCGGGAGGAACGGAGATCGAGGTGATCGCAGTGCGATTCCCGTTCGCATCGTAGGAGTAGACGACGCAAAGGCCGCTCTCATAAAATGCGGACGTCAGCCGACCGAGCCGGTCGTAGGAATAGCTGTTCGCGGCCGCAGCGCTGTTCATGCCAGCGGCAAGGAACGCGCAAGCCAAACCCCAGCGCCGAGCTGCCGCGCGTGGGCTACGTCTAGGCCCCGCGCGCTC
This sequence comes from Methylosinus sp. DMC45, assembly GCF_056313885.1. Lineage (NCBI taxonomy): Bacteria > Pseudomonadati > Pseudomonadota > Alphaproteobacteria > Hyphomicrobiales > Methylocystaceae > Methylosinus > Methylosinus sp. DMC45. The sequence continues at coordinate 26,474 of NZ_JBQUZK010000018.1, forward strand.
GGAAGATGACCCGAGCGGCGCCATGGCGTGGGCGACTGGGAGTTGAGAAGGATTTCTCATCGAGCGAGCCCTACGATAGCTCTAAAGGATGGGAGCGGCGGATGGCGCGGGAAACTCGTCGGAATAGAACCACGGCACTTGTAGAAGTGGCGACCCGCCGCCGCCATATTGCCATATGACGAAACCGTATCTCACGATCGCGCCGACGCCTCTGCTCGACAGGCTGATGGTGTAGAGGAGCTTCCAATGCGTCCCATCTGTGCTCGCGTAATAGAGCACATTGCCTGACGCGTCGAAGGCGAGTCTGAACCAATCGGTTTGATTGAGAGGCGAGCCATAATTTCCGTCGGTCCAGCCGCCGTTCCAGGAGGGCGTATAAAAGCTCCAAGCGCTGCCGTTCTGAGCCAATGTCCCGAACATCATCGCTTTTCCCGACGCGTCGGCGAAAATCAGACCATAGCCGCCGTTCGACGTAATTCCGGCGCCCCGCAGGCGCGCGGCGAACGAAAATGTGGAGGGCGCTCCAGGAATTGGGCGAAGGAACGATTTGAAACCAACCGTGTCGCTCGTCGTGTCGGACAATATGAAGCCGTTGGCCGGATCATCGACGTAGGTCAAGGGCGTGCTCGACGAGCCTCGCCCATATACGGACGCGTCCGCGAATTGAGATGACGTCGGGGCGTTGACGGTGATGTTACGGTTGGCGGCGGTTCCGGCCCCGCTGACCGTCGATATCGTGATCGAGCCGGGACCATTGGCGATCGAGATTCCTGGACCCGCGGTCAGAGCGCTCGCTTGCGGCGCGCCGCCTGCCGATCCGATGGCGAGTTGGCCGTTGCTGAGTGGCCCGACGGCACCGAACACGCCGGAGCCTGCATTGAATTGCAGAGCGTTAGTCGATCCCGCGGGAGCCGCCGCGGAGAGACAGCTCACCAGCGCGCTGAAGTTGGCCATGATCGGCGAAGCATCGGCGATTTGCCCATTTGTGATCTGGTAAGGCAAGGCGCAGGCAGCATTCGCCGTCTGGGAGTTCAGGAAGAAAGCGCAGCCGAACGCCAATGTCGTCGCATATAGATTTCGCCGCATTCTTCGGACCTCACACGGAAATGAATAAAGCTCGATCGCCGACCACCCGAGAACGTCAGCAACAGGAAAATCGGTATATCGTGTAGATCACGCTACAATGACGAATTCGTTGGCGCTAGTGCACTGACTCAGACGGAAGGTGCAGGAACGCGGGCCAGCTTGGCGAAAATCGCCTTAGCCGGCTTTGTCC
>NZ_JBQUZK010000019.1:0-333301 GCF_056313885.1 Methylosinus sp. DMC45
GGCAATTCCGTGCGCGGCAATGGCGTCGTGCGCGAGTCGCGCAATGTGCATGTGCGCTCGGACGAGACGCTGACCACCGTCGTCGGCGTCGACGACGTCATTGTGGTGACGACGCCGGACGCCGTGCTGGTGCTGGGCCATGAGCATGGCGACAATGTCAAGCAGCTCGTCGATCAGCTGAAGCGCGAGAACCGCCGCGAGGCGGGCGAGCACAAGCGCATCTTCCGCCCCTGGGGCTTTTATCAGTCGGTCGACTCCGGCGATCGGCATCAGGTGAAGCGCATTGTGGTGAAGCCGGGCGCGCGCCTGTCGCTGCAGAAGCATTTTCATCGCGCCGAGCATTGGATCGTCGTCAAGGGCACGGCGGAGGTCGGCCGCGACGAGGAGACGCTGCTGGTTCACGAGAATGAATCGGTCTATCTGCCGATCGGCTGCATTCATCGCCTGAGCAATCCCGGCAAGATCGACCTCGAGATCATCGAGGTGCAGACCGGCTCCTATCTCGGCGAGGACGATATCGTGCGCCTCGCCGATTTGTATAGCCGCGCCTAGATCGTCTATAGACGGCCGCTCGGGCGATGATAAAAGCCGCGAAAGTGGATTTGAATTAAGAGGGGTGCATGACGAAACGCGCGCTGCTGACGGGCATTACCGGACAGGATGGGGCCTATCTCGCACAGCTTCTGCTCAGCAAGGGGTATGAAGTCTCTGGCGTGATCCGCCGCTCCTCGCATCGCGGCGTCGAGGATCATCGCCTGCGCTGGCTCGGCGTCGCCAATGACGTGCAGCTGCTCGACGGCGATCTCGGCGATCTCTCCAGCCTGCTGCGCATCGTGCAGGAGGTGAAACCCGACGAGGTCTACAATCTCGCCGCGCAATCCTTCGTCGCCTCCTCCTGGCGCCAGCCCATTCTCACCGCCAACATCACCGCCGTCGCCGTCGCCAATATGCTCGAGGCGCTGCGGCTCGGCGCGCCCGGCGCGCGCTTCTATCAGGCCTCCTCCTCCGAGATGTACGGCCTCATTCAGGAGCCGATGCAGAGCGAGAAGACGCCCTTCTATCCGCGCTCGCCTTACGCCGTCGCCAAGCTCTATGGCCATTGGATCACGGTCAATTACCGCGAGAGCTTCGGCATGCACGCCTCCTCGGGCATTCTCTTCAATCATGAGAGCCCGCTGCGCGGCATAGAATTCGTCACCCGCAAGGTGACGGATAGCGTGGCGCGCATAAAGCTCGGCCTCGCCAAGGAGCTGCGCCTCGGCAACATAGACGCCAAGCGCGACTGGGGCCATGCGCGCGATTATGTGCGCGCCATGTGGCTGATGCTGCAGCAGGAGACGCCGGACGATTATGTGGTGGCGACGGGCGTCACCACCACTGTGCGCGACATGTGCCGCATCGCTTTCGCCCATGCCGGCCTCGACATGGAGGCGCATGTGGTGATCGATCCGAAATTCTACCGCCCGGCGGAAGTGGACGTTCTGCTCGGCGATTCCAGCAAGGCGCGCAAGGCGCTGGGCTGGGCGCCCGAGACATCGCTCGATGCGCTCATCCGCGAGATGGTCGACGCCGATCTCGAGCGGCTGAAGCATCAGACGAACGCCTGAGGGCCCGTGTCCGGGCCGATGAACGAGCAACGAGACGGCGTGGCCTTGTCCTCGGACGGCCTCGCCGCTTTCATTTCTTCAAAAGGCGCGGAACTGCAATCGCTGCGCACGCGCGACGGCGTGGATTATCTCTGGGCCGGCGAGCCGAGCTGGCCCAAGCATAGTCCGCTGCTGTTTCCGATCGTCGGCCGGCTGGCGCAGGACCGCTATGACTACCGCGGCCACAGCTATGCGATGCCGAAGCACGGCTTCGCGCGCGACAGCCAGTTCGCCATCGTCGAGGCGTCGCCGCATTCGGCGCGTTTCGCCCTGCGCTCCAGCGATGCGACGCGCGCGATTTTCCCTTTCGAATTCCTGCTCGAGGTGGAATTCACTCTCGACGGTCCCCGTCTCGACATTCGCCATAGCGTGACCAATCTCGGCGACGCGGACATGTATTTTTCCATCGGCGCGCATCCGGCCTTTCGCTGGCCGCTCGGCGACGCCGCCAAAATGCAGAGCCGCATCAATTTCGAGCGCCATGAGCCGGCGCCGATCCGCAAGCTCACCGGCGGGCTGCTCGGCCGCATGAAGGATTCGCCGGTCGAAGGGAGGACGCTGCCGCTGCGGGAGGAGCTGTTCGCCGATGACGCGATCATCTTCGACACTCTGACGAGCAAGAGCCTCGTCTATTGCTGCGGCAGCGGGCGATCCGTGCAAATCGCCTGGGACGGCTTCCGGCATCTCGGCCTCTGGTCCAAGCCGGGCGCGGATTTCCTCTGCATAGAGCCCTGGCATGGCTATGATTCGCCGGTCGGCTTCGCCGGCCCGCTCGACGAGAAGCCCGGCATCGCGCATGCGCGCCCCGGCGAGACGCGCGATTTCACTCTGCGCATAGAGATAGGCTGAGCATCATGGGCGTCGCCAAGCGCCATGCGATCAAGCTGCTGCGACGCTCGCTCGGCCTTCCGACGGGCGATCTCGACATCGTCGGCCGGCTGGATGGCGCCGCCGATGGCGTCATTCGCGGCTGGGCCTATTGCCCCGCGCATGCGGGCCGGCGCGTGCTGGTCGATATTTTCGCCGATGGCGTTTTCGTCGCCCAGCAATTGGCGGATCGGCCGCGCGACGATCTCGCCGCCCATGGCTTCGGCGACGGCCGCCATGGCTTCGATATCAAAATTCCGCCCGTTCTCCTGCGCGGCCCCGAGACGCGGATCGGCGTCCGCGCCCTCGCCGAAACGCCCTTCGAGCTGACCGCGACGGAAAAGCGCCCGCTCCTCGCGCGCCGCCTCGGCCGCGACGATTATCTGCGCGCGACTTTCGCCGGAGCCTTTCGCGACGAAGCCGCCGGCGACATCGCTGCGCCCGCCGAGCCCTCACCCCTGCGCGCCACGGAGCTCTTGTTCGCGCCGACGCCCGTCTCTGCGCCGGCGCCCATTCTCGGCGAGGCGCTCTGCGCCTATCTCGACCAGAATCGCTACAAATGGGACCTCGCCGATCAATTCGACGCGACGATCTCTATCGCCGATCGCGAGGCGTTTCTCGCGCATTATGTCGAATTCTACGGCCGCGCGCGCCGCCCATTGCGCATACCGCTCTCCGCCGGCGACATCGCCTTCCTCGACGAGGGACCGACGGCGCAGGATCGCCTCGCGCCGAGCCGCGCGATGCGCCTCTTCGCGCAGACGCCGCGAGATGCGAGCGTGGATGCGCGGCTCGAGGCGATATTCCGCTGGGCCGCCTATGGCGCCGCCGCCTTCAATGTCGAGGATTGCCTCATCGCGCCGGCGCATGAGGCGCTGCTGCGCTCCCATGAGGAAACGGACGCGCGCTTCCCGCTCTCCCTCTTCATGACGCGCTTTGTCGACGCGCATCCCAATCTACGCGGCGCAAATCTTCTGGAGGAGAGCGAGCGGCGCGCGACCTATTTCGCCGTGCTGCTCTTTTCCGCCCGCGCGCCGCATTATCTGCGCTTCATTCCGCCGGATTGGCTCGCGGCGTTTTTGACGCCCCAGGCGGGCGCCGCGCCATTCGACGAAGAATCGCGACGCCTCTTCGGCGCCGGCGGCGTCGATATCGCGCATTGGCGCGCCGCGATCGAGACTCTGGGCTGTGATTTCGGCGCGCGGCGCTATCGCTCGCGCACGCCCGCCGGCCATCGCGCGCATTCGGCGACGCTGCCGACGCCGGGCGGCGAGCGCGTCGACATTCAGCTCATCGGCCCGTTCAGCCGGCAGCTCGGCATAGCGGACAGCTGCCGCGCGCTCGCCGCCGCGCTCGAGCGCCTCGATTATTCGCTGCGGCTCTGCGACTTCACCCTCGATTATCCCAATTGCGTGCGCGAGGACGCCACGCCGCCGCCGACGACTCTGCATCGCGCGAAGATCAATATTCTTCATCTCAACCTCGAGGAGCTGCCGAGCGCCATCGCCTATCTGCCGGACATATGGTCGGAGGGACGGCTCGTCGGCTTTCCCTATCTCGAGATGGCGACGCCGCATCCGGCGCAAATGCTCGGCCTGACGCTCGTCGACGAGCTCTGGTCGGCCTCGGACTTCACGAGAGAGACGCTGGCCGCCCATCGGCCGACTCATACGGTCGGCACATCGGCGCGGGCCGTGCGCAAAAAGGGTCGCGCGGCGGCGCGCGCGCTCGCCTATGCGGGCATAGCGCGCGACGATGAATTCGTCTTTCTCGCCTCCTGCGACGCGCTCTCCGGCGTCTATCGCAAGAATCCGCTCGGCGTGATGCGCGCCTTTCTCGCCGCCTTTCGGCATGAGCCGAAGGTCAAGCTCGTCATCAAGACGCATAGCGTCGATCGCGTGCGCGCGCCGCGCGAGATGGATGTGTGGCGTTCCATTCGCAATGTCGTGGCCGAATGCGAGCGCATCGTCCTCGTCGATCGCATTCTCGACGATGCGGAGCAGATGGCGCTGATCGAAGGCGCCGATTGCTATGTCTCGCTGCATCGCGCCGAGGGCTTCGGCTATCATATGCTGGAGGCGATGGCGCTGGAGACGCCGGTGATCGCCACCGCCTATTCCGGCAATATGGAATTTTGCGACGATTCCACGGCGTTTCTCGCGCCCTATCGCCTCGTTCCCGTCGGCCCCGGCGAATATCCGCGCATGCGCGGCGATCAACGCTGGGCGGAGCCCGATCACACGGGCGCCGTCGCGGCGATGCGCGCCGTCTTCCACGACCGCGCGGCGCGCGAGGCCAAGGTCGCGGCGGCGCGCCTGCTCGCCGAAACGCGCTTCTCGACCGACGCTTTCGCGCAACGGCTCGACGCGCGCATAAAGGAGATCATGCGCCGCGGCGCGCTCCGCTGAGCAGGCCGCGCGCGCTCTTCTCGAGCGCCATGCCCACGAGCATTGCGATAACGAAGAGAATGATCTGCGGATCGAGAAAGGCGAGATCGACGATCGCCGGTCCGGGACAGACGCCGCCGAGCCCCCAGCCCACGCCGAATATGGCCGAGCCGAGCAGCAGCGGCGCGTCTATGGCCTTGCTCGTCGGCAGGCGCATCTCCTCGCCGAGCAGCGCGCGCGAGCGGGTGCGGGCGAGGCGAAAGGCGATCAGCCCGACGGCTATGGCGCCGCCCATGACGAAGGCCAGCGAAGGATCCCAAGCGCCGGCAATGTCGAGAAAGCCCCTCACCTTGCTCGGCAGAATCATGCCGGAGATGCAGAGGCCGAGGCCGAACAAAAGGCCGATGGCGAAAGCGGCTATGGTCGATCTCGTCATGGCTCAGCCCATTATATGGCGCAGAATGAAAACAGTGAGCGCGCCGCTCGTCATGAAGGCGGCGGTGGCGGCGAGCGAGCGCGGCGACAGGCGCGACAGGCCGCAGACGCCATGCCCGCTGGTGCAGCCGCCGCCGAGCCGCGCGCCGAAGCCGACGAGCAATCCGGCGAGGATGGTCGCGCCATAGCCTATGTCGAAGACCGGCGTCTGCGCCGCGCCGAGGAGGCGCAGAAGCGCGGCCGATGCGACGAGGCCGAGCACGAAGGCGAGGCGCCAGGCCGCATCGCCCTTCACGGGCTGCAGCAGCCCGGCGACAATGCCGCTGATCCCCGCTATGCGTCCGAGCAGCAGGATCATGAGGCCGGCGGCGAGCCCGATCGCCACGCCGCCCGCGGCCGCGCTCCACGGCGTGAAATTGGCCCAATCGATCTGCATTCTCGTCCTCCGTTCCCCGCCTCGGCTCAATAGCCGCGCGCCGATCCCGCCGCGGAGCGCGGATCATTGACGCCGGTCATCGCGCCTTCGCTGATCTCTATCGCCTCCGATGCGCCGAAGGGCGCGTGATCCTCGATCTTATGTCCCATCGCCTCGAGCCGCCGACGCGTCTCCGCCGAGAGCGCGCCGGGCTCGGCCAGCACGACATCCGGCAGCCATTGATGATGGATGCGCGGCGCCGCCACCGCCTGCGCCAGCGACATATGATGATCGATGACATTGAGCGCCGTCTGCAGCGTCACCGAAATGATGCGCGGCCCATTGGGGCTGCCGAGAACCAGCGCGACCTTGCCGTCCTTCATCACAATGGTCGGCGACATTGAGGAGAGCGGCCTTTTGCCCGGCGCTATGGCGTTGGCGCTTCCCTGCACGAGGCCGAAGCCATTGGCGGTGCCGGGCGCGGCGGAAAAGTCGTCCATCTCGTCATTGAGCAGCACGCCCGTCTCCGGCGCCATCACCTGCGCGCCGAAATAGCCGTTGAGCGTGTAGGTGACGGAGACCGCGCCGCCCTCGCCATCGACGATGGAATAATGCGTCGTCTGCAAACGCTCGCGCGGCGCGGCGCCTTGCGCGAGATCGACAGAGCGCGTCGCATGCTCGGGAGAAATGCCGGCGCGCAGCTCCGCCGCATAGGATCGCGAGGTGAGACGCGCGACGGGATTGCTGACGAAATCGGGATCGCCGAGCGAACTGTTGCGATCGAAGAAGGCGCGCCGCTCCGCCTCGACGAGAAGATGCGAGGATTGCGGCGTGTGAAAACCGAGCGCGGCGAGATCATAGCCTTCGAGAATGTTCAGTATTTCGCACAGCGCGACGCCGCCCGAGCTCGGCGGCGCGGCGGAATAGAAATCATAGCCGCGATAGACGCAATGAATCGGCGTGCGCTCCATGACCTCATAGATCGCGAAATCCTGTTCCGCGATCACGCCATTCTCGGCATGAGCGGCGCGCTCGATCGCCTGCGGAATGCGCCCTTCATAAAAGGCGCGCGGCCCCTGCGCCGCGATCTCGCGCAACAGACGCGCGAGATCGCTCTGAATCAGCCGATCGCCCGCCTGCAGAGGCGAGCCGTCCGCGCGCGAAAAAATCTTCGCCGCCGCGGGACTGTCCTTCAGCCGCGTCGCCGCGCGCAGCACGCGAATATCGGCGTCCTCGAGAACAAACCCCTGCTCGGCGAGCGCGATCGCCGGCGCGATGATTTTCTCGCGCGGCAGGCGGCCATATTTGGCGTGGGCGGTCTCGAGGCCCATCACCGTTCCGGGGACCGCCACGGCGCGATAGCCGCTGCGGCTCGCGTCTTTATCCACGGCGCCCTTCGCGTCGAGAAAGAGATCGGCGCCGGCGGCTGCGGGCGCGGTCTCGCGAAAATCCAGGAAGCGCGCGCCCTGCCCCGGCAGCTGCGCCAGCAGAAATCCGCCGCCGCCGAGATTGCCGCAGCAAGGATGCGCGACGGCCAGAGCATAGCCGACGGCGACGGCGGCGTCGATGGCGTTGCCGCCCGCCTTCAATATGTCGAGCCCGATGTCGCTGGCGAGACGATGCTCGCTCACCACCATGCCGCGCCGCCCGGTCGCGACCGGCTCGGCGGCGGCGGCGAAGGCGAGAGCCGAGAAGCAGAGGGAGAGAATTGCTCGCATTCGCGCGTCGCTCATTTTTCGCCTATCCCCGCCTGCGGGCCGATGAGGACGTAGCCGCGGCTGCGCCCTTCATTTCCGGCGTCGATCGTGCTCATCGCGTCGAAGAGTTCCGCCGCCGCGACCCAAACGGGCGGATATTTGTAGCGCGCGACATCGAGTAGCAGGAAGCGATCCGTCTTGGCGTCATAGGCGGCGAGCGGCGATATGTGCCCGCTGCGCGTCTGGCCGAGCGCGGCGCGCTGATAATTGACGACGACATGGCGCCGCTTGCGCGAGAGTTGCTCGATCGCGCTGGCGCGAAACTCCGCGAGCGAGCTCTGCCCCGCATGCACGACCTTGGCCTCGAGGCCGAAGCTGGCGACGAGCCCGCCGAACTCGTCCAGCGTCATGCCCCGGCGCAATACGCTCTCCTGCTTCACCACCGCCTCGGTCTTCTCGCTGAACAGATTGTCCTGCGAGAAGCTCCCCTGCCCCTCGCCGCCGGCGGGCGCGGGAATGTCGAGCGCGTTGAGCAGCATCGCCAGAGTGGCGACGCCGCAGAAGGAGCCGTTCTTCTGCGTGACGAATTCCGAGGAGAGCGGCCAATAGGCCTCGCGCGCCTCCGATTCGAGAAACCATTCGCGCCCCTGCGCGCTGCGGAGATCGACGAGATTCTCCGAGAGCGGCAGCCGCTCCGCCAGCGCCGGCGAGACTGCGGCGGCGATCGCGCAAAAGAGAAGCGCGAGAACAGCGGCCGAGCGCCGCCGCGAGATCGTTTCCGTGCGACCGCCCCGGCCGTCATTGCGAGCGAAGCGAAGCAATCCACAGCCGTGGGGCGGCACTGGATCGCTTCGTCGCTCCGCTCCTCGCAATGACGACCCCGCCACACGGAAGCCGTATGAGATCCACGTCTTCGTCATTTCATCCTCGGAGAAGCGGACCGTCGAGGTCGCGCCGACACAAGCTAGAGGCGCGCGCGGCGCCATGCAATTCTCATCCCGCAAAGGCGGCTTTATTGCGCCTCGAGCGCGGCCAATAGGCTCGCCTGATCCGGCGTCGCGGCGACGCGCACATTGGCGCAGCCGGCGGCGCGCAGCACGCGTGCGACATCCTCGGACAGTGCGAAATGCGTGACGCGCGCGCGGAGCGCGGCTACGACGCCGGCGGCCTCCGCCAGAGCGAGGAGGATCGACGCGCTGCGCGCCGAATAATGCAGCGCGGCCTCCAGCTCGCCGGCCGCCAGAGCGGCGCAGGCCTCTTCCCCGAGAGCGGCGACGGCGCGCGCCTCATAGGTCTCCACCACTGTCGCCGCATGGCCGCGCGCGCGCAAAAAGCTCTCGAGATCGTCCTTGCGATCATGGCCGGCGAGATAGAGAAAACGCGCCGGCGCCGAAAAGCGGGCGCCGAGCAAAAGCGTCAGCGCCGCCACATCGGACGCGCTCGCCTCCACCTGCGCGCCGCGCGCGGAAAGCGCCTCCGCCGTCTTGCCGCCGACGACGAAAAACGGCCCGCGCAAGGCCGCGCCCCCTTCGGCAAACTGGACCGCGCGGGCGCTGGTCGCCAGAACCGCGTCGAAGCGCTCGGCCGGAATCGGCGCGCCCGTGGCGGCGATTTCCAGAACCGGCGCGATCAGCGGCGCAAAGCCACGCCGCCGCAATTCTTCCGCCGTGCGCTCGGCGTCCTCTCTCGCCCGCGTGACGAGAACGCGCCTCATGTGAGACCCGCGACTCCATTGGGAAGACGCAGCAAAATCTCATTGGCGGCGGCGTCGCCGATCAGCGCCGCATCCATGGACGGCCCGCGCAGGCGCGCCTCATAAACCGCAGAGCCATCCGCCCGCAGCGCCATGCCATGAAACTCGATCTCCTCCCCTATGAGCTTCCCATGGGCGGCGATGGGCGTGCGGCAGGAGCCGTCCAGCACGGTGAGAAAGGCGCGCTCGGCGGCGAGCGCGGCGGCGGTCGCCGGATCGAGAATGGCGGCCAGAGCCTCGCGAACATTGCCGTCGCCGGCGCGCTTGGTGACGGCGATGGCGCCCTGCCCGGCGGCAGGAAGAAAATCCTCTATCGGCAGAATGGCGGTGGCGTGGCGCTCGAGGCCGAGCCGCTTGAGCCCGGCGAGCGCCAGCAGCGTGCCGTCCACCTCGCCGCTCTCCACCTTGCGCAGCCTGGTCTCGACATTGCCGCGCAGCAGCACGATGGAAACATCCGGCCGCAGCCGTTTCACCTGCGCGCCGCGCCGCAGCGAGGCCGTGCCCACCACCGCGCCCTTGGGCAGCGCGTCCAGCGTCGCGCCATTGCGGCCGATCCAGGCGTCGCGCACATCCTCGCGCGGGAGATAGCCGGCGATGGCGATCTGAGGCGGCAGATGCGTCGGCAAATCCTTGGAGGAATGCACGGCGAGATCGATGCGCCCCTCGATGAGGGCGACGTCCAGCTCCTTGGTGAACAGCCCCTTGCCGCCCGATTCCGAGAGCGGCCGGTCCTGGATCATGTCCCCCGTGGTGCGGATGACCTCGATCGGCAGCGTCTCCGCCTCGAGGCCGAGCGCCGCGGCCAGCAAGGCCCGCAGCTGCCGCGTCTGCGCCAGAGCGAGAGGGCTGCCGCGTGTGCCGATGCGCAATTGTGTGGTCGTCATAGCCTCGTCCGCCGTGGGAATTGTCGAGGCGGACTATAGGGAAAAGCGGGCGGGCTACAAGCGGGCGGGAACTCACGGCAGCGGACGTCCGCATCGACCTCGCTGCGTCGCCGCGACATGCGCAGACCTCCGGGAACGTTGCGCGCGCATAGTCCTGCGGAACCGCACCTCGAGTGGCATTAGCGGTCGAGGCTCGCGGAGAGGACGGGAGGGCCATAAACAGATCACTAAGCAACCTAATGATCTATTTATAGATCACTTATTGACTCTTCCCTTTTTGTGGGCGCATGATCCATAAAACGGCCGCAGGAGGCCGTTCAGTCTCGTTAATGGATCATCGAATGCCCAAGCCTGTGCACCGGGCCACCTCTCGCTACGCCTCAGAGGCAGTGACCTATCTCGGTCGCCTGATCCGCGAAAGCCGGATCGGGCGCAAGGAGACGATCAGCGAACTGGCTGAGCGCGCGGGTGTTTCGCGGGGGCTGTTGCAGCGGATCGAGCGAGGCGATCCCGGCTGTTCGATCGGCGCTGCATTCGAAGTGGCGTCACTGGTCGGAATTCGGCTGTTCGATCTCGATCGCGCCGCCATGACCCTCAGCAACGACATGTTGGCGCAAAAGCTGACGCTGCTCCCGCGCTCTGCGCGCCCGAAGGAAAAGTCGGTGAAGGATGACTTCTAAGAAGGCCGCGCCGAAAGAAGCTTATGTGTGGATCTGGCTGCCGGGCGCGGTCGATCCGGTGGTCGCCGGCCTCATCGAACGAGAGGACGATCGATATGTCTTCAACTACGGTCAGTCCTATTTGCAGCGGAACGACGCCATCGCGATTTATGACCCGGAATTGCCGCTGAGGCGTGGCGCAATTTTTCCCGACGGCACGCTGACCATCGCAGGGTGCTTACGGGACGGATCGCCCGACGCCTGGGGCCGTCGCGTCATCATCAATCGGTTGTTCGGCGCAAAGGGCAACAACATCGACGTCGATACGCTCGATGAGCTGAGCTATATGCTGCAATCGGCTTCTGACCGGATAGGCGCTCTCGATTTTCAGACTTCCGCCAAAACGTTCGAGGCGCGCGCGGGCGCGGGCGCGACGCTGGAAGAGCTTCAATCGATCGCCGAACGCGTGGAAAGCGGCGTTCCCGTAACCCCTGAGCTGGAACGCGCGCTGTTCCATGGCACCAGTCTCGGCGGCGCGCGCCCGAAAGCGGCGATCGACGCCCCCGAGGCGAAATTCATCGCGAAGTTCTCATCGAGCAACGATCTGATCAATGTCGTGAAAGCCGAATTCATCGCCATGCGCCTCGCCGAACATCTGGGACTAACGGTTGCGCCAGTGCGGCTTGAAAAATCGGCGGGCAAGGACGTGTTGCTGATCGAGCGCTTCGATCGCGTCCGAACGCCAGCGGGCTGGGCGCGCAAATCGATGGTGTCGGCGCTGACCATGCTCGGGCTCGATGAGATGACGGGGCGCTATGCGTCCTACGAGGAGTTGGCGCAGATCATTCGCACGAGGTTCACGACGCCAAAGGCGAGCTTGCGCGAACTGTTTGGCCGGATGGTGTTCAATGTGCTCTGCGGCAATAACGACGATCACGCGCGCAATCATGCCGCGTTCTGGGATGGCAAAAAGCTGTCCCTGACGCCTGCCTACGACATCTGCCCGCAACGCCGCACCGGGCGCGAGGCCAATCAGGCCATGCGGATCATCGGCGAGCACAGCGCCAGCACGCTTGCGGTCTGCCTGTCGGCTGCGCCGCAGTTCCAATTGAGCGCGAAGGCTGCGAGCGAGCTCATCGAAGCGCAGATCAGAGGGATCTATGCGAAATTCGGCGAAATCGCCGAAGAGGCCGAGCTTTCCTCGATCGATCGCAAACAGCTGTGGCGGCGAACCTTCCTCAATCCTTATGCTTTCGAGGATGCGCCGCAGGCGATTGCCGCGCTGGAATGCGATGCCTAGCATGCGTCCGGCGCGCCCACGCGGGCGCGTAGGATCGCCAGCGATGCGTGGGCTCGACAACAGTCCCTCGCCCCGAGGAGCCTGCGCAGCAGGCGTCTCGAAGGGTCATGGCGCCGCGTGCTGGAGCATCCTTCGAGGCTTTTTGCGTTGCGTCAAAAAGCGCCTCAGGATGAGGGGATCGTTTTCCTACATCACCAAAAGCTCTGCGGATCGACATCCACCGCCACGCGAACGCCGCCGCGCTCCTTGGGAGCCGCCGCCAGCATGGCGCGCAGATAGGCCTGCAGATCGGCGCTTTTGGGCGCCTTCACCAGCAGGCGGAAACGATAGCGCCTGCGAATGAGCGAGATGGGCGCCTCGGCCGGGCCGAGCACGACGATCTCATCGGCCTCCGGCAGGCCGCCGGCCGGGGCGACGCGATAGCGATCGGTCGAGGGCAGCGAATGCCCCGCCCGCGCCAGAGCGCGCGCATGGGTCTCGGCGGCGCCGGCGTCCTTGGCCGAGACGATCAGCGCCGCGAGGCGTCCGAAGGGCGGCAGGCCGGCGCGCTCGCGCAATCGCGTCTCCTGCGCGTAGAACGCCTCGGCCTCGCCGGAGAGAATGGCGCGAATGACCGGGTGGTCGGCCTGCCAGCTCTGGATCAGCGCGCGGCCGGGCTTCTCGCCGCGGCCGGCGCGGCCGGTCACTTGGTTCAGCAGCTGAAACGTGCGCTCGGCGGCGCGGGGATCGCCGCTGCCGAGCCCGCTGTCGGCGTCCACCACGCCGACCAGAGTGAGGAAGGGGAAATTATGCCCCTTCGCCACCAATTGCGTGCCGATGACGATATCGAAAGCGCCCGCCGCGATCTCGGCGAGCTCGCGGCGCAAACGCTCCTGCCCGCCGGGAAAATCCGAGGAGAGCACCAGAGTGCGGGCGTCGGGAAAGAGGATCGCCGCCTCTTCGGCGAGCCGCTCGACGCCCGGCCCGCAGGCGGTGAGCGAATCCTCCGCCTCGCATTCCGGGCAAATATGCGGGCGGCGCTCGACATGGCCGCAATGATGGCAGACCAGCGCGCGGCGAAAGCGATGCTCCACCAGCCAGGCGTCGCAATTCTCGCAGCGGAAGCGATGGCCGCAGCTGCGGCACAGGGTCAGCGGCGCGTAGCCGCGCCGATTGAGGAAGAACAGAACCTGCTCGCCGCGCGCGATCGTCTCCTGCGCCTCCGCCACTAGGCGCGGCGCGAGCCAGCGTCCGCGCTCCGGCCCATTGGCGCGCATGTCGATCGCCTCTATGCGCGGCATGGGCCTCGCGTTGGCGCGGGCGGTGAGGCGCAAATAGCCATAGCGGCCGCTCTGCGCATTCACGCGCGTCTCGATGGAAGGCGTGGCCGAGGCGAGCACGATGGTCGCTTCCTCGAGCCGCGCGCGCACCACCGCCATGTCGCGGGCGTGATAGGCGACGCCATCCTCCTGCTTATAGGCGGCCTCATGCTCCTCATCGACGACGATGAGCCGCAAATTCGAGAAGGGCAGGAACAGCGCCGAGCGCGCGCCGGCCACCACCTTCACCTCGCCAAGGGCGACGCCGCGCCACAGCCGCGCGCGCTTGCGCTCGGAGACGCCGGAATGCCATTCGGCGGGCTTGGCCCCGAAGCGCGCGGCGAAACGCTCGAGGAATTGCGCGGTGAGCGCGATCTCCGGCATCAAGACCAGCGCCTGCCCGCCGGCGCGCAGAGCCGCGGCGACAGCCTCGAAATAAACCTCCGTCTTGCCGGCGCCGGTGACGCCCTCCAGCAGAAAGGGCCGATAGCCGCCCTGCTCCACAGCGCTGGTCAACGCCTCGGCGCCCGCGAGCTGCTCGGCCTCCAGCGGCGCGCGCGCGAAATCGGGATCGAGCGCCTCGGCGACGGGCTCGGGCGGCAGAGCGACGGCCTCGAGCGCGCCGGCGTCGACCAGCGCGTCCACGACGCCATTGGAGCAGGTCGCCGCGCGTGCGAGCTCGCCCTTGGAGAAAGTGAGGCCGCCCTCCGCCGCCTCTATGACGCGCGCCCGCGCCGCCGTCATGCGCTCGGGCGGCGGGCCGGCGAGCCGATAGCCGACGCGGGGCGTCTCCGGCGCCGCCTCCTCCACCGCCCGCGTGGCGAGGCGCAGCGCCATGCCGCGCGGCGCCAAGGTCCAGCGCGCCACCCAATCGACGAAGCCGCGCAATGTCTCGCCCAGCGGCGGCCGGTCATATTTGGCGATGACGGATTTGAGATTGCCCGGCCCGGCGCCGCCCGCCGGCGCGACCGACCAGACGACGCCGAAGGATTTGCGCGTCGAAAGCGGGACCTCGACGCAATCTCCCGGCGAAAGCCGCAGCGCCGGCGGCGCGTAATAGGAATAGGCCATATCGACGGCCACCGGCAGCAGGATCTCGACGATCTGCACCCCTTCGTTCCTGTCCGCCTCGCCGCTCATGGCGCTGTCTTAGAGCGTTTTCGAGCGGGTTGGGAACAGCTTCACGCATGATTTTCGCGGAGCGCTCAGCGGGCGGCGATCCGTTCCGCCGCATCGCGGCGGGACTGGGCGAATTTCGTCCGGCTCCGCTCGCTCACCGGCTTATTGAGCGCCGGCTTGTCGATCGCGGGCATCACGTTCGCGGACTTGTCGTTCGCGGGCTTGACGGCGGCGGGAGGCGCTCCCACATCGAGTTCGCTGGTGAAATAGCGGGTCAATTCGGAGACGATCATCGACTTCACATCGGCGCCGAGCGCGGTGACGACGACACGATAGCAAGCGCTCGGAGAGCCATAGACGTCATGCGTCTTTTGAGCGATCAGATCGTCCCGCCGCGTGATCTCGATCAGATTTTTCTCTTCCAGCGATTTGTCGATGACGGCGAAGAGGCGCGTTCGCGCATCGGCTTTTTCATAGTCGCATTTGATCGCATCGGCGCCGAGCTTGTCCATGCCGGCGGCGTCGAGCGGGAGGAGATGAATCAGACGCTCCACCTCGCGCGGCCCGAGGTTGCGCGCGCGGGCGACGAGATCATCCGTCGAATTCTTTTTCGCGCCGAGATCGGGATTGATCTCGAAAGCCTTTTGTCCGAGCGCGAGCTTGAAATCGCCGATCTCGACCGACTGCACCTTGGAGAGCAGCATCAGCGCCGAGTCGGGCCGCTGATAGACGAAGGCCCCGGCGGCGGCGCTCGGCCCGCCGATCGCCGTCACCAGGGCCACGCTCTTGAGAAAATCGAAAAGGTTCTTGGCAATATCGGTCATCGCAATGCTCCGTCGCAATGTCTCTCGTTCGTCTCGAACGCTGAGATATTGCGGGAGCGCGCGCGGGATTTCTGTGCTCGCGCGCACGAGCCGATGAACGAAGCGTTAAGAAATCGGCGCGGGCCGGCGCCCCTGGGCGTGCGCGGGCCGGGCGCGCAAGAGATCGATCTCCTTCGACAGCGGTCCGCTGCGGTCGAATGCGAGCTGCGCGAGCGGCGCGATGAGCGTGTGGCGCGCGCCGCCGCCAAAGGCGAATTGCGTGACGCACATCACCGATTCGCCGGTCTCGAAAATAGAGGTGACGATGCAGTCGGGCGGGAGCTCGCCGGTGTGAGCGAGGGATTGCGCCTTGCGCCGAAGAAGGGGACGCATCCGCGCGCGGACCGGCAGATAGAGCGAAAGGTCGCGCCAGCTCTTATGAGCGTCACGCGAAATATGATCCATCTCGAAATCTCCTTCGCGCAAATCTCTCGTGATCCGAGCGTCGACGATGACCGAACGCGCCATCATAGGGCGAGCGCCTGTCACCGTCCTGTCGGGAGAGCGTATCGTCGAAGGAATTTTTGGAAAAAATCGTGTTACGCGAAGGTTACGCGAGGCTCATGTGAGATTCGTGAAATATTCGCGTTATGTTGTACGCGTTATTACGGAGATCAGCGGCGCGGCTGCTCACGCGCCGCGCCCAGGGATCGCCGCTCAGACGAGCATGGCGGCGGGATGCTCGATCAGCCGCTTGAACTCCGCGAGCAGCGTGGCGCCCAGCGCGCCATCGACGGCGCGATGATCGACCGAGAGGGTGACGCTCATGATCGTCGCCACGGCGGGCGCGCCATTTCTGGCGATGATGCGCTCCTCGCCGGCGCCGACGGCGAGAATCGTGGCGTGCGGCGGATTGATCACGGCGGCGAAATTCTTGACGCCGAACATTCCGAGATTGGAGACGGCGGTGGTTCCGCCCTCATATTCATTGGGCTTCAGCTTGCGCTCGCGCGCGCGCCGCGCCAAATCCTTCAGCTCGGTCGCGATCTCGCGGAAATTCTTGGCCTCGGCGTTGCGCACGATGGGCGTCACCAGCCCGCCCGGAATGGAGACGGCGACGCCGACATCGGAAGATGTGTGCTTCAGCATCGCCGTCTGCGTGAAGGTGACATTGGCGTCGGGAACATGTTGGAGCGCCAGCGCCATGGCCTTGACGATAATGTCATTGACCGAGACCTTCCACTCGGGCTCGCCATTCGGACCCTTGGGCGCGGCGCTGTTGTAATCCTCGCGCAGGCGCAGCAGCGCGTCGATCTCGCAATCGGTCTGCAGCGCGAAATGCGGAATGCTGCGCACAGCCTCGACCATGCGCCGCGCGATCGCCTTGCGCATCGAATCATGCGGGACCTCGGTGAAGGAGCCCGGCGCGAAGAGCTGGCGCACCACGGCGTCCGACATTCCGGCCGGCGCCTCGATCATCGGGGCCGAAGACGCCGCCGCCACAGGCCGCGCGCCAGAGCCGAGCGCCGATTTCACATCGCGCTCTATGATGCGGCCATGCGGGCCGGACCCCTTCAGCGCGGAAAGATCGAGCCCGCCTTCCTTGGCCAGCCTGCGCGCCAAGGGCGAAGCGAAGATGCGTCCGTCGGCTCCGCCCGGTGCGAGCCGCTCGTCTCCAGAGAGCGCCATGAGGTCACCTATAGAGAACGGCCTTCGCCGCCGCGATCACCTCGGCGACGGAAGGCAGAGCCAGCTTCTCGAGATTGGCGGCATAGGGCATGGGCACGTCCTTGCCGGCGACGCGCAGAACGGGCGCGTCGAGATAATCGAAGGCCTCCTCCTGCACGCGGGCGGCGATCTCCGCGCCTATGCCGCATTGCGGCCAGCCCTCCTCCACCGCGACGCAGCGGCCGGTCTTCCGCACCGATTCGATGATGGCGGGCACATCCATCGGCCGCAGCGTGCGCAGATCGACGACCTCCGCCTCTATCCCCTCCTTGGCCAGCGCCTCGGCGGCGGCAAGACAATGGGCGACGCCGATGGAGAAGGAGACGAGCGTCACATCCGTTCCCGGCCGCGCGATGCGCGCTTTGCCGATGGGAATGAGGAAATCCTCGAGCATGGGCGTGTCCCATTGCCTGCCGTAGAGAATCTCATTCTCGAGGAAAACCACCGGGTTGGGATCGCGAATGGCGCTCTTCAAAAGCCCCTTGGCGTCGGAGGCGTTGGAGGGCGCGACCACCTTCAGCCCCGGCACTTGCGAGAACCAGGCCGCATAATCCTGGCTGTGCTGCGCGGCGACGCGCGCGGCGGCGCCATTGGGGCCGCGAAAGACGATGGGGCAATTGATCTGCCCACCGGACATATAGAGCGTCTTGCCGGCGGAATTGACGATGTGGTCGATCGCCTGCATGGCGAAATTGAAGGTCATGAACTCGCAGATCGGCCGCAGCCCAGCGAAGGCGGCGCCGACGGCGAGGCCGGCGAAGCCATATTCGGTGATCGGCGTGTCGACGACGCGGCGCGGCCCGAATTCCTGCAGCAGGCCCTGCGTGACCTTATAGGCGCCCTGATATTCGGCGACCTCCTCGCCGATGACGAAGACATTGGGATCACGGCGCATCTCCTCCGCCATGGCGTCGCGCAAGGCTTCACGCATGGTCATGGGGATGAGCGTCGTATCGGCGGGAATTTCGGGGACGGCGACGGCACGCGAAGGAGCGGCGGGCTCGGCCGCAGTCGCGGCCGGCGCAACGGGAGCGGCGGCGGCGACGGCCTCCTGCGGCGCGGAGGCCGGAATATCCGGCGCCTTCGCAGGCGCTGGCGCGGCGGCCTCGACGGGGGCAGCCGGCGTCGAAGGCGGAGCCTCCACGGGGCCGACCTCCTCCCCCTCCTCGGCGATGACGGCGATGGGCGTGTTGACGGCGACATTCTCGGCCCCGCCCGGCACGAGGATGCGGGCGAGCACGCCCTCGTCCACGGCCTCCACCTCCATCGTCGCCTTGTCGGTCTCGATCTCGGCGATGACATCGCCGGCCTTGACCTTGTCGCCTTCGTTCTTGAGCCATTTGGCGAGCTTGCCCTGCTCCATCGTGGGCGAGAGCGCCGGCATGAGGACATTGATGGTCATGGATGAGCGCTCGCGAATTTCTCGGGCGCCATAAACTCGACGCCGCAATAGGCCCCGAGCTTCTCCGCCTTGTCAGGTTGAAGATAGATGACGTTATCACCGTCCCAGATCAGGAAGCGTCCAACGGCAGAAGGTGGGAGGGCAGCGTCGAGTCCTTGGACGAGCGCTCGAAGATTGGGCCATTTGGGTTCGATCTGTCGCAGATCGAATGAAGTAGCCTGCGTCCCCTTTCGCAGTGTCACAATGAGCGAGGCGCCGGTCTCAATCGGAGCCTCGCCTTCGCTCCATTCGTCCGCCGATCGCTCCGCTGGACCGAGGAAAACCTCACTTCGATAGCCATTTGCCCGATTTTCGACGCTCACTGAATCGACAATCCAGTCGTGGCCCGTCAAAGCGACGAGATTGCACGCCATTTCGGCATATCGCAGCAATCCCACGCCATCTGTGTCGGAGTAGTCGATTTGTTCATGAAAAGAGTTTTCGAATACTATAGTTTCGTTTTCGTCCTCATAGTCGACGACGCTGAAGAACGCCATACGAACCCAGTCGTCTGGGGAAAAAGTCTTTGGAACAGATTGTCCAGACTCGATCTCCGCTATGTCCTCGGCCAACTCTGATAAGCGCCCCTCGTATTCTGCGCTAAAGCGTAGGCCGAGCCCCGCAAGCTCCTCGAGCGCTCTTTGAAAGTGTGGAGCGTCGTCATCCGAAAGGACTCGGCAATCGTCCGCGACAGCGGGCTTAGCCGGCGCGGACACGGGCTGCGGCTTTCCTCGAAACCATCCAAACATCGCCGCCTCCTTACACCACCACATCCGTCCACAATTCGCTCGGATCGGGCTCTGGATCATTGGTCGCGAAATCCGCCGCCTCGGAGACGATGCGGCGCACGGCGGCGTCGATCTGCTTCAGCTCGTCCTCGCTCGCTCCGCCGGCCAGCAGCCGGGCGCGCACCTGCTCGATCGGATCGTGCTCCTCGCGCACGCGCTGAACTTCTTCCTTGGAGCGGTATTTCGCCGGATCGGACATGGAATGGCCGCGATAGCGATAGGTCTGCGCCTCGATGAGGAAAGGCCCCTTGCCGGCGCGGCACCAGTCGAGCGCCTCGCGCGCAGCGGCGGCGACGGCGCGCACATCCATGCCGTCGATCTGCCGGCCGGGAATGTTGAAGGCCGTGCCGCGCATCGAAAAATTCGACTGCGCGGAGGAGCGCTCCACGGATGTCCCCATGGCGTAGCGATTATTCTCGACGATGAAGACGATGGGCAGCTTCCAGAGCTCCGCCATGTTGAAGCTCTCATAGACCTGGCCCTGATTGGCGGCGCCGTCGCCGAAGAAGGTCAGCGAGACGGAGCCGTCGCCGCGATAGAGATCGGCGAAAGCGAGGCCGACTCCGAGCGGGGCCGGCGCGCCGACGATGCCATGGCCGCCGTAAAAATTCTTCTCGCGCGAGAACATATGCATGGAGCCGCCCTTCCCCTTGGAATAGCCGCCCCGCCGCCCGGTGAGCTCCGCCATCACGCGCCTCGGCTCCATGCCGCAGGCGAGCATATGGCCGTGGTCGCGATAGCCGGTGATGAATTGATCTGTGGATTTCGCCGACATTCGCGCGCCGACGACCACCGCCTCCTGGCCGATGTAGAGATGGCAGAAGCCGCCGATGAGGCCCATGCCGTACATTTGGCCGGCCTTCTCCTCGAAGCGCCGGATCAGCAGCATCGCCCGATAGGCGGAAAGCTCCTGATCGCGCGTGAAGGCCAGAATGCCGCCCTCGGCCTGCGCGCCCTCGGCGGCGCCCGCCACATCGGCGAATTTCGCGTTCCTGTCCGCTGCCGGCATGGCCGCCCGTCCTCGTCGTCGTTGGACATTATCTGGGAGCGTGTGAGGCGTGAGCGAGCCCTCGTCCCTCCCGCATCGCGCGAGGGCTCCGCCTTCGGCAGAATAGCTCGAGCGCGAGACGAAAACGAGCGGTCTCGCGGCGCTGTCCTCAGCGACGCGCAGGCGGCGTGAGAATCACAATGTCGTTGCGATGCGCGCGGCCGAGCACCAGACGCGCCTCCTCGTCCAGAATATCGGCGTCGACGACGTCGCCGCGCACCAGCGCGAGCTTCCGCTCCCATTGGGCCCGCTCGGCCTTCAGCCCGCCGAGCTCGGCGCGCAGCTCGGCGATGCGCTGCTCATATTCGACGCCGGTCTTGAGCCCGCGCTGGCCGTTGACGCCGTGCCAGACGAAATAGCTCGCCACGAGCCCCGCCGCTCCGTAGAGCAGCAGGGGGATCACGAAAGAGCGCAGAACATGACGAGCGAACATGCCGCCACTTTGCGCGAACATTGTATAAGCGTCGTTAACGGCCTGGGTCTCGCCGAATCGGCGATCAGCGCCGCCCGCGCGCGACCCGCTCGATCTCCGCGCGCACGAGGCGCTCGACGAGATGCGGCAGATTGTCGTCGAGCCATTGCTTCAGCATGGGCCGCAACATGTCCTGCGCATAGCGCTCGATGAGATCGGCCTCGCTGATGACGATGCTCGCCGCCAGCGCCTGGAAATGCGCGCCGATCGACATGGCCGCGTCGGTCGAGACGAGCGGCGTGGGGTCGCTGTCATTGGCCGGCTCGGCCGGGCTCGGCTCGATGCTCGCGATCATCTGCTCCTCGACCGGCTCATCCGCTATGTCCTGCACATAGGGCTCCTCGGCCGCCGCGACGACGGGCTCGTCGAGCGTCTCGTCCACGACCTCCTCGGCCGTGTCCTCGGACCAGCGGCTCTGATCGGCCGATTCGGGAGCCGGCGCGGCTTCCGCCTCGGGAGCGGCGGCCGGCCGCAGCCAGAATTCGGCGGGCTTGGCGGGCTCGGCCTCGGGAACGGCGACGGGAGCCGGATCCGGCGCGGCGGCGATCGGCGTAGGCGCCGCAGGACGAGCGGCGACGGGCGCGCGCAAGGCGGGCGCAGGCGCGGGCGGCGCCTCCTCGCGCTGCGGCGGCTCGGCCGGGCGCTTCTCCTTGTCGCGCCTCGCGGCGGGCAAAGCGTCGTCGTCGGCGATGATGCGCCGGATCGATGCGAGGATCTCCTCCATCGACGGCTCGTGCGACCGGCGCTCGGCGTCGAGCGCCGGCGCGGTGATCGAAGCGTTCATTGCGCTCATGAGATGTGCTGCTTCCCGTCTCGCGGCGACGGCTCCGCAATATCATCGCCGCGCGCTATTCTTCTCCGCTCACTTCGAGCGTCGAGTCGCATCATCGGATGATTCCCCCCTTTGGTAAAACCACAGGGGTTGTGCGTAAGGGTGTATGCACACGATTTTTTACGCAGCGCGGCCTCGTCGCGCGGCGCTCAGCGCTCGGCGGGCGAGTCGACGCCGATCCACATGCCGCGCACCTGCTCGAAATGCGTCGTCGGATCATAAGCGACGACATCGAGCTTCAGGCTGTCGGCCGAGAGGCGCCCTATGGAGCCGAGCGCCGCGTAAGACGCGACGACGCGATCGCGCTGCGCGATGATGAGCGAGACGCGCGCATTGAGCAGCGCATATTGCGCATTGAGCACATCGAGCGTGGTGCGCTGTCCGACCTGCGCCTCCTCACGCACGCCGCGCAGAGCGATTTCCGCAGCCTTGACAGCGGCTTGGCCGGAGACGATCGAGGCTTTCGCCGTCTCCAGCTGCGCATAGCTGGAGACGACGCTGGCGCGCACGCTGTCGCGCTGCAGATCGGCGTTGAAGCGCGCCTGGCCCAATTGCTCCTTGGCCTGGCGAATCGACGCGTATTCGGCGCCGCCCTGATAGATCGGCACATCGAGCCGTCCGCTCGCGCCGGCGGAGAATTGCCGGGTCGCGGGCGAACCGAGAAAGGAATCATATTGCTGTGAGAGCTGCGCGGCGACCGAGAGAGTCGGCGCCAGCGCGCCTTCCGCGACCTTCACCGCAGAAGCGGCGACATCCACCTGATGTTGCGCGGCGACGACGCCCGGATGCTCGACGATGGCGACGGCGATGGCCTGATCGAGCGATTTCGGCAGCAGCGATTCGACCGATTGCGCCGGCTGCAGATTTTTCGCCTCGGCGCCGATGATCTGCCGATAAGTGGCGACGCTGGTCTTCAATTGCCCTTGCGCGCCATAGAGCTCGGTGCGCGCCTGAGCGAGAGTCGATTCGGCCTGGGCGACGTCGGTGCGCGTCACCTCCCCCACTGCGAATCGGTCGCGCGTGCGCTCGAGCTGCTGCTCCAGCACGGCGACATTGTTCTTGCGCAAATCGAGCACCGCCGTGTCGCGCAGAACATTCATATAGGCGGTGGCGCCGTTCTGCAGCGTCGCCTGCTCGGTGAGGCGCATCCCCTCGCGCGCGGCGTAGACGCCCGATTCGGCTTGGCGCACGGAATTGCCGGTGCGGCCGCCGTCATAGAGAGTCTGCGAGAGGCTCAGCGTCGCGCCGCGCGGATAGCCGACATATTCGTCGTACATATAGGTGCGCTGGCCGGTCAGCTGGCTGCGGCCGGCGGGAATCTTGATGTTGGAGTTCTGCGGCCCGACGCTCGCCGAAATGCTCGCCTTGGGACGCATGCCGGCGGCCGCCTTGGGCGCGTCCTCGTCCTTGGCGCGCACATTGGCGCGCTGCTGATTCATATCGGGATTGCCGTGATAGGCGCGCGCCAGCGCCTCCTTCAGCGTCTCCGCGCCGGCCGCGGACGGAGACGCGAGGCCGAGGACGAAAAGCCACAGCCCGAGCCAGGACGACGGACGCAATTCGACGATACGCATTCCACAAAGACCCGCTCTGGAACAAAGCGCGCCCGGCGCTCGACGAGAGCGCGGGGCGAGCCCTACGGCCTACTCACGGAACACGACGCTCGAAACAGGGCGATTCCAAGCCGAAACGACGAAGGCTTTGGAACGCTCGCCCTCAGAACACGAAACCCGGCGCTTTTTCAAAGCCTTCCAGAACGGGAGCGGAAGCGTCGAACAGAGCGCGCGCGCCGGCCGGGGCGCCGCCGGAGCGATCGAAACGGGTGACGGCCCAGCCGGAGTCCGGCTCCGCCTTGGCGATGGCGAGCAGGCGGCCGTCGGGGGTGAGCTGCTCGAAGAGACGATCGAGGCCCGCCTCCACCGCGCCCTGCACGATGATGACGTCGAAGGGCGCGGCGGCGGGAACGCCGGCCGCGAGCGGGCCGGTCTCGACGCGCACATTGGCCGCGCCGACGAATTGCAGATAGGAGCGCGCCGTCGCCGTGAGGCGGGCGTCGTCCTCGAGGGCGACGATCTCGCGCGCCAGCGGCGACAGCAGCGCCGAGGAGTAGAAAGTGCCGCCGGCGATGTCGAGCACGCGATCCGTCTCGCGAACGCCGGCGTCCTGCAACAGGCGGGCGAGCACCAGCGGCGGCAGCAGCGCCCGGCCGGGGCGGCCATGCTCGTTCTCGAGCCGCAGCGCGAGATCGGAATAAGCGAGCGGAGCGAGGTCGTGCGGCAGGAAAATCTCGCGCGGCACAGTGAGGAAGCGCCGCAGCAGCGGCAGATCCGTCACGTCGAATGTGCGCAGCTGCCGCTCGACCATCGTCTGGCGCAGGGCGGCGGTCGCCGCGCCTTGTTGCGAATTCGTCTCTGCGTGGAGCTCAGCAGCTTCGGCCATCGACCTTCCGGCGTCGCGCCGGCCTCTCGCGGGGGGTCTCGACGACGGCCGCCGGTCCGCCGCGGGCGCCCCGCCTCATGAAAGACGCCAAAATTCCAAAGAAGGCGTTCGGACGGGCCGGCTCCTCTCGCCGAACGCATTCGCTTCGCCGCGCTGCAAGAGCTCGGCCGTGCGCTTTATAGGTTCGCGCCGCGCCCATGTCCATGGCGGCCCGGCGCCTTCCCCTCAATTCCGCTCGAGCTCGCCGAGCAGAGCGCCGGCGGGATCGCCCTCGGAGAGCGCGCGCATCTGCGCCAGCGTGCGATTGTCCAGCACATTGGCGATGGCGTCGCGCGCCTCCAGCATCAGCAGGCGCACGGTGCAGCGGGCCTCGTCCTCGCAATCGTCACAGCGGCGATAGACGGTGCGGCTGGCGCATTGGATCGGCGCCAGCGGCCCGTCCAGCACTCTGATGATGTTCCCGACCCGCATGTCCTGCGGCGCGCGCGCCAGCGTGTAGCCGCCGCCCTTCCCTTTCTTGGAATGGACGAAGCCGGCGTTGCGCAGCTCGCCGAGGATCGCGTCGAGAAATTTCTTGGGGATTTGATTCGCCGCGGCGATATCGGTGACGAGCGCCGTCCGCCCCGGCTCGAAGCCGGCCAGATAGACCATCGCCTTCAATCCGTATTTCGCTTTCTTCGTCAACATCGAGCGGCGTCTCCTCGCATCCGCCTCGCCGGCGTCAGGGGTTAATTATTCTCCGGCGAACGGATTCTACAGCAAAATGGCGCCATTGCGCGGTTATTGTCCACTGGCGGCCCGCTCGCCCAGGGTCCAGCCGCGCGGAGCCGAATGATGGTTTTCTTCTACAGCCTATAAAACACATCGAAAAATGGCGGCCGAACGCCCCTTCGCCGGCCGCGCCGCCCTCCACTCGCCAATTTCGCGGTTGGGAGCGGGATTGGTAACGCTGGCGTCACAGCCCGGCCCATCCGGCTCGAGCGCAACTTCTTACCTTGACATGTTATAGTATTTTTGTGGACTATAGGAAAATCATTCTCGAAAGCCACGGGACGCGCCATGGACGCCATCGACCGCCACATTCTTTCGATACTTCAGGAGGACGCCTCCCTCTCCATCGCCGACATTGCGGCGCAGGTCGGGCTGTCGCAAACCCCCTGCTGGAAGCGCATTCAGCGGCTGGAGGCGAGCGGCGTTCTGCAGGGCCGGGTCGCCCTGCTCTCGCCCGAGAAGCTCGGCCTCGGCCTCAGCGTCTATGTCTCCATCGTGGCCGGCGAGCATTCGGACGCCTGGCTCGACCGTTTCACCGGCGCCGTCGCGGCCATGCCGGAGGTGGTGGAGTTCTATCGCATGGCCGGCGACGTCGACTACATGCTGCGCGTGGTCGTGTCCGACATGGTCGCCTTCGACGAATTCTACAAGCGGCTGATCGCGATCGCGCCTCTGCGCAATGTCGTGTCGCGCTTCGCCATGGAGCGGATCAAGGCGACGACCGCTCTGCCGCTGGAAACCGCCCCGCCCATCGCTTTTCCCCGCGCGCGCCGGGTGGCCGAAGAAGCCATT
This sequence comes from Methylosinus sp. DMC45, assembly GCF_056313885.1. Taxonomy (NCBI): domain Bacteria; kingdom Pseudomonadati; phylum Pseudomonadota; class Alphaproteobacteria; order Hyphomicrobiales; family Methylocystaceae; genus Methylosinus; species Methylosinus sp. DMC45. The sequence continues at coordinate 25,575 of NZ_JBQUZK010000019.1, forward strand.
GCAGGATAAGCTCTGCGACAAGCGCGTCAGCGACCAACACTATTCCAGGAGCACCCAATGTCAGAGGCAGTATCGGCGCCGATTTACGTCCGTTCGGAAAAACCGGGGCGCGGCCGCATTTATGATTCGATCACGCAGACGCTCGGCGATACGCCGCTGGTGCGCTTCGACCGTCTCGCCAAGGAGAAGGGCGTCAAGGCCAATCTTCTCGGCAAGCTCGAATTCTTCAATCCGCTGGCCAGCGTCAAGGACCGCATCGGCGTCAATCTCATCGACTCGCTGGAGAAGAGCGGTCGCATCGCGCCGGGCCGCAATCTGCTCATCGAGCCGACCTCCGGCAACACCGGCATCGCGCTCGCCTTCGTCGCCGCCGCGCGCGGCTATCGCCTCATTCTGGTGATGCCGGAATCCATGTCGATCGAGCGTCGCCGCATTCTCGCCGTGCTCGGCGCCGAGCTGGTGCTGACCCCGGCCGCGCAGGGCATGAAGGGCGCCGTGGCCAAGGCCACCGAGCTCGCCGCTGAAAACCCCGACGCGGTCATTCCGCAACAGTTCGAGAATCCGGCCAATCCCGAGATCCACCGCGTCACGACGGCCGAGGAAATCTGGAACGACACCAAAGGCGAGATCGATTATTTCGTCTCCGGCGTCGGCACCGGCGGCACCATCACCGGCGTCGGCCAGGTGCTGAAGCCGCGCCGCCCCGGCCTCAAGGTCGTCGCCGTGGAGCCCGAGGATTCGGCGGTGCTGTCCGGCCGTCCGCCGGGACCGCATAAGATTCAAGGCATCGGCCCGGGCTTCGTGCCGCCGATTCTCGACCGCACGGTCATCGACGAGATCATCACCATCGGCAATCAGACGGCCTTCGACACCGCGCGCCAGCTCGCCAAATTCGAAGGCATTCCGGTCGGCATCTCTTCCGGCGCCGCCGTGGCGGCCGCGCTCGAGATCGCCGCGCGGCCGGAAGCGGAAGGCAAGAATATCGTGCTGATCATCCCCGACTTCGCGGAGCGCTATCTCTCGACCGCGCTGTTCGAGGGCGTCTGATCCCGGCCCCGGCGATCCGGGCCGCATCGGCTCGGATCGCCCGTCATTGCGAGCGAAGCAATCCAGGGCCATAGGGCGGGCTCCTGGATTGCTTCGTCGCTCTGCTCCTCGCAATGACGACCCATGTGGAATGCAAAGCATCCACACCGAAACCGCGTCAATGCGTATGCGGTTTTTGCGGCGCCGCCTTGCCGCGGCGCTCCAAATGTCGGCGGCCGAAGCGGCCCACCCAATAGGCGACGAAGACAATAAAGAAATAGATCAAGAGCATCCAAGGCCAGCGCTCGCTCGCGCTCTCCGCCTTGTCGGAGAATTTGATCCAGCCTTCGAAGAGATATTCGACGCCGAAGCCGAAGATGAAGGTGAGAATCAGCGCGCTCTTCCACCAGGACAGGCGAAAGAAGCCGACCGCCAGCGCGACCATCAAGGCGACGATGCCGACGCCATTGACGAACTGCTGCAACAGGCTTTCAGAAAACAGTGTGATCAGGCGAACGACAAAGACCATGCGGCGCCCCTCTGCGATCGGCGAAACAGGCGCATACTACACATTCGGCAGATGCTGCGCGAGCGCCTCCAGCACCGCCATGCGCACGGCGACGCCCATTTCCACCTGATCCCTTATGAGCGAGCGGGGGCCATCAGCCACGCTCGAGTCGATCTCGACGCCGCGATTCATCGGGCCCGGATGCATCACCAGCGCATCGGGCGCGGCATAGGCGAGCTTCTCCTCGTCGAGGCCGAAGAAATGGAAATATTCGCGGCTGCTCGGCACGAAGGCGCCATTCATGCGCTCGCGCTGCAGCCGCAGCATCATCACAATATCCGCGCCGGCGAGCCCCGTGCGCATATCGTGAAACACATCGACGCCGAGCCGCGACAGCGAATCGGGCGCGAGCGTGGAGGGGCCGACCGCGCGCAGCCGCGCGCCCAGCGCGCTCAAGAGAATGATGTTGGAACGCGCGACGCGCGAATGCAGCACATCGCCGCAGATCGCCACTGTGAGCCCCTCGATGCGGCCCTTGTGGCGGCGGATCGTCAAAGCGTCCAGCAGCGCTTGCGTCGGATGCTCATGGGCGCCGTCGCCGGCGTTGACCACGGCGCAATCCACCTTGCGCGCCAGAAGATGCACGGCGCCGGCGCGGGCGTGGCGCACCACCAAAATATCCGGCCGCATGGCGTTGAGCGTCATCGCCGTGTCGAGCAGCGTCTCGCCCTTCTTCTCCGAGGAATTGGCGACCGACATGTTCATGACGTCGGCGCCGAGCCTTTTGCCAGCGATCTCGAATGAGGCCTGCGTGCGGGTCGAGGATTCGTAGAAGAGATTGACCTGGGTGCGGCCGCGTAGCGTGGCGCGCTTCTTCTCCACCTGGCGGGAGACCTCTATCGCCTCCTCCGCCATATCGAGCAGAGTGAGAATGTCGATGCGCGACAGCCCCTCTATGCCGAGCAGATGGCGATGCGGGAAGGCGGGATGCGGTTTTTGCGGCATGCCGCCGTCTATAACAGTTTCCGGCGCGCTGGCCAGCCTTCCCGCCGCGCGCTCATGGTTGAGAAATCCTCGAGACGATCGCTCGAAAGCGACGGCGGAACCAAAGGGGATGAAAAAGAGTTCTCGCCTTTGCCCGTCTCAGAGACGCTCTTTCCCCGAATTTTTCACGAAACAGGAGATCGCCATGCAAATTCGGCTCGGCTCGCCGCTTCTCGCGGCGGCTCTCTCCCTCTGCGCCGCCACGGCCATGGCGGCGACCACCGTCGCCACGGATTTCTCCAACATGCGCTCCGGCCCCGGCGCACGCTGGCCGGTCATCGCCCAAATCCCGGCCGGCGCCAAGATACGGCTCGACAACTGCGGACCGGGCTGGAAACACGATTGGTGCCAGATCCGCTACAAGGGCAAGCGCGGCTTCGTCGCCGCCAACACGCTGGAGCCGACGATGAAGAATGTCATCGTCGCCCCGCTCGTCACCCGCGACACCACAACCGTGCGCTCCGGCCCCGGCGGAAATTGGAAGGCCATCGCCCAAATCCCGCCGGGCCAGAAGGTCGCCGCCTCCGCCTGCCAAAAGGGCTGGATGACCAGCTGGTGCAAGGTCACCTATGAGGGCAAGTCCGGCTATGTGGACCGCAACTATCTGAAGCGCAAGGGCGCCGTCTTCGCCCGATAAAGGCGTTCAGTCGAGACGCGACAGCCCATGGCCGCCCCCCGGCCCTGGGCTTTTTTGCGCGAATTCTCGCACAGCGGCGCGCGCCCTCGAGCCGATTGACATATGCTCAGTGCGAGCATATCTGTAGCGCGAAGAGTGGTTGGCGAGGGTTGCTCAAACGCGCCATGACACTTAAGCTACAAAATAAGCCTCCGTCGGGCGGCGCCCGAAGGAGATTTTGATCGACCGACTTATGCTCGAATTGAGCATAAGTGAGGATGGAGCAAGGTCCATGACCCTCACCTTCCCGGAGAAGCGCCTCGATGCGCCCGCCATCGGCGCGCTCGTCGGAGCGGCGCAGCGCTTTCCCGTGCTGCCCATGCCCAATCTCGCCTGGAGCACGGAGGTCGAGGCCGCGACCGCCCATCTCTACGAGCGGGTGGCGAAGGTCATGCCGGCGATCGAATGGGCGTATCACGCGCCCTATGTGAAGGCGATCAACGAGCTGAAGCGGGAACGCAACGCCGTCATTCTCGCCCATAATTATCAGACGCCGGAAATCTATCATTGCGTCGCCGATTTCGTCGGCGACAGCCTGCAGCTCGCCAAGCTCGCCGCCACCTCCGACGCCGAGATCATCGTGCAGGGCGGCGTGCATTTCATGGCCGAGACCTCCAAGATTCTGAGCCCCGAGAAAGTGGTGCTCATGCCCGATCTCGAGGCCGGCTGCTCGCTCGCCGCCTCCATCACCGCCGCCGACGTTCGCGCGCTGCGCGCCGAATATCCGGGCGTGCCGATCGTCGCCTATGTCAACACTTCCGCCGATGTGAAGGCGGAGGTCGACATTTGCTGCACCTCCTCCAATGCGCTGAAGGTCGTCGAGAGCCTCGGCTCCGATCGCGTCATCATGCTGCCCGACCGCTATCTCGCCGAGAATGTCGCCGCGCAGACCAAGGTCAAGATCATCGCCTGGCGCGGCGCCTGCGAGGTGCATGAGCGCTTCACCGCGGAAGAGCTCGAGACCTATCGCGCCGATCATCCGGGCGTGAAGATCATCGCCCATCCCGAATGCCCGCGCGAGGTGGTGGAGATTTCCGATTTCGCCGGCTCGACCGCGGCGATGATCGATTATGTGCGCACGAAAAAGCCGGCGCGCGTGCTGCTCGTCACCGAATGCTCCATGGCCGACAATGTCGCCGCCGAGACGACGGGAACCGAGTTCATCCGCCCCTGCAATTTCTGCCCGCATATGAAGCGCATCACGCTGCCGAAGATTCTCGACGCGCTGGTCCACATCCGCGAGGAGGTGACGGTCGATCCGCTGATCGCCGCGCGCGCGCGCGTCTCCGTGCAGCGGATGATCGATCTGGGGTGATGGATTTGCGAGCCTGAAGGCTCGCGGTCCCGGGCGCACATTGGACCGCGAGCCTTCAGGCTCGCATCTCTCGAGGAGCGCGGCCATGACGGCTCGATACGAGGCTCTGATCGCAGCGATCGACGCCGCCAACGCCGACGATCCGCGCAGAGTGACGATCGACGGCGCCGAGCGCGCTTTCGAGATCGTCTACGCCGAGCGCATGACGGCGCGCCTCGCCGCGCTCTATCCCGACGCCTCGGAACTGCTGCAAATCGCGACGCGCGCGCAGCATTTGCGCCGCTGGGATATTCCGCGCGAGAGCTTCCCGCTCGGCCGCCACGGCTACAATGATTGGCGCAAGGAGTGCCGCGCGCATCACGCGCGCCTCGTCGGCGAGCTCATGCGCGCTCAGGGCTATGCGGAAGACGAGATCGCGCATGTCGGCGCGATCATCCGCAAGGAGAAGCTGAAGAAGGATCGCGATTCCCAAGCGCTGGAGAATGTCGCGGCCATCGTCTTCCTCGAGCATTATTTCGACGACTTCCACGAGAAATACAAAGACTATGACGACGACAAGATCGTCGACATCCTCGGCAAGACGCTGTGCAAAATGTCGCCCAAGGGCCATGGCGCCGCGCTGGCCCTGCCCTTGCCGGAGCGCACGCGCGCGCTGGTGGCGGCGGCCATCGCCAAGGAGAGCGAGGCGCTCGCCAAGCTCGCAGCCGTAGCGATCGACTGATGATCGGCGCGCCCCCTCCCCACCCCTCCCCCGCTTTGCGGGAGAGGGAGCAGATTCCGCGCGTCATCGACATTTCCCGCAACGCCCGCCGCCCCCTCTCCCGCAAGGCGGGGGAGGGTGAGGGAGGGGGCGCGGCGCACGCTCGGGAGCGTTCAACGTGACACAGACTCCCATCCTCATCGTCGGCGGCGGCCTCGCCGGCCTCTTCTGCGCATTGAAGCTCGCGCCGCGCCGCGTCCGCGTGCTCACTCCAGGCTCCATCGACGAAGGCGCGGCGTCCTTCTGGGCGCAGGGCGGCGTCGCCGCGGCCGTGCTCGACACGGATTCGCCGGAGCGCCACGCCGAGGACACGCTGAAGGCCGGCGCCGGCATCGTCGATGCGGACGTCACGCTCGGCATGGCGCGCGAAGCCCGCGCGCGCATCGAAGATCTTCTCTCCTATGGCGTGCCTTTCGATCGCGCCGACGGCAAATTCACGCCTTCGCGCGAGGCCGCTCATTCCGAGCGGCGCATCGTGCGCGTGAAAGGCGACACGGCCGGCCGCGCGATAATGGAGACGCTCGTCGCCGCCGTTCGCGCGACGCCTTCCATCGAATTATTGGAAGGCTTTTCCGCGGAGGAATTGCTGACCCATGATGGTCGCGTCATCGGCCTGCGCGCGCGCGGCCGCGACGGCCTTTTGCACGATTTTCTCTCGCCCGCCACAGTGCTGGCGACGGGCGGAATCGGCCATCTCTACCGCGTCACCACAAATCCAAAGGAAGCGCGCGGAATCGGCCTCGCAATGGCGGCGCGCGCCGGCGCGCTCGTGGCCGACGCCGAATTCGTGCAATTCCATCCGACCGCGATCGACATAGGCGTCGATCCAGCGCCGCTGGCGACGGAATCTCTGCGCGGCGAAGGCGCGATCATCGTCGATCGCGCCGGCCATCGATTCATGGCGGAGATCGATCCGGCCGCCGAGCTCGCGCCGCGCGACATTGTCGCGCGCGGAGTCTTCGCATCGATCGCAGCGGGAGGCGGCGCTTTTCTCGATGCGCGCGCTACTGTCGGCGCGGAGTTTCCCGCGCGCTTTCCGACCGTCTATGCGAGCTGCATGGCCGGCGGCGTCGATCCTGTGACCGCGCCCATTCCGATCGCGCCCGCCGCGCATTATCACATGGGCGGCGTCGCCACCGACGCGCGCGGGCGGACGTCGCTCGCCGGACTTTGGGCGGCCGGCGAGGTCGCCTCCACCGGCGTGCATGGCGCCAATCGCCTCGCCTCCAACTCCCTGCTCGAGGCCGTGGTGTTCGCAGCGCGCATCGCGAACGACATAGGCGAGCAGAATATCGAGGCCGCGCCCGCCCCCGCCCCGTCGTCCGACGCGGCCGACGCGCCCGAGCAGAGCCTCGTCGATGAATTACGCGATGTGATGGCGCGCGATGTCGGCGTTATCCGTGATGCGATCGGGCTCACGCGCGCGGCGCGGGCGATCCTGCGCATAGAGGCGGCGACAGCCAATGCGCAATTGCGCAATATGGCGCTGACCGCTCTGCTGGCCACGAGCGCGGCGCTGGCGCGGCGCGAGAGCCGCGGCGCGCATTTCCGCTCCGATTTTCCGCGGGCCGAGGACGCGCTCGCGCATCGCTCCTATATGACGATGGCGCAAGCGCGCGCTATCGCCGAGGAGGCGCTGAGATGATCGCGTCTCAGCGCCGTCGATGCGAGCCTGAAGGCTCGCAGTCCAGCGCGCGCCTCGGACCGCGAGCCTTCAGGCTCGCTTCAGCTCGGACGCCGCGATGACAGCCCCCTGGACGCTCCCCGCCCTGCATGTAGAAGAGGCCGTGCGCGCCGCTCTCGCCGAGGATTTCGGCCGCGCCGGCGACATCACCACTCAGGCGACGATCCCCGAGACCGCCAGCGCCCGCGCCGTCATCGCCGCGCGCGAAGCCGGCGTCGTCGCGGGCCTCGCGGTGGCGGCGACCGCCTTTCGCCTCGTCGACCCCGCCGTCGTCTTCACGCCCGCGACGCAGGACGGCGCGCGCATCGGCGAGGGCGATGTTCTCGCCCATATCGAAGGCCCGGCGCGCGCCATTCTCTCGGCGGAGCGCGTCGCCTTGAATTTCCTCGGCCGGCTCTGTGGCGTCGCCACGCTCACGGCGCGCTATGCGGAGAAAATCGCGCATACGAAGGCCAAGGTCTGCGACACGCGCAAGACGACGCCGCTGCTGCGCGCATTCGAGAAATATGCGGTGCGCTGCGGCGGCGGCGCCAATCACCGCTTCGGCCTCGATGATGCGGTGCTGATAAAGGACAATCACATCGCCGTCGCCGGCGGCGTCGGCCCCGCATTGCGCGCGGCCAAAGCCTTCGCCGGCCATATGGTGAAGATAGAGATAGAGGTCGACACGCTCGCGCAGCTCGAGGAGGTCCGCGCCGAAGGCGCGGATATCGTGCTGCTCGACAATATGGCGCCCGATTCTTTGCGCGCCGCGGTCGCGCTGATCGGCGGCGCAATGCGCGCGGAGGCGTCCGGCGGCGTCACGCTGGAGACGATCGCGGCGATAGCGGAGACGGGCGTCGATCTCATTTCCGTCGGCGCGCTCACGCATTCCGCGAAAACGCTGGATCTCGGCCTCGATATAGAGATCGGCTGATCCGCGCGTGATGCGAGCCGATCGGGCGAAGCCGTATCACACCTCGCGTCGCAGCCGCGCGAGCGACGCGCTGCGATTGAGCATCACTTCCTCGAAGCGCGGCGAGAGCAGAAAGGCGAGCTCCTGCTCGCGCGTCACCGTCACCGGGTCCTGCGCGCGCAAATCCTCGTCGACGCGGCCGGGATGGCACATCACCAGATGCCGCTTGCCGGGCGCGCGCAAATAGGTTTCGAATTGCGCGGCGTAATCGCTGCGCGGATCGAAATCGGAAAAGCCGGCGAAGCCTTCGTTGAGCAGAAAGCCGCGCGCCACCGCCTCGCGCCGATAGCCGCGGCCGATGGCGCGGACCACCATGGCCTTGCGCATGTCGGCGCCGCGAATCACGATGCGATGCATCCGATCGCCGGCGTCGCGCAGCCACAGCTTCTCGCCCGTGAGGCCGCGCTTCTCCAACGCGTCGAACAGCGCCGTGCGCACGCCGGGCAGCGCATGGACATGCTGATGCCCGTCGAGATGGTCCGGCGCTCGGCCCATCACCGCGTAAAAGCGGTCGATCTGACGGTCGATCTCGGCGCGGATCTCCTCCATCGGCAGCTTTCCGCGCATGGCGGCGCGAATCACCTCGCGCAGCGGCGGAAACACGCCGCCGGGCGCGAATTTCGGCATATTGGTGAGCGGACGCCCGAGCGTCAGATTGAAATGCACGCCAATGTCGGCGTCATGGCGGCGGCGCGCCAGCTCGCGCCCCATGGCCGGCCAGCGATCGACATTGGTGAGCGCCGAGACCGCCGTCAGCCGTCCGACGTCCAGCGCCTCGAGAATGCCGAGGCTGACGCCCATGGAGAGGCCGTAATCATCCGCGCAGAGCGCGACCGCACGTTGCGCCGCCATCTTCCTTCCCCGTCCTCCCGGCTTCGGCGCGCTTGCGCATTTTCGCGCGCCCGCCTAGGTCTTGCCCGTTTCTCTTGCCCGGTTCGAACCTATAAGGCGAGCGATGGACGATAAAGCCGAAAATCCGCCGGAGATATCCGTAGCCATTCCGGTCTTCAACGAGGCGGCCAATCTTCGCCCGCTGATCGCCAGGCTGAAGCCCGTGCTGGAGCGTTGCGCCGCCTCTTTCGAGATCGTCTTCGTCGATGACGGCTCCTCGGACGAAACGCTCGCGGGATTGCGCGAATTGCATAGAGAGGACGCCCGCGTCAAAGCAGTGTCCTTCAGCCGCAATTTCGGCAAGGAGATCGCCATAGCCGCCGCTCTGGACCATTCCCGCGGCGCGGCCGTGGCGCTGATGGACGCCGACCTCCAGCATCCGCCGGAGACGATCGCCGAATTCGTCGCCAAATGGCGCGAGGGCTATAAGAACGTCTATGGCGTGCGCCGCGACCGCGCCGGCGAGCCGCTGATGCGAACGCTCTTCGCCAATCTCTTCTACGGCCTCTTCGATCGTTTCGGCGAGACGCCGCTGCCGCGCGGCGCCGGCGATTTCCGCCTGCTCGACCGCCAGGCGATCGACGCGCTCTCGCGCATGCGCGAGCGGGCGCGCTTTTCGAAAGGCCTCTTCGCCTGGATCGGCTTCAAATCGATCGGCGTGCCTTTCGAAGTGGAGGAGCGCGCCTCGGGCCGCTCCAAATTCAATTACGCCAAGCTCATCCGCTTCGCGCTCGACGGGCTCATGTCCTTCTCCTCCGTGCCGTTGAAGGTCTGGGCGGTGATCGGAATCATCGTCTCGACCTTCGCGCTCGCCATGGCCGCCTATTATTTCTGGCGCACGGTGTTCTATGGCGTGGATGTCCCCGGCTACGCCTCGCTGATCGTCTCCATCGCCTTTCTCGGCGGAATGCAATTGTTCTCGCTGGGCGTACTCGGAGAGTATATCGCGCTCATTTTCGGCGAGGTGAAAGGACGCCCGCTCTATCTCGTCGCTGAGCGGGTGGGGGTGGAGGACGATGAGCCTGCGAGACCATTCAAATGAATATAGGGCTCCCGAGTCACCCGCACGCTGAGGAGCGCCTGAAAGGCGCGTCTCGAAGCGCGCCGCATCTATCGGTTCCGCCTTCTGGAGCCCCTCGTGCTTCGAGACGCGGCCTGCGGCCGCTCCTCAGCATGAGGGGAATCGTGGTCGTTCCATGATCCGCAATCTTCTCTCCGTCGGCGGCTTCACGCTGCTCTCGCGCATCACCGGCTTTCTCCGCGATGTGATGCTGTCGGGCATTCTCGGCGCCGGGCTCGCGGCGGACGCTTTCTTCGTCGCCTTCAAGCTGCCCAATCATTTCCGCGCCATTTTCGGCGAAGGCGCCTTCAACGCCGCTTACGTCCCCTGCTATTCCAAGGCGCTCGAGCAGCAAGGGAAAGACTCGGCGAAAGAATTCTCGAGCGAGGTGTTCACGCTTCTGCTCGCCTCGCAAATCCTGCTGCTCATCCTCGCCTACGCCTTCATGCCGCAATTCGTCGGTCTGCTCGCTCCGGGCTTCGACGATCCGAAACTCGCGCTCACCGTTTCGCTGACGCGCATCACCTTCCCCTATCTGCTCTGCATGACTCTGGTCACGTTGCATCAGGGCACGCTCAACGCCAATGGCCGATTCGCCGCGCCCGCCTTCGCGCCAAATCTGCTCAATCTCACCATGATCGCGGCGCTCGCCGTCGCCTTTCTGTTTCCGAGCGCGGCCTATGCCGCCGCCTGGGGCGTGACCATCTCCGGCGTCTTGCAGCTCGCCCTGCTGATGGCCAACGCCCGCATGATCGGCGTGATGGAAGGCCTCGCGCGGCCGCATTGGAAGCGCGTGCGTGAATTCTTCCTGATGCTGGGCCCGGCGGTGATCGGCTCGGCGAGCGGGCAGATCGCCATTTTCGCCGATACGATCATCGCGTCGATGCTGCCGGACGGCGGCGTCTCCTCGATCAATTACGCCGATCGCATCTATCAGCTGCCCAATGGCGTCATCGGCCTCGCGGCCGGCACAGTGCTGCTGCCGGAGATGAGCCGCCGCATCGCCGCCGGCGACGAGGACGGCGCCCATGCGGCGCAAAATCGCGTGATGGCGCTGACCGTCGCTCTGGCCGCGCCTTTCTTCATCGCCTTTGTGACGATCCCCGAGCTGATCATGAGCGGCGTCTTCCTGCGCGGCGCCTTCACCCACGCAGACGCCGTTGCCGCCGCCGATGTGCTCGCGGCCTATGGCGGCGGGCTGATGGCGCTGGTGCTGATCGCCTCCGCGCGCGCGAGCTTTCAGGCGCATGGCGACACCAAGACGCCAATGTATGTCGCGCTCGGCGCTGTCGTCGTGAATGTGGGGCTGAAGATCGCGCTCTATGAGCCGATGGGCGCGCCGGGCCTCGCCACTGCGACCTCCGTCGGCCTATGGATCAATCTCGCGGCGCTGATCGGCCTCGCGCTGCATCGCGGGGCGATGCGCTTCGACGAGACGTTTCTGCGCGTCTCCATCGCGAGCCTCTGCGCCAGCGCGCCTTTGCTGGCGACGGCCTTTTATGGCTACGGGCCGGCGATGGCGCTGGCTGGGCGCCTCGGGCCGATGCGCGATATCGCCGCTCTGCTACTGCTGGGCGCAGCGGGAGCGCTCGTCTATGCGGGCGTTCTCGCCGTCTGCCTGCGGGCCTTCGGCCTGCGCCTGTCGCAGCTGCGACGCGCACGAGGCTGAGCGTCATTGCGAGCGTAGCGAAGCATCCAGGGCCACGCCAGCGGCTCTGGATTGCTTCGTCGCTACGCTCCTCGCAATGACGGACGCCTCACAGAAACTGCGACAGCCCCGGCACCGAATCGGTAATTTCCTTCAGCTTTTCCTTGCCCACCAGACCTTCGGCGTGAGCGAAGAACTCCTTGGCCAGCGCCTGGCTCTGATCCATGGAGAGGCCGACGCTGGAGAGCCGGCCGGCGAGCGCCATCAGATCGCCCTTGGAGCCGCCGACGAGGCCGCCGAGCCCGCCCAGCAAGCCGCCGAGCAGCCCGCCATCCGCCGCCGGAGCGGCCTCGGCCGCCGCGATCGCCTCCTCGGCGCCGGGCAGCTTGGCGATGAGATCGGCCGCCGGACCGTCCGGGAATTCCTTGCGGAAAAAGCCGAGCACGTGACCAGCGGCGAGGCGCGCCGTCTCGGGCTCGACGCCGAGCGCTGCGGAAATGCGGGCGATCAATTCATCCATGCTCGGCTCCTACTTCAAAAAAAGCTCGGTCTCGACAATTACGCGGCGATTGCGACGAATTCGCAGCGACCTCACTCGGCGTCGAGGCCGTAGAGCGAATGCAGCGTGCGGACGGCGAGCTCCGTATAGGCGGCGTCGATCAGCACGGAGAATTTGATCTCCGATGTGGTGATGGCGCGAATGTTCACGCCCTTCTCGGCCAGCGCCTTGAAGGCGCGGGCGGCGACGCCGGCGTGGCTGCGCATGCCGATGCCGATGGCCGAGACCTTCGCCACATCCTTGGCGCCGGCGAGGCCGGCATAGCCGATCGAGGGCTTGGCCTTCTCGAGAATGGAGAGGCAGCGCTCATATTCGGCCGCCGGCACGGTGAAGGTCATGTCGGTCATGGTCGCGTCGGAGGCGACCTGCACGATCATGTCGACATTCACGCCGGCCTCGGCCAGCGGCACGAAGACCGCGGCCGCCACGCCGGGCTTGTCGGCGACGCCGCGAAGGGTGATCTGCGCCTCGTCACGCGAGAAGGCGATGCCGGTCACGACCTGGGCTTCCACAATATCCTCCTCTTTGCAGATCAGCGTGCCGCTGTTGGGACGGGCCGGATCGTCGAAGGACGAGCGGACGAAGGTGCGGACTCCATGCACCATGGCCACCTCCACCGAGCGCACCTGCAGCACCTTGGCGCCGAGCGAGGCCATTTCCAGCATCTCCTCGAAGGCGATGCGCTCCATGCGCCGCGCCTTGGGAACGACGCGCGGATCAGTGGTGTAGACGCCGTCGACATCCGTATAAATGTCGCAGCGATCCGCCTCGATCGCGGCGGCCACGGCGACGGCGCTGGTGTCCGAGCCGCCGCGGCCGAGCGTGGTGATGCGGCCGCTCGGCTGATGAATTCCCTGGAAGCCGGCGATGACCGCGACCTCGCCGCGATCGAAGCCGGAGAGCAGCGCCGAGCCATCGATCGACTGAATCCGCGCGGAACCATGGGCGTCGCTGGTCAGGATCGGGATTTGCCAACCGAGCCACGAGCGCGCCGCAAGGCCGAGATTCTGCAGGGCGATGGCCAGAAGGCCGGCCGTCACCTGCTCGCCGGAGGCGACGACGGCGTCATATTCGCGCTGATCGTGCAGAGCGGCGGCGTCCTTGCACCAGGCGACCAGCTCATTGGTCTTGCCGGACATGGCCGAGACCACGACGGCGACCTTGTAGCCCGCCTCCACCTCGCGCTTCACATGGAGCGCGACATTGCGGATGCGTTCCACATTGGCGACCGAGGTGCCGCCGAATTTCATCACCAGACGAGCCATGACCGACCTAGATTGGAAACACGGGCCCGGCTCGGGGCGAGCCGGATGGCCGCTCGCATCCGACCAAAAGCGGGCGTATATGTGACGCCCCCGTCGCCGGTGTCAACGCCGCGGCGGGGTTCCGCGTGCTTCGAGACGCCCGCTACGCGGGCTCCTCAGCATGAGGAGCGCCACTGGTGAAGGGAGCAATCCTCTCCCTCATGCCGAGGAGGCTCCAAAGGAGCCGTCTCGAAGCACGAGGGAGAGCTCCAGATCGCGAGAGCGGCCGCCAAGGCCGAACAAAAGAGGACAAGCGTGCCGCAGCATCATGACCGCCCCCATTCCGCCAGCGTCGACCCGAAAGACGTCGACCGTTTCGACCGGCTCGGCGAGCTGTGGTGGGACGCCACGGGCAAAATGGGCATTTTGCACGACATCAATCCTGTCCGCGTCAATTACATCCGCGATCTCGCCTGCCGGCATTTTCGCGTGGACGGCGCGGCCCGCGACCGTCATGACGCGCAGCCGCTCGCGGGGCTGCGGCTCGTCGATATCGGCTGCGGCGGCGGCATATTGAGCGAATCGCTGGCCGAGCTGGGCGCGAATGTCGCGGCGGTCGATCCCGCGCCCAATAATATAGAGGTGGCGCGCCGCCATGCGGAGCGCTCCGGCCTCGACATCGCCTATCGCAACAGCACCGCCGAGGCGCTGGCCGCGGAAGGCGCGCGCTTCGATATCGTCGTCGCCATGGAGGTGCTGGAGCATGTCGAAGGACAGAGCGATTTCGTCGCGACGCTCGCCTCGCTGGTCGAGCCGGGCGGAATGCTGTTTCTCGCCACGATAGACCGCACGCTGAAGAGCTATGCGCTGGCGATTCTGGGCGCCGAATATGTGCTGGGCTGGGTGCCGCGCGGCACGCACGACCATGACAAATTCGTGCGGCCCGACGAATTGTCCGCTTGGCTGCGCCGCGCCGGGCTGCGCGAGATCGACCGCTCCGGCATGAGCTTCCAGCCGCTGACGCGCAGCTGGCGCAAGAGCCACGACACCGATGTGAATTACATGATGACCGCGACAAAGGTCGGCTAGGCCAGCCTGACGACAGCTCGGCGCGGCAGGATATGTCCCGTTTGTTTCGGGAGCATAGCCGCATGAGTCTGCATATTTCTCCGCCGTCGCCGCCGGACCTTATCGACACGCTCGCGGTCTGGCGCGCGCGCTTTCCTCGTTTCGCTGAAATGATGGACGCCGGCGAATCGCCGGTCAAAGCTTTGCGCTATCTCGGCCTCGGCCTCTGGCAGGAGGGCGATGTGACCGGCGCGGTCGCCGCTCTGACGACAGCCGCCTCACTGACGCCCGAGGACGCCCATCTCCTCGCCGATCTCGGCGCGGTGCTCTGGCTCGACGGCCGCAAGGCCGACGCGCTGCAATGCTTCATCGCCTCGCTGGAGCGCGATCCGAGCCGCGTGCAGGTCTGGCTCACCGTCGCCAGCCTCTGCAACGAGATCGGCGAGACCGCCACCGCCGAGCATTCCTATCTCGCGGCGCTCGATCTCGACCCCGCCTGCGCCGAGGCGGCGACCGGGCTCGGCCTCATCTGCCTCGAGAGCCGCCGCTATGACGAAGCCGTCACGCTGCTGCGCGGCGCGCTGGAGCGCGGCGTCGCCACGCCCGGCCTCTACGCCTGCTACGGCCAGACGCTCTATCTGATCGGCGAGTTCGCAGGCGCGCGCGCCGCTCTGGCGCCCGCCGCCGCCGCTCTGCCCGAGGAAGCGGCGATCGTCCGCAAATATGCGCTCGCCGCTTGCGTGGAAACGGCGCTGCACGCCTCGCCCGAGGACGCCTTCGCCGCCTATCGGCGCGCCGCCGGCCTTCATGCGGAGGAGGACGCGCGCATCGGCCGCGTGGTGTTCCGCGCGCTCTGCGGCTTCGGCCACAAGGAGGCGGCGATTCGCTTCGGCGAGGCGCTGCTGCGCGCGGCGCCGGACGATCAGATCATCCCCTTCCATCTCGACGCGCTGCGCGGGACGCCGCGCGAGCGCGCCTCGCCGGCCTATATCGCCGCCTGCTTCGATCTCTATGCGCCGGACTTCGACCGTCACCTCACGGAGAGGCTCGACTATCGCGTGCCGGAAACATTGCAGCCTCTGCTGGCGGAAACCGCGAGCAGCTTTCCGCGCATTCTCGATCTCGGATGCGGCACCGGCCTCGCGGCGCCCATGCTCGCCGGCTTCGGCGCGCAGATCGTCGGCGTCGACCTCTCCCCCCGCATGCTGGAGAAAGCGCGCGAGCGCGGACTCTATACGCGGCTCGTGGAGCAGGACGCGGAGGCGTTTTTGGCCGGCTGCGACGAGCGCTTCGATCTCGTGGTCGCGCTCGATATGCTGATCTATCTCGGCGATCTCTCGGCGCTGTTCGCCGGCGCGGCGGCGCGTCTCGCGCCGGGCGGGGTCTTCGCATTCAGCTTCGAGACCGGCGCCGGCGCGGATTACACGCTCGATCCCGCCGGCCGTTTCGCGCATGATCCCGCCTATATAGAGGCGCTCTCGCAAAAGGACTTCGTCCCGCTCGTCTCGCGGGCGACGACGATCCGCATAGAGGCCAACCGGCCGGTCGACGGCCGGCTGGTCCTGCTGCGGAAACGCTGAGACTATAGCTCGTCCTGCGCCGCCTTCGCCTGCTTCAGCAGCGCGTCGGCGGCGATGATCTTGTCCTTCTCGGGATCATGGGCGATCGCCTCGAAATCCTTGGCGAGCGCGGCGCTGAAGGCCAGCGCCGCGATCTTCTCGCGAGGGTCGCTCGACCATTTGATGGCGATCTGCGCATCGCGCCCGCCGATCGCCGCGGCCAGCTCCGGCGACAGCGCCGCGGCGGGGTCGCGCTCCGAGAAGCGAATGTCGAAACCGGCGTCCTCGCCGTCATATGTGCAGGGCAAATAGCCCTCGACGGCGAAAGGCGCGTAGTCGTGATCCAGCGCGACGCCGATCTTGGCCGCGTCGATCGCCTTTTGATGCGCGGCGCGATCCGGCAATTTGCCGCGCTCGATATAGAGAATATGCCGTCTGGCCATGGAAGCATCCCGTTTCGCGCGCGTCTTTCGCGCGCACGCGCCAAGCAGGAAACATTCCAGCGATCCGCCTTCATCTGTGACGCCGCCACTGGTTCGCCACAGGCGCGGGCGATAGAATTGCGGCCATGATTCGCCCTTCTTTCCTTCCCCTCCTTCTCGTCGCCGGCCTCGGCCTCACTGTCGCGGCGCCGGCGCTCGCCAAAGAAAAGCCGGCGGCCGAGGATGCGGCCGCCGAACCCAAGGCCGACAAGAAGAAGCCCGCCAAATCGGAGGCGAAAAAGCCGGAGACGAAAAAGCCGGACGCCGCCAAAAAGCCCGCGGACGCGAAAAAGACCGCCGAGGCGAAGAAGCCCGCGGATGCGAAAAAGGCCGCCGCCGCGGACGAGTCCGAGGAGCCGGACGCCAAGCCCGCCAAGGACAAGAACGGCAAGCCTGTCAAAGGCGGCAAGGACCATGGCGGCAAGGATTCGGGCGGCAAAGATTCGGGCGGCAGGGACGCCAAGGCGGCGGGCAAGGAGAAGCCGGCCGAGAAGGAGAAGCCCGGCGCCAAGACGCCGACCGCCATCGGTTCCTATGGCGATTGGAACGCCATGACCGCGCATGGGCAGGGCAAGGACAAGACCTGCTATGCGCTCGCCGAGCCGAAAGATCGCCAGCCGGCGAAATTGCAGCGCGACAAGGCCTATGTCTTCATCTCGACGCGGCCCGGCGAAGGCGTGCGCAATGAGGTGGCGATCATCCTCGGCTTCGCGGCCAAGGACGGCGGCGCCGCCAGCGCCGACATCGACGGCGACAATTTCGAGCTCGTGACCAAAGGCTCCAACGCCTGGGTGAAGAATCCGGCGAAAGAGAAAGAATTCGTCGAGGCGCTGAAGAGCGGCACGAAGCTCGTCGTCAAGGCGCCCTCGGCCAAGGGCAATGTCACGACCGACAGCTATTCGCTGAAGGGCCTCTCGGACGCGCTCGGCCGCGTGCAGAAGGAATGCCCGTAGAGGCGAGCAGTCGTTGCTCGAGCGCCCCCTCCCCGACCCTCCCCCGCTTTGCGGGAGAGGGGGAGGGTGGGAGAGGGGGCGCGCTCCGCGAGAATCGAGTGGCTCACTTCACGCCGACGACCATCGAATCCGGCCCCAGCAAATGCTCGACGCGCGTTTGCGAGAAGCCGGCCTCACGCATCCAGCCCTGGCAATCCGCGCCGGTGTAATCGAAGCCACCGGGCGTTTCGATCAGCATGTTGAGGCTCATCAGCAGGCCGAAGGCGTTTGTCTTGCGCTCGTCGTCGATCAGCGCCTCATAGACGATGAGCGCCCCACCCTTCGGCAACGCCTCATAGGCCTTGGCGAGCAGCAGGCGCTTCTCCTCGAGATTCCAATCGTGAAGAATATGCCCCATGACGATGACGTCGACCTCGGGCAGCGCATCTTTGAAGAAATCGCCCGAATAGAAGCGCAGCCGCTCCGATAGGCTGTTCTGCGCGACGAAATCATCGAACGCCGGCTGCACTTGCGGCAGATCGAAGCCGCCGCCGGAAAGATGCGGATGCGCACGCGCGACCGTGACAGGAACCATGCCCTGCGCGCAGCCGACATCGACGAAGCTTTTGTAATTCCGCCAAGGGAATTTCGCGGCGATGGCCTGCGCCGGACCGGCGCTTATGCCGCTCATCGCGGCGAGGAAGCCGCGCAGCTTTTGCGGATCGGCGTAGAGCGCGCCGAAAAAATCGCCGTCGGCGGCGTTCTCGCTCTGCGGCTTACCGCTCCGCAACGCATCGGTGAGGCGGTTCCAGCTCGCGAACAAGCGCAGATTGGACATTTCCAATATCTGCCCGACATAGCTCGGCTTGGCGCGATCGAGGAAGAGGTCCGTCTCCGCCGTGTTGCGATAAAGGCCGTTCTCGCGCTCGAGCATTCCGAGCGCCACCAGCGCATCGAAGAAATCGCGCGCCGAACGCTCATGCAGGGCGAGCCGGGCGCGCAGCGTTTCGGCGTCGGCCGGGCCTTCCGCCAGGACGGTGAAGAGGCCGAGCTCGACCGCCGTGAGCAGGACCTTCGAATTCCAAAAGGCGAATCCGAGACCGAGGATTTTTTCCGGTGAGAGCTGGCTCATTCTGTCCTCACAAACAGCAATCTTCGCGCGCGTCTCCTTCTCCCGCTTGCGGGAGAAGGTGGCCCGGCGTAGCCGGGTCGGATGAGGGCGGCGGCGATCGGCGGCGCTTCAAAAACTTTTCGAGATCGCTGCGGCGGGTCGGTCCCTCATCCGACCCTCGCTGACGCGAGGGCCACCTTCTCCCACAAGTGGGAGAAGGGAGCGCCCGTGCTTCTGCAATATCGGCTCATCTTATCATTTGGCGCAGCGCCGGTCGATCGCGCCCCTATTGCCCCGTGCGCGAAAACCATTCCTCTTCGCTGATGACCTCGACGCCGAGCTCCTTGGCCTTGGCGAGCTTGGAGCCGGCGCCCGGCCCGGCCACGACGAGATCGGTCTTCTTCGACACGGAGCCGGAAATTTTCGCGCCGAAGCGCTCGGCCTGCGCCTTGGCCTCATCGCGCGTCAGCCTCTCCAGCGCGCCGGTGAAGACCACCGTCATGCCGGCGACCGGCGAAGCGCTCTCGATCTGCGGCATGGGCTCCAGCGTCACATGCTGCAGCAGGGCGTCGATCTCGCGCTCATTGTGCGGCTCGGCGAAGAAATCATAGAGCGCCTCGGCGACCACCCCGCCAATGCCTTCGATCGCTTCGATGCGCTCGCGCGCCTCGCTTCCAGGCGCGGCCTCGCGCGCCGTGTCGCGCAGGCTGGCGAAATCGCCGAAATGTCGCGCGAGGCGCTTGGCGTTGGTCTCGCCGACATGGCGAATGCCGAGCGCGAAGAGGAATCGATTGATCGGCGCGCTGCGCCGCGCGTCGATCGCGGCGAAGAGATTGCGCACCGAGGTCTCGCCATAGCCCTCGCGATTCTCGAGCCTAGTCAGACTCGTTCGGTTTCGTTCGGCCAGCGTGAAAATTTCGGAGGCGGTGCGAATGAGACCTTCCTCGAAGAAAGCCTCGATCTGCTTGTCGCCGAGACCTTCGATATCCATCGCGTTGCGCGAGGCGAAATGCTTCAAGCGCTCGATCGCCTGCGCCGGACAGACCAGCGAGCCGGTGCAGCGGCGCACCACATCGGCGACGCCCTTCTCGTCGATCTCGCGCACCGCAGCCGAGCCGCAGGCCGGGCAGACATGCGGGAACTCGTAAGGCTTCGTCCCCTCCGGCCGCTTGTCCAGCACCACCTCGACGATCTGCGGAATGACGTCGCCGGCGCGCTGCACGACGACGGTGTCGCCGACGCGAATATCCTTGCGCGCGATCTCGTCCTCATTGTGCAGCGTGGCGTTGGAGACGACGACGCCGCCGACCGTCACCGGCTCCAGCCGCGCGATCGGCGTCAGCGCGCCGGTGCGGCCGACATTTATGTCTATGCCGCGCACAATGGTCTTGGCCTGCTCGGCGGGAAATTTATGCGCCACCGCCCAGCGCGGCGCGCGCGAGACGAAGCCCAAGCGAATTTGCAGGCCGATATCGTCCACCTTGTAGACGACGCCGTCTATGTCATAGCCGAGCGTGGCGCGGCGCGCTTCTATATCGCGGAAATGCGCGAGCATCTCATCGGCGCCGACGCAAATTTTGGTGAGCGGATTGGTCGGCAGGCCGAAACTCGCCAGCGCCTGCACCATGCCATATTGCGTGTCGGCGGGCATGACGCTGACCTCGCCCCAACTATAGGCGAAGAAGCGCAAGGGCCGGCTCGCCGTCACCTTGGGATCGAGCTGGCGCAGCGAGCCGGCGGCGGAATTGCGCGGATTGGCGAAGAGCGGCTTATTCGCCGCCGCCTGTCTCTCATTGAGCGCGAAGAAGTCCTCGCGCCGCATATAGACCTCGCCGCGCGCCTCCAGCACATCCGGCCAGCTCTCGCCATTGAGGCGCTGCGGGATTTCCTCGAGCGTGCGAATATTGGCGGTGATGTCCTCGCCCTCATAGCCGTCGCCGCGCGTCGCGGCATAGACGAGCGCGCCTTTCTCATAGCGTAGCGAGCAAGAGAGGCCGTCGATTTTCGGCTCGGCGGTGAAGAAGAGCGGCGCTTCGTCGGAGAAGCCCAGAAAGCGCCGCACGCGCGCGACGAATTCATGGACGTCCTCATCCGCGAAGACATTGCCGAGCGAGAGCATCGGCACGACATGTTTTATTTTCGCGAATTTCTCCGCCGGCGCGGCGCCGACCTTCTTGGTCAACGAGGCGTCGGAAGCAAGCTCGGGAAAGGCTTTTTCTAAAGCCTCATAGCGCTGGCGCAGCGCGTCATAGTCGGCGTCGCTGACTGCGGGGGAGTCTTCCTGATAATAGCGGCGGTCATATTCGGCGAGCTGTTCCGCGAGCCGCGAATATTCGAGCTTCGCCCGCCGAGGCGAGAGATCTTCGATCGGCGTCGGCGGTCTTGGTCCGCGCTTACGGGAAGAAGCGTCATCAGAGGCCATGACAACATCCGAGCATCAAAAACCAGCGCGCGCCCCTTCTCCCACTCGGGGAGAAGGTGGCCCTCGCGTCAGCGAGGGTCGGATGAGGGCTCGCGCCGCTCCCGCCGTTTACGATTATTTGCGCGATGACGCAAAGCGTATGGATATTCGAAAGGACCGTCATCCGACCCGACTTCGTCGGGCCACCTTCTCCGGGAGAAGGAAGAGTCCGCCCTACGCCGCCTCGGGAGCCGCGCCCACCAGCCTGCGCGCCTCCATCGGGCTGATCGGGCGGCCGAAGGCGTAGCCCTGCGCATAGGCGCAGCCGAGCTGATAGAGCTCGATAGCGTCCGATTCCGTCTCTGCGCCCTCGGCGACGACATCCATGCCGAGATCATGCGCCAGCGAGATGAGCGAGCGCAGAATCACCGCGCGCGAGCCCTTGCCGGTCTGGCGCGTGAAGGAGCGGCCGATCTTGATCGTGTCGAAGGGGAAGCTCTGCAGATAGGCGAGCGAGGAATAGCCGGAGCCGAAATCGCTCATCGCGAGGCCGGCGCCCAGCTCCTTGATGCGGCCGAGCATTTGCGCGGCGTATTCGGGATTTTCCATCACCAGCCCTTCGCTCAGCTCGAGCTTGAGGCTGCCTTTGACGATGTCGTTGCGCATCAGCACGCTTTTGACGTCGCGCAGCAGATCGTGCCGCAGCAATTGCCGCGAGCCGATATTGACGCAGGCGAAGATCGGCGGATCGACGGCGAGCGCCCGCTGCCAGGCGGCGAGCTCGCGCGCCGTGCGCTCCAGCGCCAAAAGGCCGAAATCGACGACGAGGCCGGTCTGCTCGGCGACCTGGCCGAACTCGCTCGGATCGAGCTGGCCGAGACGCGGATGGTCCCAGCGCAGCAGCGCCTCGAAGCCGGCGATGGTGCGATCCTCGAGCCGCACCACCGGCTGGAAGAACACCTTGATCTCGCCGCGCTCCAGCGCGCGGCGCAGATCGGCCTCGAGGGTCAGCCGGTCGGAGCGCTGCGCGCGCATCGCCGGGCGGAACACCTCTATGCGATTGCCGCCGAGCTTTTTGGCGTGGCGCAGCGCGATCTCGGCGTCCTCCAGCATTTCGTGCCGGTCGGGATGCAATTCCTTGTCGAAGAGCGCCACGCCGATCGACACCGACAGCGAAATCTCGCGATCGGTGAAGCGCACCGGCGTCGCCAGCGTCCGCCGCACCGAATCGGCCAGCGCGATCACATGGTCGGCGTTGGTCTCGGAGACGAGGATGATGGCGAAGCGATCGCCGTCGAGCCGCGCCAGAGTGTCCTGCTGCTGCAGGAGCCGGGTCAGGCGATGGGCGATGGTGAGCAGGATCGAATCGCCGGTGGCGACGCCGACCTGCTCGTTGATCTGGCGGAAACGGTCGATATCGACGGCGAGCACAGTGGGCCGCAGGCCGGCCTCGAGCCCGGCGAAGACCAGCGCCGCCTCCAGCCGGTCGAAGAACAGCTCGCGATTGGGCAGGCCGGTCAGATTGTCGTGGACGGCGTCATGCAGCAGCCGCTCTCTCGCATTGCGCTCGTCGGTGACGTCGGTGAGCGTGCCGACGACGCGAATGACCTCGCCATCCTGCCCGATGACCGGGCGCGCCCGCAGCCGGTAGCAGAAATAATGGCCATCCGAGGCGCGCAGCCGGAATTCCTGATTGATGCGCCCGCGCCGCTGCTCGAGCAGCGCGTCCAGGCAGGCGCGATAGCGATCGTGCTCGAAAGGATGCAGCAGAGCGAGCCAGGAGGAGGCCGCCCCCTCGAGCCCGCCACGGTCGAGGCCGAGTTGCTCCTCCACCTCCGGGCTCACATAGATGTAGTCGGCCGGCACGTCCCAGTCGAAGACGATCTCATTGGCCCCGGTCAGCGCCAGCGCCTTGCGCTCGGTGTCGGAGATCGCGCCATGGGCGAGGCCGCCGCTGGCGAAGGCATTTTGCATAACGGTGAAGCCGATCAGCATGACGATCAGCACCAGACCGCCGACCAGCGCCGGCGAGACCAGATCATTGGTCAGCCAGCCGGCCACGGTGAAGCCCGCCGCGCAGACCCAGAGCAGCAGCAGAAACCATGTCGGAATCAGCATGATGGCGCGATCGAAGCCATGCGTCGCCAGATAGAGGACGAGCACGAAGCCGACCGCCGAGACCGTGGCCAGCGAGATGCGGGCGACGCCGGCCGCCACCGGCGCGTCGAAAATGGCGAGGCCGACGAGATCGGCGAGAATCAGCAGCCAGAGCGCGGCGACATGCCAGGCGCGCACATGCCAGCGGTTGAGGTTGAGATAGGCGAAGAGAAACACCACCAAGGTCGCCGACAGCACCGTCTCGGCGCCGGCGCGCCAGATGCGGTCGGCGTTGGGATCGACGCCGAAGATCTTGGCCCAAAAGCCGAAATCGATGCAGACATAGGCCAGAACCGACCAGGCGAGCGCCGCCGCCGCCGGAAAGATAACCGCGCCTTTGACGACGAAGACGATGGTCAGGAACAGCGCCAGCAGGCCCGCGATGCCGATGACGATGCCCTTGTACAGGGTGAGGCTCGTCACCTTGTCCTTGTAGGAGTCCGGCTCCCACAAATAGAGCTGCGGCAGATTGGGCGTGCGCAGCTCGGCGACATAGGTGATCGTCGTGCCGGGATCGAGGGTCAGGCGAAAAACATCAGCGTCCCCGCTTTCCTCATGTTCCGGCGGGAAGCCCTGGCTCGCGGTGATGGCCGAAATGCGCGTCGCGCCGAGATCCGGCCAGATCACGCCGGAGCCCTGGAGCCGGAAATGCGGAGCGACGATCAGCCGCTCCAGCTGCTCATCCGTATCATTTGTGAGCGCGAAGACGATCCAGCTCGGACGTGTGCCCGCTTCCTTGGCGCCCACCTCGATGCGTCGGATGATTCCATCGGAGCCGGGGGCGGTCGACACCTGGAGGCGGTCGCCCTCGGATGAATATTTCTCCACCGCATGGGTGAGGTCGATGGCGGAGGCGTCCTGCGGCACGCGCACGGAATCGATGGCGAGCGCCGGCGACCCGCAGAGGACGAGAAACAGGAGGGCGATCAGATATCTGGATAGCGGCACGAATCTCGTCTCTGGCGCGCAGGCCGAAAAAGTCCGAATGTCGCGAGGTGGACCGGTCGGCTTTCGGATTTCTTCTTGTCTGAATTTTGACTGGTACCGGCTAAGTCGTCGCTCTGCAAGCCGGTATGGTCTTTGCGTATCGCGAGCGGGCGAGCGGCCGCGCTTGCGGAGGCCGAACGGGGCCAATATACGCTGAAACAGGAACAGGGCAGAAATTTAGAAGTTCTCTAGATTTGGGAGATGCGTCCGCGCAGAGCCCTCGTCTGGCGGCGACAGCCTGTCGAAACTAAGGAAACTGGATGCGTAGCGCTCTCGGCGGACCCCGCTTGCTGCTCCGCCGGCTTCGCGAGGTCATGGCGGAGCCGGTGAGCGCGCAGGCGCGGCTCGACAAGATCGTCGTGCTCATCGCGTCCAATATGGTGGCGGAAGTCTGCTCGGTCTATGTGCTGCGCGCCGATCAGCGGCTCGAGCTCTATGCGACCGAAGGCCTCAATCGCGAGGCGGTGCATCTCACCACAATGCACGCCGGCGAGGGCCTCGTCGGCCTCATCGCCAAAAGCGCCGAGCCGCTGAACCTCTCCGAGGCGCAGGAGCATCCCTCCTTCTCGTACAAGCCGGAGACGGGCGAGGAGATCTACCACTCCTTCCTCGGCGTGCCGATCTTGCGCGGCGGCAACACGCTCGGCGTGCTCGTCGTGCAGAACCGCGTGCGGCGCATCTATTCCGAGGAGGAGATAGAGGCGCTGCAGACGACGGCGATGCTGGTCGCCGAGATGATCGCCTCGGGCGAGCTGCGCTCCATCGCCAAGACGCCGGAGAGCTTCGCGCTCGACCGGCCGGTGGCGGTGAAGGGCGCGCCGATGTGCGAGGGCGTCGGGCTCGGCTACGCCGTGCTGCACGAGCCGCGCGTCGTCGTGAAGCAGCTCATCGCCGAGGATATCGCCGCGGAGATCCAGCGCGTCGATGCGGCGATCGAGGCGATGCGCCTCTCCATCGACGAATTGGTCGCGCATGGCGACCGCATGGGCGCCGGCGAGCATCGCGAGGTGCTGGAGGCGGTGCGCATCTTCGCCAATGACCGCGGCTGGGTGCGCCGGCTGCACGAGGCCGTGCGCAGCGGCCTGACGGCGGAGGCCGCGGTGGAGCGCGTGCAGAACGACGCTCGCGCCAAGCTGCAACGCCAGACCGACCCCTATCTGCGCGACCGGCTCCACGATCTCGACGATCTCGCCAATCGGCTGCTGCATCAGCTCACTGGGCAGAGCTATGTGGCCGAGCGCGAATCGATCCCCGAGAACGCCATTCTCATCGCCCGCAACATGGGGCCGGCGGCGCTGCTCGACTACGACCGCTCGCGGCTGCGTGGCCTGGTGCTGGAGGAAGGCGGGCCGGCGAGCCATGTCGGCATCGTCGCCCGCGCGCTCGGCATCGCGACGGTCGGCCTCGCCGCCAATGTGACCGATCTCGTCGAGGCGGGCGACGCCGTCATCGTCGACGGCGTGACCGGCGACGTCCACATCCGACCGCCGCCGGATGTGCAGACCGCCTATGGCGAGAAGGCGCGGCTGCGCGCCCGCCGCATGGAGCAATACGCCAAGCTGCGCGACGTGCCCGCCGTCACCAAGGACGGCGTGGAGATCGCGCTGCATATGAACGCCGGCCTCATCGTCGACGTGCCGCATCTGCACGAGACCGGCGCGCGCTCCATCGGCCTGTTCCGCACCGAGCTGCAATTCATGCTGGCGCCGCGCTTCCCGCGCATGAACGAGCAGTTCCTGCTCTACAAGGCCGTGTTCGACGCGGTGCAGGACCGCCCGGTCACCTTCCGCACGCTCGACATCGGCAGCGATAAAATCCTGCCCTATATGGCGACGATCGACGAGGAAAATCCGGCGCTCGGCTGGCGCGCCATCCGTATCGGCCTCGATCGGCCGGGCCTGCTGCGCATGCAGATCCGCGCCATGCTGAAGGCGGCCGGCGGACGCGATGTGCGCATCATGTTCCCGATGATCGCCAATGTCGCGGAATTCGAGGCGGCCAAGGCGATCGCGCATCGCGAGCTCGCGCATCTCGAGCGCCACGGCCATATGCCGCCGACCAATGTGCAGCTCGGCGCCATGGTCGAGGTGCCCTCGCTGCTGTGGGAGCTCGACACGATCGCCGCGCGCGCCGATTTTCTGTCGGTCGGCTCCAATGATCTGGTGCAATACATGTATGCGGCCGATCGCGACAACACGCGGGTCTCCAAGCGCTACGACACGCTCTCCACCCCCGTGCTGCGCGCGTTGGAGCGCATCGCCGCCGCGGGCAAGCGCGCCGGCAAGACGGTGACGCTGTGCGGAGAGATGGGCGGCCGTCCGCTGGAGGCGCTGGCGCTGCTCGCGCTCGGCTATCGCTCGCTGTCCATGTCGCCGTCGTCGATCGGACCGGTGAAGGCGATGATCCTCGCCGTCAATCTCGACGAGGCGGAGGTGTTCCTGGCCTCGCTGCTCGCCAGAGAGGACGGCGCGCCGAGCCTGCGCGAGACTTTGCGCGAATTCGCCGCCGCCCGCGATATTCCGGTTTGAGCATGGGCCAATTCGAATGCGGAAGCGCGCCCTCCCTCACCCTCCCCCGCTACGCGGGAGAGGGAATGGCCGGCGCTGCGCGAAATCTCGATGACGCGCGCAGTCTGCTCCCTCTCCCGCAAAGCGGGGGAGGGCTGGGGAGGGGGCCGGCCCCGCACAGCGATGAAAAGCCGAGGGCGCGCGCGAAAGACCGGGGCCGCTAGCGACGCTCGCGCCTCGCTCCACGCCATCCCCTACCCTCTCGCTCGGCTCGCCCCATGTTCGCCCAAGACAAGCTCGACCTCATTCTGCGTCGTCACGAGGAGATCGCCGACAGGCTCAGCTCCGGGCCGGACGCCGCGAGCTTCGTCGCGCTCTCGCGCGAGCTCGCCTCGCTCGACGATGTCGTCGCCAAGATCAAAATCTATCGCGCGACGCTGGCCGAGATCGCCGGCGCCGGCGAGATGCTCGCCGATCCGGCGATCGATCCGGCCATGCGCGAGTTCGTCGAAGGCGAGCTCGATGTCGCGCAAGAAGCGCTGACCAGCGCCGAGCATGAGCTGAAGCTCGCTCTGCTGCCGAAAGATTCCGCCGATGAGAAGGGCGTCATCCTCGAGGTGCGCGCCGGCACCGGCGGCGATGAGGCCGCGCTCTTCGCCGGCGATCTCTTCCGCGCTTATCAGCGCTACGCCGGCGTCAAAGGCTGGAGCGTCGAGATTCTCTCCGCCAACGAAGGCGCGCTCGGCGGCTATAAGGAAATCGTGGCCGAGATCGCCGGCCGCGGCGTCTATGCGAAGCTGAAATTCGAATCGGGCGTGCATCGCGTGCAGCGCGTGCCGGCGACGGAGACGCAGGGACGCATTCACACATCGGCGGCGACGGTCGCCGTGCTGCCGCAGGCCGAGGATGTCGATGTCGCCATAGACGACAAGGACCTCAACATAGAGACTATGCGCTCCGGCGGCGCCGGCGGCCAGCATGTCAACAAGACCGAATCGGCGATCCGCATCACGCATATTCCATCCGGCATCGTCGTGATGATGCAGGAGGAGCGCTCGCAGCATCGCAACAAGGCCAAGGCGATGGAGGTGCTGCGCTCGCGGCTCTATGACGCAGAACGTCAGCGCCTCGACAATGCGCGCGCCGCCGACCGCAAGGCGCAAGTGGGCTCGGGCGATCGCTCGGAGCGCATCCGCACCTATAATTTTCCGCAAGGGCGCGTCACCGACCATCGCATCAATCTGACGCTCTACAAGCTCGATCGCGTGATGGAAGGCGAGATGGACGAGATTTTCGACGCGCTGACGACGGATCATCAGGCGAAGCTGCTCGCGCAGAGCGAGGAGTGATCCGCAGGGTGCGAAGACGCACATCCGCGAGCCGTCGCGCTTCGTAAGTTCGGGACGTTCACGAGAGACGTGAACGACACCGAGCCACGGAGCGCAAGATGACCAAGAAATTCCTCGCCGCCGGCCTGCTGGCCGCCACTCTCGCCGCCTCGACCTTCACCGCCTCCACCGCCCAGGCGGACCCCTATTGGCGTCACGGTCATCACGGCCACTACTGGGGCGGCGTCGCCGCGGCGGGCGCGCTGACCGCGCTGACCCTCGGCGCCATCGCCGCCTCCGAGGCGCCCAGCAATTGCTACATCGCCCGCCGCCCGGTGACCGACGATTGGGGCAATGTCCTCTACTTCCGCCGCATGCGCGTCTGCGAGTGAGCCGGCGCGGATGAGCGAGCCCGAAAAGGCGCGGCCCTTCGATCTCGAAGCGGCCGCGCCTCTCGACCGGAAAGATTCTAGCGCGCCCTCTCCCCCGCCCGCTCGCTCAAGCGGCGATAGAGCGTGCTGCGATGCACGCCAAGAATGCGCGCCGCCTTGCTGAAATTGCCGTCGCAAGCGTCGAGCGCCGCGCGCATCGCCGACAGCTCGGCGTCGCGCAGGCGGTGCTCCGCGAGGCGCGCGGAAGGCGGCTCGAAGCAGATGTCCTGCAGCTCCCAGGGACAATCAGTCGGCCGCGCGCGGCAGACGCCGGGCGTGTTGGCGAGGCCGTAATAGCGCCGTCCGTCGATCCCGATGATCTCCCCCATTTGCGGCCCGGCTCGCAGCGGCTCGAACAGCTCCTCCAATCGCGCGACATCGAGCGCGCACCAATCGCGCTGCACGAAGGAGAGGCCGCGGCGATTGGCGGCGATGAGGCGCTTGTCCTCGTCGAAAGCGAGCAGGCCCTCGCGCGGCGCGCCGACGACGGCCGGATCAGTGTGGAAGCGCAGCAAGGTGGCCGCCGCGAAAGCGCCGCCGCCGAAGAAGCGATGCTCGATCTGCTCCGCGGCGAAGCGCACCAGCCCCAGCGCATGCACGCGCTGCACGGCGGCGTGAGCGGCGAGCGCCAGCGCGCCGACGACGACGCCGCGCGGATCGACGATGGGCGCCGCCGCGCCGCTCAAAATATTATGGCTCTCGTAGAAATGCTCGCCGCCATGCACGGCCATGGCCCGCCGCTCGGCCAGCGCCGCGCCTATGGCGTTGGTGCCGGCGGCGGCCTCGCTCCAGAGCGCGCCGGGCCGCAGCGCAATTTGCGCCGCGTAGCCGGCGAAGCCGATATCGCCGATGGCGTCGACCACCATGCCCTGGGCGTCGGCCAGAATGACGATCGCGTCGGTCTCATGCGCCTCGGCGTTCAGCGCGTCGAGCTCGGGCCGGCACAAGCGCCGCAGCCGCTCGTGCCGCGCGAGAAACATCTGCAGCTCGCTCCGCTCGAGCGGCGCGACGCGCGACGGCCTGGCGGCGTCGAGGCCGAGCTCCGCGCAGCGCAGCCAGGAGCGCAGGATCGGCTGTTTCAGCTCGACTGTCGGCAGCTCGCCGCGGCCGAAGAATTTATCACGCGCCGCCTCCGTCAGGCTGGCGGAATAGAGGGGCATTTGAGACGCCTTTTCACGGCCGCCCGATCACGCGGCGGCGGCGGCCGAACCGTCGCCGGGCCGACCGCCGCCTTTTATTATGAGAGCCCGCCCGCTTTGTGCACCGCACAAATTGTCGCAGGCAGATCCGCTATCCCCGCGATCAGAAAGAGAAAATCGTTCCCGCGACGAGCGCGTTGGTCCTCACCCCCTGCCCCAGCAGATTATGCGAGACCGAACGTATGAACTCGCTCTGGAAGGTGACCCAATCGGTGAAGCGATATTTCACGAAGCCGATCGTCGAGGCGTTTGCGGAGACGAGCGCGCCATCGCCGAGCCGGCCGGGATAATCGGCGAGATTGGCGTCGAGATAGCTGACGCCATAGCTGCCGCCGAAAGTGAGGCGCTCGAAGAGCGTGTAGCCGGCCTGGGCGTAATAGCCGGAGGATTTGCGCCGCTCGCCGTCATAGCCGACGCCGTCGAAATAGAGCCCCGTCGTGCCGAGGCCGACGCCCTTATAGCCATAGCCGACCAGAGTCACCGGACCGACGTCGAGCCGCCCGCCGGCGTCTATCGCCATGGAGCGCACGCCGGCGCCGCGCGGCAGCAAAATGGCGTCGCCGGATTCGACGCGATGTCGCTGGGTGAGGCCGGAGGTCCACAGGGTGAGCTTCATCCCCGGCGCGAGCTCGCCGACATATTTGACGCGCGCCTGAAAGCCCGGCTGGTCATGCCCGGTCATGACGCCCGAATAGGGAAGCACGCCGGCCGCCGACACATAGGAGCCGGCGTTGTCGAATTGCTGATAGGGCGAGAAGGCGCCGACCGAGACGGTGACGCCATGGAAGTCCGGCGTCGTATAGGTGAGCTGCGGAATCCAATCCGCATAGACATAGCCGAAGCCGATGCGGCCGAGGCTGGTGTTGGAGGGGCTGGCGTTGGCGGCGATGGTGCCGGCGCCGAACAGCGTGAAGTCGTTGAGAATGGCGTCTGCGGCGAAGAGGCCGAGATCGCGGCCGACCTTCAGCGAGCCCAAATCCGGCGAGCTGATCTCGCCGAACACCTGGCGCAGATCGACGCCCGGCGTGCCGAGCGCCACCGAGGCGCCGGAGCTGTTGCCGTTGAGCAGACCGACGCGAATATTATTGCCGCCAGCGTAGAGGCCGAGCGAGAAAGAGACCTTATAGCCCTCCTGCTCGGTCGAGAGATTGAGCGCCAGAGCGCTCGGCAGCAGGCCGGAGCGAATGGCGGAGGAATTATTATAGATGCTGCCGCCGCCGAGCCCGCCGGCGATGGTCGCCGTTCCGGCCTGCTTGAACTGCTCGGTCGCGAAAAAGGCGAGCTGGCCCGAGATGCGAACGTCGACCGCGCCGACGCGCGCGCCGATCCCTTTGTCGAGCCGCGTGATGTAATGATCCGAAGGCGCCGCGACCGGCTGCGCGGCGGCGCGGCTCGCGACAGCGGCGCGGGCCGGCGCGGCGATCTCGGCCGCATGGCGCGCCTTGAGCTTGCGATATTCGCCCTTGGTGAGAATTCCCTTGGCCTTCAGCTGGTCGAGCAGCTGATCGGTGGTGTCGGCACGCGCCGCTCCAGTAAAAATCGCAATAAAGGCAAGTCCTGCCGCCATCACATTCGCCGCCTCGAGCCGCTTTGGACGCGGGGCGGCCACATCGCCGGTTCCTGTCATTGGCGTTTCCGTCTTTTTTTTTCGAAAAGTCCCGGCCGCCCTTCGAAGAGACGGCCGGGAAAGTTAGGGAGGATTGAGTGAGCCGCTCGTCATCGACCCAGCGGCGCGGGCCTCTTTCCCTGGGAAGGAAAGTCCGGTGACGGCGCGACCGGGCGCCGCCGCTCGCAAGAGCAGCGCGACGAGATCGAACCGAAATTGTGGGGGGAGACTGCGGCATGACCGCCATTCGCAAAGGAAAGGCGTGTCGAAATGCGGCAGATGGACGATCGAGCTCTTTCGATCAGCTAATGTGTCGTCTCGACTTCAAGCACAGCTCCCGATCTATGCTCGCCTCGCAAGAGGAGAGCGTCGTATTTTTCGGGATGATTAGGCGCGATGCGGCGCACTATGGCAATTAGAACCGCTCGAAATCGCCTCATAATTGTCACGCTATCGGCTTTGTAGCGGAAACGACTGATGCAGCCTGCGACAGTCGCGCTCTATTCGATGCAAAATGCGACAGCGCGACAATATGCGCGGCGCGGGGGACGCGGCACGATGTCGCGCACCTCCCGCCAAAACAACAGGCTATGGAAACATATTGCGCCGCAGCGCAGGCCGGCTCAATGCCGGAAGTGACGCACGCCGGTCAGCACCATGGCGAGGCCGGCCTCGTCGGCGGCGGCTATGACGTCCTTGTCATTGACCGAGCCGCCCGGCTGAATGACCGCCGTCGCGCCCGCCGAGGCCGCCGCCAGCAGCCCGTCCGGGAAGGGGAAGAAAGCGTCGGACGCGACCACCGAGCCGACCGCGAAGCTCTCCCGCACGCCGGCCTCGCGCGCCGCCTCCTCGGCCTTGAAGGCCGCCGTGCGCGAGGAATCGACGCGCGACATCTGCCCCGCTCCGACGCCCACCGTCGCGAGATCGCGCGCATAGACGATGGCGTTGGACTTCACATGCTTGGCGACGCGGAAGGCGAATTTCAAATCCGCCAGCTCCCTCGAAGTCGGCGCGCGCTTCGTCGCCACGGAAAGGGTCAGGTCGTCGACAACGCTATTGTCGCGCGACTGCGCCAGAAAGCCGCCCGAAACGCTGCGGAAGGTGAGCCCGCCCGCGCGCGGATCGGGCAGGCCGCCGGCGAGCAGCAGGCGCAAATTCTTCTTCGCGGCGATGATGGAGATCGCCTCCTCGTCCGCCTCCGGCGCGATGATGACCTCGGTGAAAATCTTCACGATCTCACGCGCCGCCTCGGCGTCGAGCTTGCGATTGAGAGCGACGATGCCGCCGAAGGCCGAGACGGAATCGCAGCGCAGCGCCTTGCGATAGGCCTCGGCGAGGCTCGCGCCCTCGGCGACGCCGCAAGGATTGGAATGCTTGATGATGGCCACCGCCGCCGTGCGCGCGGGATCGAACTCCGCGACGAGCTCATAGGCCGCGTCGGTGTCGTTGACATTATTGTAGGAGAGCTGCTTGCCCTGGGCCTGTTTCGCCGTGGCGACGCCGAAGCGCTTCTCTCCCGTCAGATAGAATCCGGCGCTCTGATGCGGATTCTCCCCATAGCGCATGGGCTCGGACAAATGGCCGCCGATGGCGCGCCAGGGCGGGGTCGCCTCGCCGAGCGCGCCGGCCAGCCAATTGGAGATCGCCGCATCATAGGCCGCGGTGCGGGCATAGGCCTTTTGCGCGAGGCGCCGGCGCGTCGCCAGAGTGGCGGCGCCGGCATTGGCGGAAAGCTCGGCGAGAAACCCATCATAATCGGCGGGCTCGACCAGCACGGCGACATCATCGTGATTCTTGGCGGCGGCGCGGATCATCGCCGGCCCGCCAATGTCGATATTCTCGACGCAGGTCTCGAAAGGCGCGCCTTTGGCCAGCGTCGCCTCGAAGGGATAGAGATTGACGACGAGCAGATCGATCTGCGGAATGTCGTGGGCGAGCATGGCCGCCTCATGCTCGGGATTCTCGCGGATCGCGAGCAGGCCGCCATGCACCTTGGGATGCAGCGTCTTGAGGCGACCGTCCATCATTTCGGGAAAGCCGGTGACGTCAGCGATGTCGCGCACCGCGAGGCCCGCGTCGGCCAGCGCCTTGCGCGTGCCGCCGGTAGAGATCAGCTCGACGCCCAGCCCAGCGAGAGCCGTCGCCAGCTCGACGAGCCCCGTCTTGTCGGAGACGGACAGCAGAGCTCTCGTGATACGGCGCAGATCGACCGGCATTCAGGTCCCTCTTTGTGGAGCGAAGACGTCGCGGGGAAAGGATATCGCCCGGCGCTTAGCATAGATCGCCGGGGGGAGAAACCAACTGGGCGCCGACCGCGCAGGACGACCGGGTTAATGACGAGAGGGGCGCGCTCACCCTCCCCTTCAGGGGGAGGGTCGGCCGGCGATAGCCGGACGGGGTGGGGTTCGCGGCGAAGACTCGGGGCGTCACCCCCTCCCGAGCGCCTGCGGCGCTCGACCTCCCCCCTCGAGGGGGAGGTGGAAACGCCTCTTCTAATCAGCACTTCTCTTTCGCCAGATCGCTCTGGCCGACCGCGCCCTCTCGGAAGAAGCGCGCGGCTTCGCGCCCGGCACAGAAATTCGGCGCGGGAGGATGGGAGGTCCGGGACGCAGCGGCTCCGTTCGGCCGCGGCGTGGAAAAATTTTTCCACGCTGCAGGAATTTAGTCCGGTCTCGTCAAAGGGCTTTCCTTCGCGCCCCCGCGTGATAATCTAGTCAGTATGACCAGATCGGCCCGACCCACTCCGCCAAAGCCGCCGCGCCCGCCGAGCCATTGGGCGCTGCAGGACGCGAAGGCGCGCTTCAGCGAGCTGGTGCGCCGCGTCCGCAGCGAGGGGCCGCAGCACGTCACCATTCATGGACGCGACGAGGTGGTCGTCGTCGCCGCCGATGAGTTTCGCCGCCTCGAGGGCGAGCGAACCGGCGAGGCCCTGATCGCCGCCATGCAGTCCTCGCCCTACCGCGACATCGATATCGAGCCGAAGCGCGAGCGGGCGCCGGTGCGCGACGTCGAGCTGTGACGGGCTGGCTGCTCGACACGAATATTCTCTCGGAGCTGCGCCGCCCCAGACCCGAAGCGAAGGTCGTCGCCTTCATCGCCGCGCAACCGCTCGATCTGCTCTATGTCAGCACCGTCACGCTCGCCGAAATTCGTTTCGGCATCGAGCTCGTCGAGGACGCGACGCGCCGCGCCGAGCTCGGCGACTGGCTGACGCACAGAGTCCGGCCGATGTTCGAGCGGCGCGTGCTGCCCGTGAGCGAGGATGTGATCCTCAAATGGCGGCTGCTCGTCGAGGACGGCCGCAAATCCAGACACACATTCTCGCAACCGGACCTGTTCATCGCGGCGACGGCGCTGCATCACGGCCTGACAGTGGTGACGCGCGACGCGGCAGAATTCGCGCGAGCGCGGGCGCCCGTGCTCGACCCGTGGCGGTGAGGATCGCCTTTTCGCGCCTGACTTTTGTGTCGCGCAAACCGTTGATCGGCCGGGGATCGATGCGCGTGGCGAAAGTCTTGATTTCCGCACAGCGAGGAAGCTTGGGCCAAATTTAATTCGCCTCACAGCGCTTTGATGCATTGTCAAAGCGCTCTAACCGTTATATGAAATACATCGTTAAATGTCGAACTGAAGGCCTTTACGCCATATACGCCGCGTGGGCATTGCAGGGGAAATAGGTATGATGCCAACTGTAAATATCTCTCCAGAGCTCTTCGCTCGTATCCAGAGCTTTGCGGAACCGTTGGTCGATACGATTGAGACGGTAATGGGTAAGGCGCTTGATGCCTTGGAGGCGCAAAGCGGACGTGCAAGCAGCGCTGCATCAGTCCGCACTTACAACCCCGCTGCTGCTCCCAACCTCTCGTTCACAACTGTCCATTCGGTTGTCGTCGACGGCTTTAGGCTTCCGCCTGCGGAAACCTACTGGAACAACCTTCTCCGAGCTGTGTTGCGGAAGGCGAAGAGACATTTTTCGACGGAGGAAATCGGCAAACGTCTGATTTGCAATCATGTCATTGGGAAAAAGGAAGACAGCGGTTATACTTACCTCGAAGACGTTGGAATTTCCGTACAGGCGGGGGAAGCAAACAAGGTTTGGAAAGCGACCTATTTGCTAGCCGAAAATATAGAATTAGCGGTTGAGGTTGAGTTTAGTTGGCAAGACAACCCCAAGGCTGCATATGCGGGCCAGTCGGGGAAATTCATTCTCAAATGGCACTGAATGCGACCAGATGTTCGTAATTCAGAATTTAATTATGAAACCGGCGCGGGAAATCTCTGCGCTGGTCGCATAAGCCGCCACCATGGAACATTCACTGTCCCATAAACGTACTTCAACCTGAATTACCCCCCTCCTCCTCCACCCGCGAGAACGACCATCGCAAATGCGCGTCCTTCACGCCGCGCCCATCCACCACGATCTGCGCGCTTTTCCGCGCTGTGGCCGGGCCGGCGAAGAAGACGCTCTCTTCCACGCTCACATCGGCGTTGGCCTCGAAGACGAGATCGACGCCGAGGCTGCGCAGCAGCACCTTGCGCTTGCCGGCCACGCTCGCCTGAACATTGGGATGCAGATGGAAGCGCAGCACGAAATTCTCGGCGCGGGCGCCGTGGCGCAGCGCGACGAGGCGGTCGTCGCCGAGCAGCTGCGAGCCGTCATGCGCCAGCGCCAGCCGGCGCTCGTGCAATAGGCCGAGCTCGCGCGCATAGCCATCGTGCGAAAGCTCGAGCTCATGGCTCGTGTCGGTGGCGCGGCGCGACGCCTTTACTTGCGCGGGACCGGCGACGATGCGCTCCTCCGGCCGGCCGCGCCCCGGCCGCGCCTCTATGCGGCAGGAGGAGCGATCCTCGACGACGAGGGTGGAATGCGCCGCCGTCGAGCGCGCGACGCGGCGCAGCGCGTCGGAGCCTGCGGGCGGCGCGCCGCAATTGACGACGATGCGCTCGGCGCCGATCGAAAATTCGAAGGAGAGGCAGCCGGCGTGGGCCGCGCCGGAGAAGACCAGCGGCGGCGGCGCGCCGGCGTCGATGACGACCGCGGCCGCGCCCGCCTGCAGCCGCCGATAGCCCGAATGCGGCGCGTCGAGAATGGGCGCGCCGCCGGAGTCGGCATGAGCGAGGATCGTCGCCAGACGATCCGGCGGGGCGCGGCCCATTCCGTTGAACAGCGCCAGCGAGCCGTCGCCATGCTTCAGCACGCGCAGAAAGGAGATCATCGCCGCGATGGAGGCGGTGAGCCGCTCCGGCGGCCGGCGACCGCGCGCGGCATAGGCCTGGCGCAACGGCAAGAGATCGAGCAGCAGTTCCACCGGCGTATCGGGATTGCGGCCGATATGGCCGCCGTCCGGCAGAATTTGGCGGAACAGCTCGGCGTCCAGCAGAGCGGTGGCGCGCATCTCGAACTTGCGGCCGGCGTCGGCGCAGACGCCGAAAGCCGCGAGCGCCACGGCGCAGAGCAGCCGGTCCGAGGCGCGCCGCTCAGAACCCATGGCGCGCAGCAGAAAGCGAATATTGCGCGCCAGCGCGCGCATGAAACGCTCGTAGAAATCTTGATCCGCGCCCTCGAGCAGGATCGGCGATTGCGCCAGAAAGGACAGCGTGCGGCGCGCGACGATGCGCGGCTCATAGGCGGGATCGTCCACGAAATCGGTGCGCGTGCGCAAAAATTCGTCGACCAGCGCGCGGGCGTTGGCGCGCGCGAGCGCGCGATCGGCGGCGCGCAAATGGCGCAGCCAGGAAAAGCCGGCGAGCGAGCGGCGCCAGGCGACGGAGGGCGGCGCGATAGAGAAGGGCGAGCGCCCATTGGTCTCGACGACCTTGCCGTCGAAAGAAAAATAGCCGGCGTAGATTTCATCCGCGACGGTGGGATCGGCGGTGCGAATGTCCTGCGGCGCCACATAGAGCCGCTCCGGCGCGCGAACGCCCATGGCCTGCACGGCGTAATAAGGCCCGCGCACCGCGCGCGCGAATGTGGCGACGCCGCGCGCGGCGGCGTTCGCCAATCGCTGTCCAGAGCCTTTGGCCGTCTCGCTCAGAGCGTCCTCCTCGCGCTCCGCGATCTCGTGCGGAGCAAAGCGAATCATGATCGGGATGACACGAATCGCAAAAGCAGAAAAGCGGCGGAAGCGCGATCCTTCGCCTTCCGTCAGTCCCGCCGCACGAGCCGCGCGGCGAAGAAGCCGTCGAGACCGGCGAGGCGCGCGTCCTCATTCGGCCAATAGGACGGCAGCGTGCGCAAATCGCCGTCCGGCGTCACGAATTCCGCCGGCACGCGATCGGCCGCGGCGTCGATGGGCGCGCGGCGCATTTCGGGATGACGGCGCAGAAAGCTCGCGATCTGCGCCTCGCCCTCCTCCGGCTCCAGCGAGCAGGTGCAATAGACGAGGCGCCCACCGGGCCGCAGCAGGGAGGCGGCGCGCTCCAATATGCGCGATTGCAACGCGACGAGGGAATCGAGATCGCCGGGCTTCTTGATCCAGGGCACGTCGGGATGACGGCGAACCGTCCCCGTCGCCGAGCAGGGCGCGTCGAGCAGAATGGCGTCGAAGGGACGCGCGGCGGCATAAGAGGCCGCGTCGCCCACCGCTATGTCCGCGTGCAGGCGAACGCGCTGCAGATTGGCGGCGAGCAGCTTCAGCCGCTCGGCGGAGCGATCGAGCGCCGTTACCTGCGCGCGGGCGAGAGCGAGCTGCGCGGTCTTGCCGCCGGGCGCGGCGCACATGTCGAGCACGCGCTCCTCCGGCTCGACGGCGAGCAGCCGCGCCGGCAGAGCGGCAGCGGCGTCCTGCACCCACCATTCGCCCTCCGCATAAGCGTCGAGCTCGGCGATGGGCGTGCGCGCGCGCAGACGCACCGAGCCGGTCGGCAGAACAATTCCATCGAGACGCTGCGCCCAGCCTTCGGCGTCGGATTTCACCGTGAGGTCGATCGGCGGCTCTTGCATATGCATGGCGGCGATGGCGCGCGCCTGCGCCTCGCCGAAGGATTTGATCCAGCGCTGCGCGAGCCAGGCGGGCGTGTCGAGATCGAGCGGATCGGCGCCGAGAAACTCCTCGCGCCGGCGAATGAGATTGCGCAGCACGCCATTGACCAGGCCGGCGAAGGGCGCGGTCTTCGGCTCGAGCCGGACCGCGCGCACGGCGAGATCGACGGCGGCGTGATCGGGAACGTCGAGAAAGAGGATTTGCGCCGCCGCGGCGACGAGCGGCCATTCCAGTCGCGCGGCCTGCTTGGGCAGGCCCTTCTCCAGCAGAGCCGCGAGCGCATGGCGAATGGCGCCGAGCCGGCGAACGCCCACATAGGCGATGGAGCGCGCGAGCGCGATGTCGCGCGGCTCCATTCCCGCCAGCCGGTACGGAACCGCCTGCGGAGAAAAGCGTTCGTCCAGCCGGTGGCCGCCTTGCGCGACATCGGCGATCACATTGGCCGCGGCGATGCGCGCCTGCAGCCCCGGCACTTGTGCGGCCTCGGCCTCGCGCGCGGCGTCCGCCGGAAGGAAGCCGGCCCGCGCCTTGGCCTTGGCGGAGAAAGGTCTATTGTCTCG
Organism: Methylosinus sp. DMC45; assembly: GCF_056313885.1. NCBI lineage: Bacteria > Pseudomonadati > Pseudomonadota > Alphaproteobacteria > Hyphomicrobiales > Methylocystaceae > Methylosinus > Methylosinus sp. DMC45. The sequence continues at coordinate 64,256 of NZ_JBQUZK010000019.1, forward strand.
CATTCACACCTTCGACGCGGATCGAATCGTCGTTTATATCACATACGGAGCTGACCCGAGGCGAGCGCCGATCGCGCGCCCGAGAACCAGCTCTTGTCGGGAGAGTTTCCCGGGCCAGTTTCCCGGGAGCGTCGCGTTCCGAGGAGGATGAATGGACGAAGCGCAGACACGATCGGAACGCGCCGCGGCCGAGCGGACCCTGCCGCCGGAAGCGCAGCGCGCGCTGGCGGAAGCCGAGGAGCGCCGCGCGCGCGAGAGCCGCGATCGCGCCGCGCCGCAGCGCGAGCTCGGCGGCCGCGGCGGGCTCGACCCCGCTCGCTACGGCGACTGGGAGACCAAAGGAATAGCCAGCGACTTCTGAACGCCAGGCCCGAGCCCATGCTCGCGGCGGGCGTGACGAGCGCCGCCCACGGCGCTCCGAACAATTCGAGGACCCTTGATGTTGGAAAAGCTCGTGGCCTGGTGTCTGCGGCGGCCCTGGACGGTCGTCATTGTCACGCTCGCGCTCACCGCCGCCGGCGCCTATGTGACCGCCACGCGTTTCGCCATCGACACGGATACGGCGCATCTCTTCTCGCCCGAGGTTCCCTGGCGCGCCAACGAGTCGCGCCTCTACAAAGCTTTTCCGCAGATCGACGACATCATCGTGGCGGTCATCGACGCCAAGACCAGCGAGCAGGCGGAAAAAAGCGCCAATGAGCTGCGCGACGCGCTGACCGGCAAGCCGCTGATGTCCCGCGTCTGGCGCCCGGACGACAATAAATATTTTCGCGACAATGGCGTTCTCTTCCTCGGCGTCGACGAGATTCGCCGCGACATGAATTCTCTCGTCGCGCAGCGCGAGTTTCTGCAGCCGCTGGCGGAAGACCCCAGCCTGCGCGGCCTTTCGGACGCTCTGCTGTTCGGCCTGAAGCAGGTCGCGGCGAGCGAGCGCGGCCTCGCTTCCTTCGCCAAGGGCCTCGACAATTTCACCGACGCTTTCGACGCCGTGCTCGCCGGCAAGCCGGCCAAGGTCTCCTGGGAGAAGCTGCTGGCCGGCGGCCACGAGCCGGAGACGCCCTCGGTCGGTCCCAGCGCGGAGCCGCGCCGCATCGTGCTCATCAAGCCGATCATCGACTATTCGGCGCTCGAGCCCGGCCATGACGCGGTGCAGATCATCCGCGACACGGCGAAATCGCTCGGCCTCGTCCCGGACAAGGGCGTGAGCGTTCGGCTGACCGGCCAAGTGCCGCTGGCGGATGAGGAATTCGCCACCGTCGCCGAGAACACCGGGCTCAATGTCTCGGCCACGCTGGCGGTGGTGACGCTCATCCTGTGGGCGGCGCTGCGCTCCAAGCGGCTCATCTTCGCCGTGCTGGTGACGATCATCGCCGGCCTCGCCATGACCTCGGGCCTCGGCATAGCGCTGATCGGCCGCTTCAATCTCATCTCGGTCGCCTTCGCGGTTCTGTTCATCGGCCTCGGCGTCGATTTCGGCATTCAATTCGCCACGCGCTATCGCGAGGAGCGCCACAATGTCGACGATCTGCCGCAAGCTCTGCTGGCGGCGACGCGCGGCATCGGCTGGTCGCTGACGCTCGCCGCCGTCTCGCTGCTCGCCGGCTTCTTCTGCTTTCTGCCGACAGAATTTCGCGGCGTCGCCGAGCTCGGCCTCATCGCCGGCCTCGGCATGATCATCGCCTATCTGGCGACGCTCACCTTCCTGCCGGCGCTGATCCGCATTCTCGGCCCCAAGGCGGAGACGGCGCCGGTGGAGACCGCCTCGCTGGCCGCCGTCGACCATTGGATCGCCCGGCATCGCGTGCTGGTGCTGGTCGCCACGGCGGTGGTGACGCTCGCCGGCGCGCCCTTCCTGCTGCATCTGCGCTTCGACTCCAATCCGATGAATCTGCGCGATCAGACTGTCGAATCGGTCGCGACCTTCCTCGATCTCTCCAAAAATCCGCAGACGGCGCCCAATAAGATCGAGGCGCTGGCGCCGTCCCTGCCGGCGGCGCGCGAGCTCGCCAAAAGGATCGCCGCCCTGCCGGAGGTCGATCATGTGACGACGATCGACCAGCTGATTCCCGCCGATCAGGACGAGAAGCTGCCGCTGCTCGAGAACGCCGCCGCTCAGCTGCGCAAGGTTCTCGATCCGACGGTGAAGCCCGCGCCGAGCGACGAGGAGACAAAGAAAGCCCTGGCCCGCGCCGCCAAGACGATCCGCAAGGCCGGCAGCGCGCCCAAGGCGCCGGCCGGCCTCATCCGCTTCGCCGATTCTCTGGACGCGCTGGTCAAGGCCAGCCCGGAGATTCGCAAGGAGGCGCAGATCGCCGCCCTCTCCGATCTCGAGCGCCTGTTCGGCGAGCTGCGCAGAGCGCTCGCCGCGCAGAAGATCACGCCCGACTCGCTGCCCGAGGATCTGCGCTCGGAATGGATCGCCGCCGATGGCGTGGTGCGCATAGAGGTGACGCCCAAGGGCGACAGCAATGACCGCGAGGTGATGACCCGCTTCGCCGAGGCGGTGCAGACGCTCGCCCCGGATGCCGGCGGTCCGCCCGTCATCGTCGCCGAGGCCGGCAAGACCGTCGTCGACGCCTTTCTGCAGGCCGGCGTGCTGGCCTTCGTGGCCATATTCCTGATTCTCGTCGTCGCGCTGCGGCGGGCGAGCGATGTCGCGCTCACGCTCGGCCCGCTGGTGCTCGCAGGAATCATGAGCCTCGAGGCGGCCGATCTGCTCGGCATGTCGCTCAACTTCGCCAATATCATCGCGCTGCCGCTGATGTTCGGCGTCGGCGTCGCCTTCCACATCTATTACGTCATCGCCTGGCGCAAAGGCGTCTCGGACATGCTCGCCTCGAGCCTGACGCGCGCCATATTCTTCAGCGCGCTCACCACGGGCACCGCCTTCGGCAGCCTCTTCCTGTCGAGCCATCCGGGAACGGCCAGCATGGGCGCGCTGCTCGCCATCTCGCTGTTCTTCACCTTGCTCGCCGCCTTCATCATCGTGCCGGCCTTCCTCGGCCCGCCACGGCTGGAGGAGGAGGCCGAGGCGATCGGCGGTCCGCAGGGCGCAGCGAGCGATTCGGCGCAGCCGGCTTCGCCTGTGCAGCCGCCGCGCGGCGTGATAGGCTCGGAGCCATGATGAAGAAGGCGACTTTTTCCCTGCTTCTCGCCCTCGCTTCCGCGACTCCCGCGGCGGCGGCCCCTGCGGAGGCGGCGCCCGCCCCCACCGAGCCGATCTATGGCGTATGGATTCGCGGCGGCCATCAGCAAAAGCTCGAATTCTTCGATTGCGACGGCAAGCTCTGCGCGCGCGGCGTGTTTCCGCCGCCGCCCCCCGGCCAGCAGCCCATGCTGATTCTGCGCCATGCGGCGCGGACCGAGGCCAATCGCTGGAAAGGCGATCTGTTCAATCCTGAGAACGGCAAAATCTATATCGGGATCATTACCTTGGACAGCCCGACGCAGCTCACGCTCACCGGCTGCCTGATCGCCTTCTTGTGCCAGAGCGAAAGCTGGAGCAAAGTGCCGAGCGAGCCGGCGCCTTCCCAAAAGACGCCGACGTCGCGGCGAAGAAATTAACAATCCGTAACTTGACCATTACTGCCCCGCCTCGCAGGGTCGAGCGGAGCCGCGGCGACGGAGTCGATTGTTTTTGGCGGCTCTTTCACGCGCCCTCGCGGGGCCATTTTTCGCGGGGTCGAGTGGAATCGGCGCTCTCGACCGAGAAGCGCCGGTGGAAAACTCGCGCGCCCGCTTTGACGGCGGCGCTCATTGGTCTAGGCCCTGTTCAGGGGTCACGCGCCCGCCCGGGCGCGCTTGCGGATAGAACGGAATTGTCCTTGTCTTCGAGACGACGACCACGGCCGTCCCTGCTCCTCGGTCGCGCCGCGGCGCTCGCCGCCGCGACGGCGCTCTCCGGCTGCGTGCTGGATTGGGAGAAGCCGGACGCCACGATCGAAACCCCGCCCGCCTTCAAGGCCGACAAGCCGGCGCGCTCGGCCGCGCCGATCCGCGCCGCCAAGGAATGGTCGCAGGGTTTCCGCTCGCCGGAGCTGACCAGCCTCGTCGCCAAGGCGCTCGACCAGAATCTCGACATCGCCGCCGCCGTGGCGCGCATCGAGCAGGCGGACGCCACCGCGCGCATCAACAGCTCGCCGCTGTGGCCCTCGCTGACGATGAACGACATAGCGCGGCGCACGCAGACGCCGGCGACGATCACCAGCGCGACGAGCACCAGCGCCTCGACCAGCGCCACGACGACGACGGGGGCGGCGGGCTCGAGCGTGCTGCGCACGCGTCGCGCCAATTTCTTGCAGCTGCAGCTCGACGCCAGCTATGAGATCGACTTCTGGGGCAAGAATCAGGACGCCTCCAACGCTGCGCGGCTGCTCGCCGACGCCACCCGCTTCGATCGCGACGTGGTCGAGATTTCCACCATCGCCTCGGTGGTGAACGCCTATTTTCAGGTGCTGACGGCGGAAGACCGGCTGCGCATCGCCCACAACAACATCAAGATCGCCGAAACCGTGCTGAAGGCCATCAAGGCGAGGCTCGACGTCGGCACCGCCACGGCGCTCGACTTTTCGCAGCAGGATTCGGTCGTGGCGCAGCAGCGCGCCTCCGTGCCGCCGCTGGAGCAGACTTTGCGCCAGACGAAGAACACGCTGGCGGTGCTGCTCGGCGTCCCGCCGGAGAGCGCCGCCATCAAGGGCGGCTCGCTGACCCGGCTCAACTTCCCGAAAGTTTCGCCCGGCCTGCCCTCCGAGCTGCTGCTGCGCCGCCCGGATATCGCAGAGGCCGAGGCCAAGCTCGAATCCGCGGAATTCTCGGTGCTGCAGGCGCGCGCCGCCTTCTTCCCGTCGATCAAGATGACCGGCTATTACGGCGTGCAGAGCATCGCGATGCGCTCGCTGTTCCGGCCGGAGGCGATCGCCTGGCAGATCGCCGGCAATCTCACGCAGCCGATCTTCGACGGCTATAATCTGCAGGGCCAATATCTGCTGCAGCAAGGCAAGTTCGCCGAGCTGGCGCAGGCTTACAAAAAACAAATTTTGACGGCCTTCTCCGACGTCGAGAACGCGCTCATCGCCATACAGGAAACGACCCGGCAGCTGAAGCTGCAGGGCGAGGCGGTGGCTGCCGCGCGGCGGGCCTATGAAGTGGCCGAGGCGCGGCTCCGCGAGGGAACGATCGACATCATCACCCTGTCGACCACGGAGACGACCCTGTTCCAGACCGAGGACGCTTTGGCCGTTGTCCGGCTCACGCATTTCCAGGCGGCCACCAGCCTCTATCAGGCGCTCGGCGGCGGCTGGTCCGGCGCGACGCGCGCGCTCGAGCTCGCGGCCGAGGACGGCGCCTATGAGTCGGACAAAGGCCCCTGGCCGTGAAGCCGTCGCTCTCCTTGCCGGCCGGCTGGCGCGCGAAGCGGCCGTCGCCGCTGGTCGCGCTGGGAGCGATCGTCGCGCTCGCGGCCGGCTATTACGTCGCCCGTCCCTGGATTTTCGGCGATGGAGCGAAAGAGGCGGCCGCGGTCTCCGGCGGCAAGCGCGATGGGCGCCGCCGCAGCCTGGACGGTCCGGTCGCGATAACGGCGACGCCGGTGCGGATCGCCGATGTGCCGGTGACGATCGACGCCGTCGGCACGGCGCAGGCGCTCAACACGGTCACTGTTCGCACGCAGGTCGACGGACGGCTCATCAAGCTCGGCTTCGAGGAAGGGCAGAGCGTCAAGAAGGGCGACATTGTCGCGCTCATCGATCCGACGCTCTATCAGGCCGCCTATGACCAGGCTGTCGCCAAAAAGGCGCAGGACGAAGCCAATCTCGCCAACGCCCGCGTCGACGTCACGCGCTATAAGAAGCTCGCGGCCAGCAATTTCGGCTCGCAGCAGCAATATGCGACGCAGGAATCGCTCGTCACCCAGCTCGAGGCGCAGATCCGCGCCGATCAAGGCGCGATCGACAACGCCAAGGCGACGCTGGACTACGCCACCATACGCTCGCCCATCGACGGCCGCACCGGCATAAGGCTCGTCGACGTCGGCAATATTCTGCACAGCTCGGATACGACCGGCATCGTCGTCATCACCCAGCTGCAGCCCATCTATGTCGTCTTCACCGTGCCGCAGCAGGCCCTGCCCGCGGTGCAGAAGGCGCAGGCCCGCGGCCGCGCGCCGGCCGCCGCCCTCGGCCCGGACAATTCCAGCGTGCTGGACACCGGCGTGGTGACGGTGATCGACAATCAGATCGACCAGACCACCGGCACGGTGAAGATAAAGGCGACCTTCGAGAACAAGGGCCTCGCGCTCTGGCCGGGCCAGTTCGTCAACGTCCGGTTGACGGTCGATGTGCTACAAGACGCGCGTGTGGTCCCGAGCGCGGCCATACAGCGTGGCCCCAATGGCGCCTTCGTCTATGCTCTGAACGAGGATGAGACCGTCTCGATGCGGGCGGTCTCCGTCGGACGGCAGGACGAGGTTCAGGCGGTGGTCGTCTCCGGCCTCGAGCCGGGCGAGAAAGTGGCGACGACCGGCTTCTCGCGGCTCGTCGACGGATCGCAGGTCAAGGTAATGGAGCCGACGGCCGATCGCGGCGCGGAGGCTCCGCCACGCAGGGAACGCAAAGGCCCGCGCGGCGACGCCGGCGGCCCGCCGCAACAGAGGTGACGCTCCAGCGATGAGCGTGTCGACGCCCTTCATCGAACGGCCGGTGGCGACCTCGCTGCTGAGCTTCGCCGTGCTCTTGTTCGGCCTGCTCGGCTATGCGCGACTGTCGATCTCGCCGCTGCCGCAGGTCGATTTTCCGACCATTCAGGTCACGACGCAATTGCCGGGCGCCAATCCCGACACGATGGCGGCGCTGGTGACGGCCTCGCTCGAGCGGCAGTTCGGGCAGATTCCGTCGCTGCAGACCATGTCGTCGCAGAGCTCCTTCGGCCTGTCGCAGATCACGCTGCAGTTCGAGCTCGACCGCGACATAGACGCCGCCGCGCAGGACGTTCAATCGGCGATCAACGCCGCCGCCTCGACGCTGCCGCGCAGCCTGCCCTATCCGCCGGTCTATGCGAAGGTCAATCCAGCCGACACGCCGGTGGTGACGCTGACGCTGCGCTCCAAGACCGCCAGCATGCGGCAGATGAGCGACGTCGCCGACACGCTGATCGCGCCGCGCCTCTCGGAAGTGCCGGGCGTCGGCCATGTGGCGGTGGAGGGCGGCGTGCGCCCGGCGGTGCGCATTCAGGCCGATCTCGCGCGGCTCGCCGCCAATCGCATGAGCATGGAGGATTTGCGCGCCGCCATCGCCGCCGCCAATGTCGCCGGCGCCAAGGGCTCGCTCGACGGGCTCCACCAATCCTACACGCTCGACGCCAATGACCAGCTGAAGGCGGCGCGGCAGTTCGAGACCGTCGTCGTCGCCTATCGCAATGGCGCGCCGATCATGCTGCGCGATGTGGCGACCGTGCTGGACGGGCTGGAGAATGCGAGGGTCGGCGGCTGGTATCGCGGCGAGCCGGCGATCATCCTCGACGTGCAGCGTCAGCCCGGCGCCAATATCATCAGCACGGTCGATCAGCTCCATAAGGAGCTGCCCAATGTCATGCGCGCCCTGCCCAAGGGCATGTCGCTCGAGGTGGTGAACGACCGCACGCAGACGATCCGCGCCTCCATCGAGGATGTGGAATTCACCCTGGTGCTGGCCACGGCGCTGGTGATCCTGGTGGTGCTGGTGTTTCTGCGCAGCTGGCGCGCGACGGTGATCGCCGGCGTCAGCCTGCCGCTCTCCATCATCGCCACTTTCGCGCTGATGTCGCTCGCCGGCTTCTCGCTCGACAATCTGTCGCTTATGGCGCTCACCATCGGCGCCGGCTTCGTCGTGGACGACGCCATTGTGATGATCGAGAACATCGTCCGCAACATAGAGCTCGGCAAGACGCCGCATCACGCCGCGCTGGACGGCGCGCGGGAGATCGCCTTCACGGTGATCTCGCTCACCGTGTCGCTGATCGCCGTGTTCATCCCGCTTCTGTTCATGACCGGCCTCGTCGGCCGCATGTTCCGCGAGTTCGCGCTGACGCTCACCGCCCAGGTCGTCGTCTCGGCGATCATCTCGCTGACCTTGACGCCCATGCTCTGCGCCAAGCTGCTGAAGCCGGGCGCCGGCCACGCCGCCCATGCGGAGGCGAGCGGCTTTTCCGCCTGGCTCGACGAATTCTACGCCAAGACTCTCGCCATCGCGCTCGGCCGGCAGAAATGGATGCTGGCGCTGACCTTCGGCACTCTGGCGCTCACCATCGCGCTCTACGCCTTCATCCCCAAAGGCTTCCTGCCGCGCCAGGACACCAGCCTGCTCAATGTCGTGCTGGAGGCCTCGCCCGATTCCTCCTTCGAGACGATGACGCGGCTGCAGGCCGAGGTCTCGAAAATTTTCGAGGCCGAGCCGGAGGCGACGGGAACCGCCTCGGTGCTCGGCGTCGGCCCGCTCAACGCCACCACCAATGTCGCCCATATGTCGGTGACGCTGCGCCCGCGCGATGTCCGCAGCTTAGGCGCGGACGCGATCGCCGAGCGGCTGAAGCAGGCGGCCGAGCGCGTCCCCGGCGCCGCCGTCTTCATAGAGCCGGTGCAGGACATTCAGATCACGACGCGCGCCAGCCGCTCGCAATATCAATATACGCTGACCGCGCCCGATCAGGCCGAGCTGCAGGACTGGTCGCAGAAGCTGATCGACGCGATCCGCCGCGACGGCGTGTTCCGCAATGTCGCCGCCGAGACGCAGAACGGCGGGCTGCGCACCTTCCTGCACATAGACCGCGAGCTGATGGGGCGGCTCGGCGTCACCGCGCAGAATGTCGACGATACGCTGAACGACGCTTTCGGCCAGCGGCAGATCTCCACCATCTACGCCCAGTCCAACCAATATCGCGTGATATTGGAGGCGGCGCCGCAATATCAGCGCGACCCGACCGCGCTCGACAAGCTCTATGTCTCGCCCACCGATGGCGGCCCGCAGACGCCGATCTCCACCTTCGTCTCGGTGGAGCAGACGACGGCGCCGCTCGCCGTCGCGCATCAGGAGCAGTTTCCGGCGGCGACGATCAGCTTCGACCTCGCGCCCGGCGCCGCGCTCGGCGATGCGGTGGAGGCGATCGCCCGCATAGAGCGCGAGATCGGCCTGCCCTCCTCCATCATCGGCATGTTCAGCGCCGACGCGGCGGAGTTCCGCAAGTCGCTCGCCGGCCAGCCCTGGCTCATTCTGGCGGCGGCCATCGCCATATATGTCGTGCTCGGCGTGCTCTATGAGAGCTACGCCCATCCCTTCACCGTGCTGACGACGCTGCCTTCCGCCGGCGTCGGCGCGCTGCTGGCGCTGATGGCGACCGGGCTCGACATGTCGCTGGTGGCGCTGATCGGCGTCGTGCTGCTGATGGGCATCGTCAAGAAGAACGCCATCATGATGATCGACTTCGCGCTGGAGGCGGAGAAGGCCGAGGCTCTCACGCCCTTCGACTCCATCGTGCGCGCCTGCCGGCTGCGCTTTCGGCCGATCATGATGACGACTCTGGCCGCTCTGCTCGGCGCGCTGCCGCTGGCGCTGGCGCATGGGCCGGGCAGCGAGCTGCGCATCCCGCTCGGCGTCTCCATTATCGGCGGGCTCGTCCTGTCGCAGCTGCTGACGCTCTACACGACGCCGGTCATCTATCTCGCCGTCGATCGCCTGCGCGCGCGGCTGCGCGATTGGCTGCAGGGATCGCAGGCGCAGCAACCGCAGCCCGCAGCCCCGGCCGCGCCGCCTTCCGAGCGCAGGGAGGCGGCGGAGTGATAGGGTTTCCGCGCGATTGCGCGCGATGCGAGCCTGAAGGCTCGCGGTCCAGGGCGCGCCTCGGACCGCGAGCCTTCAGGCTCGCTTTCCGCCACCCGCGCGCCGAGCGAACGCCATGAATATCTCCGAGCCTTTCATCCGCCGGCCGGTGGGCGCGAGCCTGCTCGCAGCGGCGCTGTTCATGGTCGGAGCCATCGCCTATTTCTTCCTGCCCGTCGCCAGCCTGCCGGCGATCGACTTTCCGGCGATCGGCGTCATAGCGGCGCGGCCGGGCGCCGATCCGGCGACAATGGCCGCCTCGGTCGCCGCGCCGCTGGAGCGCCGCCTCGCCGGAATTTCAGGCGTCACCGAGCTCACCTCGGTCAGCTCGCTCGGCCAGACGCAGATCGTCGCGCAATTCGACATCAACCGGAACATCGACTCCGCGGCGCGCGACGTGCAGGCCGCGATCAACGCCGCCGCCACCGACCTGCCCTCCGATCTGCCGCTGCTGCCGGTCTTCCGCAAGGCGAGCCAGGCGACGGTGCCCTCCATCGTCCTCGCTCTGACCTCGGAGACCTTGCCGACCAGCGCCATTTTCGACGCCGCCGACACGGTCATCGCCCAGCGTATCTCGCAAGTGCCGGGCGTCGCCGAGGTGCGCATCGCCGGCGCCGAGCAGCCCGCGATCCGCGTGCAGATGGATACGGCGCGGCTCGCCGCTATGGGCCTCGGCGTCGACGCGGTGGCGAGCGCCATCGTCTCCGCCAATGCGCTCTCGCCGGTCGGCGCGCTGAATGGCGATCAGCTCGGCCGCACCATCGGCGCCAGCGATCAGCTGACGACGCCGAGCGATTTTCGCAATATCGTCGTCTCGGCGAGCAATGGCGCCGTGGTCAAGCTCGGCGACATCGCCACCATCGAGCGCGGCGTGCGCAATCGGCTGGCGGCCGGCTGGTTCAACGGCAAGCCGGCCGTCATCATCATCGTGACCCGGCAGCCCAACGCCAATGTGATCGCCATGGTCGATCAGGTGAAGGCGCTGCTGCCCGAGCTGCGGACATGGATTCCGAGCGGCGTCGACGTCTCCATCCTCTCCGATCGCACGCAGACGATCCGCGCCAGCGTCTCGGAGATTCAGAACACGCTGCTCATCTCCATCGCCCTCGTGATGGCGGTGGTGTTCGTCTTCCTGCGCCGGGCGACGCCGGTCTTCGCCGCGGCGGTGACGGTGCCGCTGTCCCTCGTCGGCTCCTGCGCGGCCATGTGGCTCGCCGGCTTCTCGATCAATAATTTGTCGCTGATGGCGCTCACCATCGCGGTCGGCTTCGTCATCGACGACGCCATCGTCATGATCGAGAACATAGAGACCAATGTCGAGCGCGGCATGGACCGGCTGGAGGCGGCGCTCGTCGGCGCGAAGCAGATCGGCTTCACCGTCGTCTCGATCAGCCTGTCGCTGATCGCCGTCTTCATCCCGCTGCTGCTGATGGAAGGCATTTTCGGCCGGCTGCTGCGCGAGTTCGCCTTCACCCTCACCTTCGCCATCGTCATCTCGACCATCGTCTCGCTGACGGTGACGCCGACGATCTGCGCGCATCTGCCCTCGCCGAAGCGAGAAACGCCGTCGCGCTTCGACCGCATTGTCGAGGGGGCGCTGGCGCGGCTCGTCGGCCTCTATGCGCGCAGCTTGCGGCCTGTCGTCGATCATCCCTGGGCGACGCTCGGCGTCGTCGCGCTGACGATCGGCTGGACCGTCCATCTCTACGCCTCGGTCCCCAAGGGCAATCTGCCGCAGGACGATATCGGCCTGCTCAACGGCACGACGGAAGCGTCGGCGGATATTTCCTTCGGCGATATGGTCGCGCTGCAGAAAAAGGCCGCCGCCGTCGCCGCCGCCGACCCGGACGTCGTCAATGTCGGCTCCTTCATCGGCGGCTCCAATCAGAGCATGTCCGGCAATCAGGGCCGGCTGTTCCTGGCGCTGAAGCCCGCCACCGAGCGCAAGGCGTCGAGCTTCGAGGTGCTGGCGCGCCTGCGCAACGAATTCGGCAAGATCGCCGGCCTCTCCGTCTTCATGACGCCGTCGCAGGATTTGCGCTCCGGCGGGCGCCAGAGCAAAGCGCAATATCAGTTCACCGTCACCGCCTCCACGGTGGACGATTTGGAAGAATGGACGCCCAAGCTGCTGGCGCGGCTGCAACGCCTGCCCGATCTCGCCGACGTCACCACCGACCGGCAGCAGGGCGCGCTGAAGGCCAATGTCGTCATCGACCGCACCGCCGCCTCGCGCATGGGCGTGCCGATTCAGGCGATCGACGCGGCGCTCAACAGCTCCTTCGGCCAGCGCCAGGATTCGATCATCTACACCCAGCGCAATCAATATCGCGTCATCGTCGAGGCGCCGCTGTCGCGCCAGCGCGATCCGCGCGATCTCGCCGGCCTCTATGTCTCCGCCAGCGACGGAACCCAGGTGCCGCTCACCGCCGTCGCCCGCATAGAGCGCGGGACCATGCCGCTCGTCGTCAATCATCAGGGCGTGCTGCCGGCCGCGACGATCACCTTCAACATCGCGCCCGGCCATACGCTGGACGCGGCGGCGAAAGCCATTCTCGCGGCGACCGACGAAATGCGGCTCCCCAATGGCGTGCAGGCGGAATTCGCCGGCGACGCCAAGGATTTCCGCAAGCTCTCCTCCGGCATGGCGTGGCTGATCCTGGCCGCGCTGCTCGCGGTCTACATCATCCTCGGCGTGCTCTATGAGAGCCTCGCCCATCCGGTGACGATCATCTCCACCCTGCCCTCGGCCGGCCTCGGCGCGCTGCTGGCGCTTGAGGCCTTCGACACGGAATTCACGCTGATCGCCTTCATCGGCATTCTGCTGCTGATCGGCATAGTGAAGAAGAACGGCATCATGCTGGTCGACTTCGCCCTGCACGCCGAGCGCGACAAGGGCTTTTCCGTGCGCGACGCGGCGCTGGAGGCGGCGGTGGAGCGTTTCCGGCCGATCTTGATGACGACGCTCGCCGCCATGCTCGGCGCGCTGCCGCTGGCCTTCGCCGGCGGAGTCGGCGCGGAAATGCGGCGGCCGCTCGGCGTCACCATCGTCGGCGGGCTGCTGCTCAGCCAAATGCTGACGCTCTACACGACGCCGGTGATCTATCTGCTGATGAGCAAGCTGGAGAGCCGGCGGCCGCGGCGGGCGGCGGAAGCGCCGAGCCCGGAGGCGGCGATCGCGGAGCCGCAGACGGCGAAAGCTTCGTGACGCGCCGCGGCGGCGCCCTTGTCCCCGCATGCAGGGATAAGGGCGCCTATGAGGGCCGCGAGGCGATCGTCGAGATCAGTGCGTGAAGTCGCTCTGCGTCTCGAAGAACAGCCGCAGGACGGGATGCTCGCCACAATCCTCGACCGGGATGTGCCAGAATTTCGAATCCATCTGCGGAAAGCGCGACATGGGAAGGTGAATTTCCGTCAGCCGCGAATGATTGTCACGCCCCTCGATCATCGCCTCGCTGAGCAGATGCAGCAGATCTTCCATTCGATCCGGCACTTCCGCGACAGTGAGCGTCGTCGTGTTCGAGAGAGGGCGGGCCTTATCGTAAACGAGCTCGTAATCTGCTGGTTTCATAAATCCGACCCCAAGATTGCCGGCCTAATGGCAAGCAAGACGCATACCGCGAGCGGAGCCGCTAGCTCATGCTGCAGCGCATCCGCCCTTGCGCCTTGCGCTCACTATAGACCCGTTCAGGCGAAGGTCAAAAGGAGAGCGCGGCTTTCAGGGTCCTAAAAATCACAAAAGCTTGTCAATTTTGTAACCGTCTCAACCCTTGGAATTATTTATGCGATTTCCCCATCGGTCGGAGAAGATCAGTTCCTCGAGCGGCAGGCGCTTGGCCCATTGCCGAATTTCGAGCTCCGGCTGCGCATAGGCTTTGGCGACGCGGCCGACGCAGAGATAGGCCACGATGGCGATGTCCGCCGGAATGTCGAGAATCGCACGTAAGTCCTGCTCTCTCAATATGCTCACCCAGCCGACGCCGATTCCCTCCGCTCGCGCCGCCAGCCAGAAATTCTGCACCGCACAAGCGGTCGAGAGGAGATCGGCCTCGGGCTGCTGCGTGCGGCCGAGCCCCGTCCGGCCCTGCCGCGAGCGGTCGCAGGTGATGCAGATATTGAGCGGCGCCTTCAAAATCCCCTGCAGCTTCAAGCTGCGATATTGCGCGCGGCGCTCTTGCGGCAGCTGCGCCTCCTCCGCCTCGGCGGCGCGCTCGAAGGCGGCGTGCACGGCCTCTCGCAGGCTGCGGTCGCGGACGAGCAGAAAGTTCCATGGCTGCATGAAGCCCACCGATGGCGCGTGATGCGCGGCGTCGAGCAGGCGCATCACCTCCTCGTGCGACAATTCATCGGGCAGGAATTCGTCGCGAACGTCGCGGCGCGTGTGGATGGCGCGATAGACGGCGGCGCGCTCCTCCGCCGAGAATGGCGCGCTGGCGACGAGCGACGGCTCGGGATCAAAGACCATTTCGTCCGCTCTCCAATGCGCGCTCCAGCCGTTCCCAGGCCGCGGGCGCAGCCGGCAGGCCGAAACGGAGCCGATCCGGCTGCTCGCCGAACCTTCGCGTCAATATGCCGCGCCGAGCGAGATGGGCAAACCATCGATCCGCCGCCGCATGCCGAACGAGCCGAAAAAGCGACGTTCCGCCAATGATCTCGAAGCTGGATGCGGCGAGCAGCCCGTCCAGCCGGGCGGCGTCCTGCGCCAGCGCGACGCCGCGGCCCGCGAGCCAGGGCGCATCGGCGAGCGCCGCCGCGCCGATCGCCAGCGCCGGGCCGGAGACGCTCCAGGGTCCGAGCGCCGCCCGCATCGGCCCGGCGAGCGCCGCGCCGCAGAGGGCGAAGCCGAGCCGCACGCCCGGCAGCCCATAGGCCTTGCCGAAAGATCGCAAGAGCAGGAGGCCCTCCTCCCCCGCGCGCGGCGCGAGGCTGGCTTCGGCGGAAAGAAAATCGGCGAAAGCCTCGTCGACGATGAGCAGGCCGCCCTTCGCCGCCATGGCGCGCGCGGTCTCGGCGAGGCGCGCGACAGGCGCGAGGCGGCCGTCGGGATTATTGGGATTGACGACGACGCCGATCTCGGCCGCCGCGATCTCCGCCAATGTCTCCACCCGCGCGACCTCGGCGCCGGCGGCGCGCCAGGCGGCCGCATGCTCCTCATAAGTGAGGCCGAGGACGGCGACCCGCGAGCGCGGCAGGCATTGCAAGCGCGGCAGACATTGAATGAAAGCCTGCGTCCCCGCCCCCGCGACCACCTGGGCCGTCGGCCCCGCGCGATAGGCGACGGCCGCGACGCGCTCCAGCGCGGCGAGCGCGGCGACGTCCGGCAGGCGGGTGAAAACCTCCGGCGCGAGCGGCGGAAACGGATAGGGATAGGGGCTGACGCCGGTCGAGAGATCGATCCAGGGCTCCGGCGCCTCTGGAAATAGCGCCCGTGCGAGATCGAGCCGGCCTCCATGCAGGATTGGCGGCAGGATCGGCGGCGAAGCGCTCATCGCGCCAGCTCCAAAAGCGCGTCCACGTCCAAATGGCGCTCGAAATGTTCGGCGAGGCCATCCAGCGTCGCCTCGATCGACTGCTCATAGGAGAGGTCCGAGGCGCGCGCGCCATGATCGCGCAGAAAGGCGGCGCGTAGAGAATCATCGGCGAAAAAGCCATGCACATAGACGCCGGCGCAGCGCCCATCCACGGAGGCCGCGCCGTCGAGCCGCCCATCCTCGAAGCGCAGCAGCGGACGCGCGCAATCCGGCCCCTCTGTGCGGCCGGCGTGCATCTCATAGCCGTAGAAGGGGATATTTTCGGCGATGGTCGCGCCTCTCACCTGCTTCAGCACTTTCTCGGTCTCGAAGACCGTCTCCATATCAAGGAGGCCGAGCCCCTCCACCGCGCCGGGCGGTCCCTCGAGCCCCTGCGGATCGGCGATGCGACGGCCCATCATCTGATAGCCCCCGCAAATGCCGAAAACGCGCCCGCCACGACGAATATGCGCGGCGAGGTCTATGTGCCAGCCGGCCTCGCGGAAGGCCGAAAGATCGGCGATCGTCGCCTTGGAGCCCGGCAAGATCACGAGCCGCGCCTCCGCCGGCAGCGGCTCGCCCGGCCGCACCAGAATGAAACGCACGCCCGGCTCCGCCCGCAGCGGATCGAGATCGTCGAAATTGGCGATATTGGGCAGCAGCGGCGAGGCGATGGTCAGGCCGCCCTCCCCGCCCGAGGCGCCGGCGCGCAGGCCGAAAGCGTCCTCCGCCGGCAGACGTGCGGCGTCGGCGAAAAATGGCGCGAGCCCGAGCGGCCGCCAGCCGGTGCGCTCGGCGATGAAGCGCATGCCTTCGTCGAAGAGCGAGGGATCGCCGCGGAATTTATTGACGATGAAGCCGCGGATCAGCGCTTCATCCTCTGGATCGAGCACGGCCTTGCAGCCGACGAGCTGCGCGATGACGCCGCCGCGGTCTATATCGCCGACCAGCACGACCGGGGCGTCGACGCGGCGGGCGAAGCCCATATTGGCGATGTCATTGGCGCGCAGATTGATCTCCGCCGCGCTGCCGGCGCCTTCGACCAGCACGATATCGCAGCTCGCGCGCAGGCGCTCATAGCTCTCCAGCACGGCGGACATGAGCCCCGCCTTCCATTGCTGATAGTCGCGCGCGCGCGCCGAGCCGACGATCTTTCCGCGCAGCACGACTTGCGCGCCGGCGGCGCCCTGCGGCTTCAGCAGAACGGGATTCATATCGGCGGTCGGCGCGAGACGGGCGGCGCGCGCCTGCAGCGCCTGGGCGCGGCCGATCTCGGCGCCGTCCGCCGTCACCGCGGCGTTGTTGGACATATTCTGCGGCTTGAAGGGCGCGACACGCAAGCCGCGCCGGGTGAGCGCGCGCGCGAGGCCGGCGACGACCAGCGATTTGCCGACATCCGACCCCGTGCCTTGGAACATCAGAGCGACGCTCATCTAGGCCGCCTCGCAAAAGAGAAAATCGACGGCCGCCGCGACGTCATGAACGATGCGCGCCGCGCCGCCGCACGGCGGCGTGACCATCACGACCGGTAGGCCGAGCATGCGCGCGGCTTCGATCTTCGCATAGGTCTCGCGGCCGCCGCTGTTCTTGGAGACGACGACGTCGACCGCCGAGGCGCGCATCAGGGACAATTCGCTCTCGACTGTGAAAGGACCGCGCTCCAGGATCAATTGGTAGCGTTGCGGTAGATCGTTCTCCTGCGGCTGATCGATCGTTCGGATCAGATAATAATGCTGCGGCGCACACAGAAAATCCGCGAGCCCCAGACGGCCGATGGTGAGAAAAACGCGCCGCGGCGCCTCGCCCAGCGCGGCCACCGCGCCGGCATTGTCCGCGACCTCGATCCAGCGATCCCCCTCCATCGGGCTCCAAGGCGCGCGCGTGTAGACCAGCAGCGGCAGGCCCAGCGCCGCGCAGGCCGCGCGCGCATTGGCGGAAATTCGCGCCGCGAAAGGATGGGTGGCGTCGATCACGCGCTCGATGCGCTCCTCGACGAGATAGCGCGTCAGCCCCTCGACGCCGCCGAAGCCGCCGATGCGGACCGGCAGCGGCGAGGCGAGCGGCGCGCTGGTGCGGCCGGCGAGCGAGACCACCGCATGAAGGCGCGCGTCGCCGGCGAGACGGGCGGCGAGCGCGCGCGCCTCGCTGGTCCCGCCCAGAATGAGCGCCCGGATCGGCCCGGCCTTTTGCCGCAACGCAGCGAGGGGCGCCGCGGCCGGCGTATTGGTCTGAGGCATGGCTTAGCCCTATACTCCCGCCCGTGATTATTCAAACGGAGGCTCGAGATGAAGCGGTCCTGGATGTGCGCGTCGATTTTTTCTGTCGTCGCGACCGCGGCGCTCGCCGATCCGATCGGCGAGTGGCGCGTCGCCGACGGCACCGCGCATATTCAGATCAGCCGCTGCGGGCAAGCGATCTGCGGCAAGATCGCCTGGCTCTCCGAGAAGGGCGTCGACGAGAACAATCCCGACCCCCGCCAGCGCAAGCGCTCTTTGCTCGGCCTGCCGATCCTGAATCTTAAGCCTGCCGGCGACAATCAATGGACCGGCACCATCTATAACGCCAAGGACGGCCAGAGCTACGCCGCGAGCCTCGCGCTGCGCAGCGAGAAGGTGCTGCTTCTCGAGGGCTGCGTCAACGGCACCAATATCTGCGGCGGCGAGGAGTGGACGCGCGTGCGCTGAGCGGCTGGCGCGCTTTCTGCGCGCCACGCTATTTTCCGCGCGCGAGATACTCCTCCTTCAGAACGCGGCGCAGGACCTTGCCGACATTGGTCTTGGGCAGGCTGTCGCGGAACTCGAAATGGCGCGGCGCCTTGTAATGCGTCAGCGTCTCGCGGCAGAAATCATGCAGCTCCTTGCCGGTGACGCTGGGGTCGCGCGGCACGATGAAGGCGAGCGCCGCTTCGCCTGAATGCGGATCGGGAATGCCGATCACCGCCGCCTCGCTGACCTTGGGGTGGCGCGTCAGCACATTCTCGACTTCATTGGGATAGACGTTGAAGCCGGAGACGAGGATCATCTCCTTGAGACGATCGACGATCTTCATCAGTCCGTCCGGCATCATCACGGCGACGTCGCCGGTGCGCAAAAAGCCGTCCTCCGTCGTCGCGGCGGCGGTCTCCTCCGGCCGATTCCAATAGCCGGCCATCACTTGCGGACCTTTGACGCAGAGCTCGCCGCGCTCGCCGAACGGCGCGGGCTCGCCGGAAGGCAGGCGGATCGACACTTGCGTCGAAGGATAGGGATAGCCGATGGCGCCGGAAAATTCGACGAGATCCGGCCGGTTGCAGGTGATGACCGGCGAGGTCTCCGAAAGGCCATAGCCTTCGATGATGGGATGGCCGGTGATCTCCTTCCATTTGCGCGCGACGACGTCTTGCGTCGCCATGCCGCCGGAGATGCAGAAGATGAGATCGGAGAAATCGACGCGCGCAAAATCGGGATGATTGGCGAGCGCCGCATAGAGCGTGTTGACGCCGGAGATCATGGTGAAGCGCGATTTGCGCAGCGTCTTCACGAAGCCGGGGATATCGCGCGGATTGGCGATGAGCAGGCAGGAGCCGCCGATCTTCACGATCAGCAGGCAGCAAGCGGTGAGGCCGAAGATGTGATAGAGCGGCAGCGCCGTCACCATCACCTGATCGAGCGGCGTCGGCAGATAGGGGCAGAGCCAGGCGGCCGATTGCGTGACATTGGCCGCTATGTTGCGATGCCGCAGCATCGCGCCCTTGGCCACGCCGGTGGTGCCGCCCGTATATTGCAGAAAGGCGAGATCGTCCGGGCCGACGTCGGCGTCGCGCAGCGGCGCCCCGGCGCCTTCGCGCAGCACGCGCGAGAAGCGCAGGCTCTGCGGCAGGCGATAGCGCCGCACGGCGCATTTCACATAGCGCGAGATGAAATTCACGATCGGGCCGCGCAGGCCGAGAAGATCGCCCGGAGCGATGACGACGGCTTTCTCGAGGCTCATCGACGGCCAAGCGGCCTCGACGGTGTGAGCGAAATTCTCGAGCACGAAGATCATGCGCGCGCCGGAATCCTCGATCTGATGCGCGAGCTCCTTGGGCGTATAGAGCGGATTGACGTTGACGACGACCGCGCCCGTGAAAAGCACGCCGAAGATCAAGGGCGGATAGGCCATCACATTGGGCGCCATGATCGCGATGCGATCACCCTTGGCGATGCCCTGCGATTGCAGCCAGGCCGCGATCGAGCGCGCGGCGTTGCCGAATTCCGCATAGGTTAGCTTGGCGCCGAAGCTCTCGAGAGCGGTGCGGCCGGAAAATTCGACGACGCTCTGGCGGAACATGTCCACGAGGGTCGAATAGCTCGCCGGGTCGATCTCGGCTGGTACGAAAGGCGGATAGGACGCGACCCAGGGACGGGTGGCGTAAGGGTCCGACGCGAGAGTGGCGGCAGTCATTCGTGGCCTCCGGGCATGGGCGCGATCGACCGCGGCCCAGCGGTCCGCTCAATGGATTAGCGTTTGCTCGGGATAGCGACAACTCGGGACAGCGCAATCCGCACACGAAAATATAGCGCGCCGCGGGCGCGAGCGCAGCCCCGCGCGCGCGACGATCGTCGTCGCAGCGCAGCATCGCCGCGGCTCGCGAAATTGAAAGCCTTCAGGCGCCGACGGCGCGCGCGCCGAGCAGCAGCGCGAGGCCGAAAGCGAGCACGAGGAGAGCGGCGAGCAGCTCGCCCGCGCGCAGCAGCGTCTCCGCGCGCGACGATCTGCGCGCGGCGAGACGCGCCGCGAAATCCTTGGCGAAGACCGCCGTCGCCGCCAAGGCGCCGGTGGTGATCGCCGTGCCGGCGGACATCAGCAGAGTCGCCCCTGCGCCGGCTATGAAGACGCCTTGTGACAGTGTGAAGACGAGCACGAGAATGGCGCCAGAGCAGGGACGAAGACCCGCCGCGACGACCGTCCCCAGCGCATCGCCCCAACGAAAGCCGACGCCGAGCCGCGCGGCGTCGATCGCATGCATATGGCCGCAGTCCGGCCCGTGAACATGGCCGGGATCGTCGTCGACCGCCTCGCAGGCGAAGGCGCCGCGGCGCGCGACGGCGAGGACGGGCGCCGGCGCCCGCAGCGCGGCGAGCAGCGCGCGCCCTTTCACATAGGCGAGGCGCGCGCCCACGGCGGCGATGGCGGCGTAGCTCGCCGTCTCGATCCATGTCGCCGCCTCGGTCATGCGCTGCGCGGTGAAGCCGAAGAGAATGGCCGCCACGCCGACGAGCGCTATGGCCACCACGCCCTGCAGCAGCGCCGCCAAAATGGCGAGCGTCAGCCCGCGCTTCAGCGCCGTTTCATTGGCGATCATATAGGAGGCGAGCACGGCCTTGCCATGACCCGGCCCGGCGGCGTGAAAAACGCCATAGGCGAAGCTTGCGGCAGCCAGAGGGAAGAAGGCGCTGTTGTCGGTCTTCAGCGCGCGCGCGGCGTTCTGCAGCTCCAAATGGAATTTGCTCTGCCATGCGAGCAGCAGGCCGGCGAGGCCGCTCGCCGCGCCCACTGGGCCTTCCGAAGGGCCGACGGCGAAAGGGTGACGCGCCGCCTGCGCCAGCGCGGCGTCCTGCGACAGCGCGAGCGCGGCCAGCGCCAAGACCAGCGCCGGGAGGAGCAGCGCGCGATTCCGCGGCGAAGCCCTCACGGGCAGGCCACGACGATGCGCGCGGCGAGCTTCATGCCGAAATCGACGCCGGGCGACATATTGGCGAAAAAGGCTTCGCTGAGCTTTTGCGTGTCGACGGCGAGCAATGGCTTCGGCTCCACAACGCTGGTGGAGCAGCCCGCCGGCGCGCCGGCGAGAGTCACCGGATTTTGCTTCTCGAGATCGAAGGCGACGAAATAGGTCGGATCATAGGTCTGGAAGGAGAAAGGCTTTTGCGCCGGCAGCGGCTTTTCCAGCGGCAGAGTGAAATGCATGGTGACGATGCGCTTGTCGTCGGCCTCGAGCCACACATCCTCCGGCGGGCCGAAGGCGGCCTTGGCGTTCTGATATTTGGCGAAGGTGAAATAGTCGAATTCGGCGAGCGATTCGGCGTTGGTCTTGGCGAGCGGCGCGAGCTCCTCGCGGCTCGGCGGCTTGCCGTCCTTGCCGAGCCCTTGCAGCGCGAAGGCGGAATACATCTCGTCGAAGGTCCAGGCGTGGCGCACGCCCTTGATCTTGCCGTCCGGCGTGAACACGATCTCGCTGCGCATGGCGACCCACACATGCGGATGCGCGGCGGCCGGGACGGCGGCGAGCGCCATGGCGAGGGTCAGCGAAGCGAATGCAAATCTTCTCGGCATAGGGGCTCTCGCCTCGGTGGGGCGCGGCGCTCTCGCGAATCGCTCCCGCTCCGAGCGCGGAGGCTGTAGTCGCGGAAGGCGGCGGAAACAGGGCCGGACGCGCTGTTTCGACAGCTTTTTCGGCGCCCGCGAAGGCTCGCTTGCTGGCGTCGCTCGTCGTGACGTATAATGCCACGCCCGGCGCCGCAAGGACAAGCCGGGCGGGTCGCGCCGGGGGCGGCGGCGGCCATCCCTCGCGGATGGGATACGGATTTTCACGGATGAGGAGGACGGGAGTCTTTCCGCCGACGCGCAAATCCGCAATATGACTCTTTCGAAAGCGCCTCGCGCGAGAGCTTTCGAGCGGCAACGCTTCATACGGGGAGCGGGCCTCGCGCCCCTCTCCGAGACGATGACGTCGCGCGGCCCTGCGCGAGCGGGGCTCCCCGCGAGGGCGTCGCGCCGAGCGAGGAGAGAATACGTATGGCGGATGAAGTCGCCGGCGCCACGACAACCGGCCCCGCCCTAGGCGACGTGTCCCTCGCCGATCGATTCGATCTTTCCAAGACGCATGTGCTCATCAACGGCACGCAAGCGATCGTGCGTCTTCTGCTGATGCAGAAGGAGATGGATCGTCGCGCCGGACTGCGCACGGCGGGCTTCGTCTCCGGCTATCGCGGCTCGCCGCTCGGCGGCATAGACGCGCAGCTGCACAAGGCGAAGGCGCTCTTCGACAAGCACGACATTTTGTTCATGCCGGGCCTCAACGAGGATCTCGCCGTCACCGCCATTTGGGGCGCGCAGCAGGCGGAGATGCGCGGCGAAGGCAAATATGACGGCGTCTTCTCCGTCTGGTACGGCAAGGGGCCGGGCGTCGATCGCTCTGGCGACGCGCTGCGCCATGTCAATCTCGCCGGCTCCTCGCGCAATGGCGGCGTGCTGGCGCTGATGGGCGACGACCATACGGCGGAATCCTCCACCACCGCGCATCAGTCGGAGTTCGTCTTCGTCGATATGATGATGCCGATCCTCTCGCCGGCCGGCGTGCAGGAGATTCTCGACTACGGCCTCATGGGCTTCGCGCTGTCGCGCTACGCTGGCGTCTGGACCGGCTTGAAGCTCATCAAGGACACGGTGGAATCCACCGCCTCCGTCGACGGCTCGCTCGATCGCGTGCGCCCCATCGCGCCGCTCGATTTTCTGATGCCGCCGGGCGGCCTCAACATACGTCCGCGCGATCCGGTGCTGACGCAGGAAGAGCGCATGCAGGAGAGCAAGCGCGACGCCATGCTCGCCTTCATCCGCGCCAATCGCCTCAATCGCATCGTCACATCGGGCGGCCCCAACGCCAAGATCGGCGTCATCACCGTCGGCAAGTCCTATCTCGACGTGCGCCAGGCGATGGACGATCTCGGCATAGACGAGGTGAAGGCCAATGATTACGGCCTGCGCCTCTACAAGATCGCCTGCCCCTGGCCGCTCGAGCCGCAAGGCCTGCGCGAGTTCGTGCGCGGGCTCGATCTCGTCATCGTCGTCGAGGAGAAGCGCTCGCTGATCGAGGTGCAGCTGCGCGAGCAGCTCTATGGCTCGTCGCATCAGCCCATCTGCATCGGCAAGAAGGACGAGGTCGGCGAATGGCTCTTCCCGGTCAAAGGCTCGCTCGACGCCAATGACGTCGCCATCGCCATCGGCCGGCGGCTGCTGAACTACGTTCGCTCGGACGATCTCGAAGGGCGCGTGCGCCGGCTCGAGCACATGCAGGAGCGCCGCAAATCGCTGACCGACGCCGGCGTGCGCGTGCCGCATTTCTGCTCCGGCTGCCCGCATTCGACATCCACCCATGTGCCGGAAGGCATGCGCGCCTATACGGGCATAGGCTGCCACTATATGGCGCAATGGATGGATCGCTCGACCGAGGGCTACACGCATATGGGCGGCGAAGGCGCCAATTGGATCGGCGAGGCGCCCTTCTCGACGCGCAAGCATGTGTTCCAAAATCTCGGCGACGGCACCTATAATCACTCCGGCTCGCTGGCCATTCGCTTCGCCGTCGCGACCAAGACGAACATCACCTTCAAGATTCTCTTCAATGGCGTCGTCGCCATGACCGGCGGACAGGCGCATGAGGGCGAGCTGACCGTCGAGGCGATAGCGCATCAGGTGGCGGCGGAAGGCGTCGCCAGAATTGCGCTCGTCTCCGACGAGCCGCACAAATACGCCTCCGATATTCAATGGCCGCCGGGCCTCGACATTTATCACCGCAACGTCATCAACAGCGTGCAGAGCGAGCTGGCCGCGACGGACGGCGTCACCATTCTGATCTATGATCAGACCTGCGCAACCGAGAAACGCCGCGGCCGCAAGCGCGGCGAATATCCCGACCCGGATGTGCGCGTCGTCATCAACGAGCTGGTCTGCGAAGGCTGCGGCGATTGCGGCCGCGCCTCCAATTGCGTGTCGGTGCAACCGCTGGAGACGGAATTCGGCCGCAAGCGCCGCATCGACCAGTCGAGCTGCAACAAGGATCTCTCCTGCCTCGAGGGCTTCTGCCCCAGCTTCGTCACCGTGCATGGCGCGCGCATGAAAAAGGCCGCGCCGACCAGCGAGACGCAATGTCCGCCGCCGCCGGAGCCCGCCGTTCCACAGATCGGCGCCGCGCCTTACGGCGTGCTCGTCGCCGGCATAGGCGGGACGGGCGTCGTCACGGTCAGCGCCATTCTCGGCATGGCCGCGCATCTCGAGGGCAAGGGCGTCGGCGTCATCGACATGGCCGGCCTCGCGCAAAAGGGCGGCGCCGTCTACTGCCATGTGAAGATCGGCCGCACGCCTGACGAGGTTCACGCGATCCGCATCGCCGCGGGCGAGGCCGATCTCGTGCTCGGCTGCGATCTCGTCGTCGCCGGCGGCAAGCAGATTCTCGCCGCCATCGATCCCACGCGCAGCCATGTCGTCGTCAACAGCGCCGAGGTGTTTCCCGGCGACATCGAGCGCGACCCGGATTTCGTGCTGCCGGCGCAGCGCATAGAGCGCGCGATACGCGAGGCCGCCGGCGAGCGCGTCGATTTCCTGAATGTGACGGAGCTGGCGCTGGCGCTGCTCGGCGATTCCATCGCCGCCAATATGTTCATGCTCGGCTACGCTTGGCAGAAGGGATTGCTGCCGCTCTCCGAGGCCGCGCTCTTGCGCGCGATCGAGCTGAATGGCGAGGCGGTGGCGATGAATCATTCCGCCTTCGCCTGGGGCCGCCGCGCCGCGCATGATCTTTCGAGCGTGACGACCGTCGTCTCTTCATTGCGCGAGCGTAATCCGACTCGTGACGTTTCGCAGAGCCTCGAGGAGATGATCGATCGCCGCGTCGCCTTCCTCACCGATTATCAGAACGCCGCTTACGCCGCCCGCTATCGCGCCCGCGTCGACGCCGTCGCGCGGCTCGAGAAGGAGCGCGTTCCGGGAACGAAGGAGCTGACCGAGGCGGTGGCGCGCGGGCTGTTCAAGCTGATGTCGGCCAAGGACGAGTTCGAGGTGGCGCGGCTCTACACGGATGGCTCGTTCCAGCGCCAGCTCGCCGAAATCTTCGAGGGCGATCTGCGCATGGAGCTACATCTCGCGCCCAATCTCGTCGCCTTCCAGCGCAAGAACGACATAGGCGGCTCGCGCAAGATCACCTTCGGCCCGTGGATGTTCCATGTGCTGAAATGGCTGGCGCGCTTCAAGGGCCTGCGCGGCACCATTCTCGACCCCTTCCGTCCCGACAGCGACCGTATCTCCGAGCGCAAGATGCTCGCCGATTATCAGACGCTGCTGGACGATATTCTGCCGCGCCTGTCCCCGGCCAATCACGCCGCCGCCGTCGCGCTGGCCCGCATACCGGAGAAGATTCGCGGCTTCGGCCACATACGCGCCCGCAGCGTGCTGGAGGCGCGCGCCGAGATCGCGCGGCTCTATGGCGAATATTACGCGATCAAGCCCGATCTGAAGATGGCGGCGGAGTGAGGGAGTAGGCGGCGAGCCGCCTTCTCTGTCGAGGCGGAACGCAACGCTTTCAGCGGAAGCGATCCCCCGCCTCGTCGATCGCCGCATAGAGCGCGTCGAGCTCGCTCGCCTCTATGCAATAGGGCGGCAGAATATAGATCGTGTTGCCGAGCGGACGCAGCAGCAAGCCGCGCGAGATGAAGAATTCATAGAGCGCCGGCCCGATGGTCGCGAGATAGCCGGCGTCGCGCGCGCGCAGATCGAGCGCCGCTATCGTGCCGATGCGCCGCACATTGGAAAAGCGCGCGTCATTCGTAAAGCGCTGCAGCCGCTTCTCCTGCATCGCCGCAAGATGCGCGATGCGCCCGCGCACATCCTCGCTCTCCCAAATGTCGAGATTGGCCAGCGCCGCCGCGCAGGCGATGGGATTGGCGGTGAAGGAGCTCGAATGAAAAAAAGTGCGCGCGCGATCGGTGGAATAATGCGCCTCGAAAATCTCCGCCGAGCACATGGTCACGGCGAGCGGCAATGAGCCGCCGGTGATGCCTTTGGCGTAGCAGGCGATATCGGGAACGATGCCCGCCTGCTCGCACGCGAAGAGCGTTCCGGTGCGGCCGAAGCCGGTCATCACCTCATCGGCGACGAAGAGCACGCCATGCGCCGCGCAGATGCGCCGCATCTCGCGCAGCGTATCGGCGCCATAGACGAGCATGCCGCCGGCGCCGAGCACGAGCGGCTCGACGACGAAAACGGCGGCGTCGGCGCTGCGGCAGGCCGCCTCCAGCGCGTCGAGCGTCTGCTGCTCGCAGCCGGCGCTCGGAAAAGGAATGCGCGTCACATCGAAGAGCAGCGGCTCATAGGCCGCGTTGAAGACGGAACGCGCGCCGGTCGACATGGCGCCGATGGTGTCGCCATGATAGCCATGCTCGAGAGCGATGACGCGATTGCGCGCGACGCCGCGATTGCGCGCGACGCCGCGATTGCGGAAATAGCCGAGCGCCATTTTGATCGCGACCTCCACCGAGGTGGAGCCGCTGTCGGAATAGAACAGATGATCGAGCCCCGGCGCCGTCAGCGCGACGAGCCGACGCGCCAACGATTCGGCTGGCTCATGGGTGAAGCCGGCGAAGATGATCTGATCGAGCCGATCCGCCTGATCCTTGATCGCCTGCACGATCCTCGGATGGCGATGGCCATGGGTGATGACCCACCAGGAGGAGATGGCGTCGAGAATGTGGCGGCCATCCGCGCATTCGAGCCAGGCCCCCTCGCCGCGCGCGATGAGGATTGCGTCTTTCTGCAGAGCGTGCTGGGTGAAAGGCCGCCAGACGGGCGATGTCATCACCGTCTCCTTTGGCTGTCGTCATTAGAATTCTGGCCAAAATCAATTCCGGCGCCGTAGCCGCGATTGTAGGAATCCATCGCTAGGATCGCGAGAAACAGGTCGTTGGAGATCGTCATTGGGGCCTCGCAATGAAAGTTACGATGCTTAGGGTTACCCATCCACGCGGGCTTACGTCAGGCAGACGCATCGGCGCTCTACCGTCAGGATAATCAACCAACATCTCATGCGGCCAGTTCATCCACTTCAACTTCTTCTCTATCCCCGTCGTCACCGGATCGCTGGTCATTTCGATCGTCGCGCGCTTCAAGCGCACGCCCTCGCCAAAACTCTTTGCGAGATCGTTCGGATCGACCGCTTCGACGCTCTTCGGATCATCGATGTCGCGAAAGCGCACAAGAAACGGGATTTCCTTGTCGATCAGGTCGCCGCCGCCCGTCGAGGACAGCTTTTTCTGGAATGCCGGATCGGAGTCCCGCAGTTTTTCCCCGCGCAGCGCCACAAGCGCCGGCAGATAGGCTGCATGGTCCACTGAGCCGAGCCCGCCATTTTGGCCGCGCCCCGCGAGCAGCGCGAACAGGAGCCCGCGCGCGCCGAGATCGACGACGACCGCCTGGCCTGTCACCGCGTGATTGGTGCGTTTGCCCTCGAAATGCGTTTCCCATGTCCGCACCTCGATGACGCTCGAACCCGTCTTCGCGCCTTCCGGCGTCTCGACGTCCAGCGTCAGGCGGTAGCGATACGCCGCGCCGGAACCCGGCTTGTCGCAGCCCGCGAGCGCCAATGCGCCGCCGAGCGACGCCGCAATGGAAAGGAACGAGCGCCGCGCCATCATGCCGCGCGCTCCTCGATGCGGCGCGCATTGTCGTTCGCCGCGACAGAGCCAGAGCGCCCAAGCTCGTCCGCGCGAGGAACGCAGCGACGAAGCAATCCGGGAGCCGCCTCATGGCTCTGGATTGCTTCGCTGCGCTCGCAATGACGAAGGGGCGTCATTGCGGAAGACGCGAATCGAGATCGGCGAGACGAAAATGCGCGAGAAAAGCCTCGCGCAGCGTCTCGGCGCCGAGCGGCGCGACAAAGGGCAGGCGGCCGAGCGCGCGCGCGCCGGAAAATTTCGCGATAATGCGCTGCGTCTCCTCATTCTCCTCGCCGATGAAGGCGACGCCGAGGATCGGAATGTCGCGACGCCGCAGCGCCTCGAGCGACAAAAGGCTGTGATTGATCGTTCCGAGCGTGGTGCGCGCGCAGAGCACGACCGGAAGCCGCCAGCGTGCGATGAGATCGATCGTCAGAGACGCTTCCGTCAGCGGCGTCATCAGCCCGCCGGCCGTCTCGATGACGAGCGGCGCGCGATCCGGCGGCGAGAGACGCGCCGGATCGATTTCCACCCCGTCGAGGCGCGCGGAAAGATGCGGCGAGGCCGGCGTGCGGAGGCGATAGGCCTCGGGCAGAAGCCTCTCTTCGGAAAGCCCCGAGAGCCGCGCGACAGCCATTGTGTCTGTCTCGCCGTCGAGGCCGGCTTGCACGGGCTTCCAATAATAGGCGCCGAGCGCGCCGGCGAGCGCGGCGGAAAACACCGTCTTGCCGACATTGGTGTCGGTTCCCGCGACGACGAGGCGCGTCATGCCGGCAGGCCCGCGAGCGCATGCGCAAGATCGTCGACCATGGTAGAAATCTGCGCCTCGCTCACATGCAGCGTGAGCGAGACGCGCAGACGCGCGGTTCCTTCGGCGACGGTCGGCGGGCGGATCGCGCGAATGTCATAGCCCTGCGCCTGCATGGCCGCGGCCAGCGCCAACGCGCGCGCATTGGAGCCGACGATGACGGGCGCGATCTGCGACTGCGCCGGCGCCAGTCCCGCCTCCAGCAATTTGCGCGCGGCGAGCGCGACGCGCGAGCGCAATGCGACGCGGCGGCCTTCCGCCTGCTCCACGATCGGGAGCGCGGCGCGAACGCAAGCGGCGACGAGCGGCGACGGCGCCGTCGCGAAGATGAATTGCCGGCAGCGATTGATGAGGAATTCGCGCAGCGTCGCGGGCAGCAGCGCGAGGCCGCCGGATACGCCGAGCGCCTTGCCGCATGTATGCAGCGTGACGATGTTGTCACGGCCCTCGAGCGCGGCGGCGAGGCCGCGCCCGCCCGGGCCGTGGACGCCGGTCGCATGGGCTTCGTCGATGAGGAGAAAGCCGTCGTGACCCGCGGCGATCTCGGCGAGCGCGTCGAGCGGCGCGAAATCGCCGTCCATGCTGTAGAGACTCTCGACGACGATCCACGGCCGCCCCGTGCCGCCGCCGCGGCGCCATGCGGCGATCTGATCGGCGAATGCGTCGGCGTCATTATGGGCGGCGGCGACGCTTTCCGCGCGCGAGAGCCGCATGCCCTCATGCGCGCTGGCGTGCACGAGCGCGTCATGGACGATGAGATCGCCCTTTTGCGGCAAGGTCGAGAGCAGCGCCTCATTCGCCGTGAAGCCGGCGCCGAAAAACAGCGCGCTCTCCGCATGGAAGAAGGCCGCCGCCTCGCGCTCCAGCGCCTGATGCTCCTCATGGTCGCCGCGCAGCAGCCGCGAGCCGCCGGCGCCGACGGGAACGCCTCGCGCCAGCGCCGCCGCGGCGGCGTCGCGCAGCTCCTGCGACTCGGCGAGCGCGAGAAAATCATTGGAGCTGAAGTCGAGCCCATGGCGCGGCGCGAGCGTGCGCAAGCGATCCTGCGCGGCGAGGCGCGCGAGGTCCGCGGCGTAGAAGTCGAGCGCTCCGCTCACGCGATCTGTCGTCACTCGATCCTTCCCGGCTCGCCCGGAACATCATGCGACTTTCATCGCGCCGGGGGAGCCGGTTAAATAGCCGGGCGGCGACGGGACGGCAAGAAAGGCTGAGGCCGCGGCTTTTCATCCGGTCGCAACTTGAAAATCCTTCACGCCAACGCGATCTGAGCAGAAAGAGGGTTCCCATGTCCATCGACGAGAGCCGAGCCGAGGCCGATCCGCCGTCGCGGATCGCATGGCCGCCTTTGCTGCTCCTCGCGGCGATCGCCGGCGGGGCGCTGCTCGATCTGCTGCTGCCGCTCTCCGAGGACGCCTGGCCGCTCGGCGCGCGCATCGCCGGCGGCCTCATCGTTGCGCTCGCGCTCGCCAATGATCTCTGGTGCGCGTCGCTGATGCGCCGGCAAGGCACCACGATCCGGCCCGATCGCGCCGTCTCGAGCCTCGTCACCACAGGGCCCTACCAATGGTCGCGCAACCCCATCTATGTGTCGCATGTGGCGCTGATCGCGGGCCTCGGTCTCGCCCTCGGCTCGACATGGATGCTCCTGCTCACGCCCGTGGCGGCCGTTCTGCTGCAACGGCTGGCGATAGAGCGGGAAGAGCGCCATTTGTCGCAACGGTTCGGCGCCGAGTTCGACGCCTATATCGCGAGAACGCGCCGCTGGTTGTAGACTGAGGCGAGAGGAGCTGAATCTGATGGCCGACGCCTCGACTCGCGCAGACTCGCCCGCCGACGCGCATCTCATGTTCGGCGTGCGCGGAATGACCTGCGCCTCCTGCGTTTCTCATGTCGAGAAGGCGCTGCGCGGCGCGCCGGGCGTGCTCTCGGCCTCCGTCAACCTCGCGACAGAGCGCGCCGACGTCACGCTCACGCCGGGCGCCGACCTCGCGCAGCTCGCCCGCGCCGTGGACGAGGCCGGCTATGAGCCCGCGATCGAGACGATCGAGTTCGGCGTCGGCGGCATGACCTGCGCCTCCTGCGTCGCCCATGTCGAAAAAGCGCTGCGCGCCGTGCCGGGGGTGATCGCCGCCGAGGTCAATCTCGCGACGGAGCGGGCGCGGGTGCGCGCGCTCGGCGGCGGCGACATGGCCCAGGCGCTGGCCAAGGCGCTGCGCCGCGCCGTGACGGAAGCCGGATATGAGCCGCGCGAGCTCGAGACCGGCGCCAAAGCCGCCGATCGCGAGAGGACCGCGCGCGAGCAGGAGGCCGCGTCACTGCGCAAGCGGCTCATCGTCGCGGCGGCGCTCAGCGCGCCGGTCGTCTTCCTCGAGATGGGCGCGCATACGATTCCGGGACTCGGCGATTGGCTCATGGCCGCCATCGGCCATCAGACCATTCGCTATCTCTCCTTCATTCTCGCGACTCTCGTGCTCGCCGGGCCGGGCCGCGCCTTCTTCGAGAAGGGCCTGCCCTCGCTCTGGCGCGGCCACCCAGATATGAACTCGCTCGTCGCCATCGGCACGATGAGCGCCTATCTCTATTCGGTCGTCGCCACTTTCGCGCCGAGCCTGCTGCCGCATGGCGCCGCCAATGTCTATTACGAATCCGCCGTCGTCATCATCACGCTGATCCTCTTCGGCCGCACGCTGGAGGCGCGCGCCAAGGGCCGCACATCGGAGGCGATCCGCGCGCTCGCCGCGCTGCAGCCCAAGACCGCGCGCGTGCTGCGCGGCGCCGAGCAGACCGAGCTGCCGATCGACGATGTCGTCGTCGGCGATCTCGTCGCCGTGCGGCCGGGCGAGCGCATAGCGACGGATGGAATCGTCGTCGACGGCGCCTCTCATGTCGACGAATCGATGATTACCGGCGAGCCGGCGCCCGTCGGCAAGCGCAAAGGCTCGGAAGTGACGGGCGCCACGGTGAACACGACCGGCGCCTTCACCTTCCGCGCGACGCGCGTCGGCGCGGATACTGTGCTCGCCGGCGTCATTCGCATGGTGGAGCAGGCGCAAGGCGCCAAGCTGCCGATACAGGCTCTGGTCGATCGCGTCACCGGCGTCTTCGTGCCCGCCGTGCTCGCAATCGCGCTCGTCACCTTCATCGTCTGGCTCGCCTTCGGCCCGCAGCGCGACGTCTCTTATGCTCTGGTGGCCGCGGTCGCCGTGCTCATCATCGCCTGCCCCTGCGCCATGGGCCTGGCGACGCCGGCCGCCATAATGACCGGAACGGGGCGCGCGGCCGAGCTCGGCATTTTGTTCCGCAAGGGCGAGGCGTTGCAGAGCCTGCGCGATGTGACGCTGATCGCCTTCGACAAGACCGGCACGCTGACGCGCGGCAAGCCCGAGCTCACCGATCTCGAAGCCGCGCAAGGCGTCGCCGCCGATGACGCGCTGCGGCTCGCCGCCAGCGTCGAGGCGCGCTCGGAACATCCGATCGCCGGCGCGCTCGTCGCCGCCGCGAAAGGGCGCGGGCTTTCCCTCGTCGAGGCGCGAGACTTTGCGGCGACGCCCGGCATGGGCGTCGAGGCGACGGCGGAGGGGCGAAAGATCGCCGTCGGCGCCGCCCGCTTCATGACGGCGCTCGGCCTCGGTATAAGCGCCTTCGACACGACTGCGGCGCGGCTCTCGGCGGAAGGCAAGACGCCGCTCTATGTCGCGATCGATGGAAAGCTCGCGGCCATTCTCTGCGTCGCCGACGCGCTCGAGGAGACGAGCGTCGCCGCCGTCGCCGCTCTGCATGCGCAAGGCGTCGCCACGGTGATGATCACCGGCGACGACGAGCGCACGGCGCGCGCCATTGCGGCGAAGCTCGGCATGGACGAGGTGATCGCCGGCGTGCTGCCGGAGGGCAAGGTGGCCGCATTGCAGCGCCTGCGCGAAGGGCGACGGATCGCCTTCGTCGGCGATGGCGTCAATGACGCGCCGGCGCTGGCCGCCGCCGATGTCGGAATCGCCATCGGCACGGGAACCGACATTGCGATCGAGGCCGCCGATGTCGTGCTGATGTCCGGCCATGTGTCGAAAGTGCCGGCCGCGCTCGCGCTCTCGCGCGCGACCATGCGCAATATCGCGCAGAATCTCTTTTGGGCCTTCGCCTATAATGTGATTCTGATTCCCGTCGCGGCGGGCGCGCTCTATCCCTTCAATGGAACGCTGCTCTCGCCCATGCTCGGCGCGGGCGCCATGGCGTTCTCGAGCGTCTTCGTGCTGACCAATGCGCTGCGGCTGCGGCGCTTCCAGCCGCCGGTGGAGGCGAGCGCGACGAGTTTCGAAACGCCCATGAGCGTGGAAGAGAGCGAGCCTGAAGGCTCGCGGTCCATAGCGGCGTCAGACAGCGAGCCTTCAGGCTCGCTGCTGCAAGTCAATGAGGAGGAAAACGATATGACGACGACATTCGACGTTCAGGAAATGTCTTGCGGCAAATGCGTGAAGCATGTGACCGAGGCGGTGCAGAAGGCGGAGCCGCAGGCGCAGGTGAAGATCGACCTCGCCACCGGCAAGGTGGAAGTCTCCCCCTCGCCCAAGGACCCGGAAGGTCTCGCCAAGATCATCACCGACGCCGGCTATCCGGCGCGGGTCGCGGCCTGAGCGCGCGCCCATGGCGGGATCGCTCGCAGGCAAGACTCTTCTCGTCACCGGCGCGAGCCGCGGCATCGGCCTCGCGATAGCGGAGCGCGCGGCGCGCGACGGCGCCAATGTGGCGATCATCGCCAAAAGCGTCGCCGAGCATCCCAAGCTGCCGGGGACGATCTACACCGCCGCCGCGGCGATCGAGAAAGCGGGCGGGCGGGCGCTCGCCCTGCCCTGCGACATTCGCTTCGACGCGCAGGTGCAGGAGGCCTTCGACAAGACGGCGGCGATCTTCGGCGGCGTCGATATTCTCGTCAATAACGCCAGCGCGATCGATCTGCGCGGCGTCGAGGCGATCGAGATGAAGCGCTTCGATCTGATGCATCAGATCAATGCGCGCGGGACCTTTCTCTGCGCCAAGCTCGCTTTGCCCTATCTCAAAAAATCCGCCAATCCGCACATTCTCACCCTGTCGCCGCCGCTCGATATGAGCCCGCGCTGGTTCGCGCCCAATCTCGCCTACACAATGGCGAAATATGGCATGAGCCTCGTCACTCTCGGTCTCGCGCGCGATCTTTCGGGCAAGGTCGCGGTGAACTCGCTATGGCCGGAGACGGCGATCGCCACCGCCGCCGTCGGCAATCTGCTCGGCGGCGAGGCCGTGCTGCGGCGCGCGCGCAAGCCGCAGATCGTCGCCGACGCCGCCCATGCGATATTGACGCGCGAGGCGCGCGCCTGCACCGGCAATTTCTTCATCGATGTGAATGTGCTCGCCGAGGAAGGCGTGACGGATTTCTCGCCCTATGCGGTCGATCCGAGCCAGCCGGCGATATTGGATTTCTTCCTCGACGCGCCGATCACCGCCGGCGTGCAGAAATTCCCCTTCGGCGGCTGAGCGCGCTCAGCCGAGCGCTGCAAAGCCAGAATAGAGCGTGTAGAGCCCGACGATGGAGATCAGCGCGCCGGAGAGATAGGGCGCCTTGGCGGCGATCGCATCGAAGCCGGACCAACGGTCCGACGCATGACGCACGCCGAGCGCCGCGGCGACGCCGACGGCGACCATTGTGATCGCGAGGCCGATGCTGAAGCACAGCACCAGAGCGGCGCCCAGCGCCATCTGCCCGAGCTGAAGACAGAGCAGGAGCACGGTGATCGAGGCCGGGCATGGGATGAGCCCGCCGGTGAGGCCGAACACGATGATCTGCCCCGTCGTCACATGGCGGGAGGCGAAGCGTCGCTTTATGTCCTCCGCATGGGCGCGCTCATGCGCATCCATCGTCTCCTCGTCGAGAATCAGCGAAGCGCTGTCCGCGGCGGCATGGTCATGCGCGTGGCGATGCGAATGATCGTGATCGTGGTCGTGTCCATGCGCGTGGTCATGCGAATGATCGTGAGCATGCGCGCGCGGACGGTCGCGCCAGATGCGCCATGTCATCCAGGCGGCGACGGAGAGGATCAGCGCGCCGGAGGCGATCTGCAGATAGGGCTCATTGGCCTCCGCGTTCCAATGCGCGCCGAGATAGAGCCCGGTGAGCGCGACGATCCACACGATCGCCGTATGCGAGAGCGTCGCCGAGAGGCCGAGCAGAATCGCCTGACCGACCGTGCCGCGCACCGCGACGATGAAGGCCGCCATCATCGTCTTGGAATGGCCGGGCTCGAGGCCGTGCAGCGCGCCGAGCGCGACCGCCGTCGGCGCGAACAGCCAGGCGTTGGCCGCGCCGTCCCGAAACAAATCCGCGAGATTCGCCATGCGCCCTCTATTCTCCGCCCGTGGCATATACTGACTTTCGGGCCGCCGGTTAAGTCCCTCCGCGGGGCGCGCGGCGCTTTTGCCACGGTAAGCATGAATAGCGAAAACGCCTGCCGCGCCACATCTAATCCCTGTCCCTCCCCTTGACCGGCCCGTCGCGAGAGCCGAAACTCTCCGCTATCGAGCCCGAAAGCCGCACGGTTTCATATGGATCGCCAACTCGCGTCGAGCGCGGCCGCCCAGGAGGCGACCCGGCGCGCCTTGCGGAGCCGGCGCAGCGGCGAAGGTCCGCGCATCCGTTTTGGAACCGATCGCGCCGGCATGACCGCCGCAGCGCGCAGCGAGAGCCTCACCATCGGCGCCGTCTCGCGGCCGACGCGGCGCATTCGCTCGATCATTTTCGACACCGCCGTCGATGATCTACGCAAGCAGAATATTCAGCTGCGCGGCTATGAGATGCATGGCGCCGCTTTCGTCGAGCTGAGCTGGGAGCGTCCTTCGGCGCCGGGGGCGCGCGGCTCGATAGAGCTGCGCGTGCCGACGCTCGATGTCGGCAAGATGCTCGGCTTCTCCGAGCCGCTGCGCCGCTCCATCGCCGATCGTCCGCTGGAGGCCCGCAGCGTCGCCGAGACGGAGCGGCGCGAGCGCCTGGTCGAGCGCGCGCAGACGCGCATCGCCGTCTGCTTCGACGACGGCTTCGTCGAATGCGGCGGACGCCGCGTCAATTTCCATGAGATCGAGCTGCAGCTCATCGAGGGCGCCGAGGAAGAATTCTGGAACGTCGCCGCCGAGCTCGCGCCGCGCGTGAGAGCGCGCTTTCTGCCGATGAGCGAGGCCGAGCTGGCGCTGGCGCGCGCGACCGGCGAAGGCGTCGCGCCGGCGAAGGCGCGCCGGCCGATGCTCGCCGAGGGGGCTTCGCTGGACGAAGCGATCGTCGCGGCGCTCTCCGCCTGCCTCGATCAATTCGTCGCCAATTGGCCGGCGCTGCAATATCAGGCGCCGGAGGAAGCCATTCACCAGATGCGCGTCTCGCTGCGACGCCTGCGCGCCGGCGTCGGCATGCTGCGCCGCAGAGTCGCGAGCGAGGCGCTGGAGACCGCCGCCGCGCGCGCGAAGGAGATAGCGGCGACGCTCGGCGCGGCGCGCAATCTCGACGTGCTCGTCGATATGCTGGTCGCTGGTCCGCTCGCCCAGGCCAATGGCGAGCCGAGCTTCTATGCGCTGCTCGATGCGGTCGAGCGGCGACGCATAGAAGCGCACGCCGCCGTCGCCGCGCTCATCGCCGCGCCGCGGACGACGCAATTCGTCGTCGATCTGCGCGCCGCCCTCGCCGCCAGAAATTGGCGCGCGCAGCTCGGCGAAGATGGACGCGCGAGGCTCGATGCGAGCGCACCCGGCTCGGCGAAGCAATTCGCCATACGCTCGCTCGATCGGCTGCATCGCCGCGCGCTGAAGAAAAGCCGCGACCTCGCCGCGCTGACGCCGGAGCAGCGGCACCATGCGCGCATCGCCTTCAAGAAGGCGCGCTACGCCGCAGAGTTTTTCGAATCCCTTTTCGACGCGTATGCGAAATCGCGCCGCTATCTGCGGCGCACGGCCGCGCTGCAGGACGAGCTCGGCGCCATCAACGATCTCGCGGTCGCGGTGGAGCTGCTGCGCGATCTCGGCGCATCCGACCCCGATATCGCGCCGGCGAGCGCCTTCGCCGTCGGCTGGTGCGCGCATGCGCGCGAGGGCGCCGCGACGGATTGGAAGAAGACCGAGAAATCCTTGAAGAAGCTCGAGACATTCTGGCGCTGATTGCACGCCGCGGAACCAAGAGCCGCGCGAAGCGTTGTCTAGCCAAATGAGCACGCTGCACCAGCAGTGGCGCGCGCCGATCGAATGGACGCGTCCGCCGCCTCTCAAAATCGCGCAGATCGCGCCATTGATCGAAAGCGTGCCGCCGCGTCTCTATGGCGGAACGGAGCGCATCGTTTCCTTTCTCACCGAGGAGCTGGTCGCGCAGGGCCATGACGTCACGCTTTTTGCCAGCGGCGGCTCCGTCACTTCCGCGCGACATGTCTGCTGCAGCGATCTGCCTTTGCGCCAGAAGCGCGCGGGCGATCCGACGCCGAGCCATCTGCTGATGCTCGATCGCGTGCGGCGCATGGCCTCGCAATTCGACATATTGCATTTTCATATCGATCAGCTGCATTTCCCGCTGTTTCGCGACATTGCGGCGCATACGCTGACGACGCTGCACGGGCGCCAGGACCTTCCCGATCTCGATCGCTTCTACGCCGGCTTTCCCGAAATGCCGCTCGTCTCCATCTCCGACTCGCAGCGCGCGCCGGTTCCGCACGCCAGCTTCGTCGGCACGGTGAAGAACGCCCTGCCGCTCGATCTGCTCGCGCCGACGCTGCATCCTGCGGGCGATTATCTCGCCTTTCTCGGCCGCGCCTCGCCCGAAAAAGGTCTCGATCACGCCATCGCCATAGCGCGCGCCGTCGGCCTGCCGCTGAAGATCGCGGCCAAGGTCGATCTGCCGGACAAGGCCTATTTTCACGAGCGCATCGAGCCGCTGCTGTCGCTTCCGGGAATCGAGTTCGTCGGCGAGATCGACGATCGCCGCAAGAGCCGCTTTCTCGGCGAGGCGCGCGCGCTGCTGTTTCCCATCGAATGGCCGGAGCCTTTCGGCCTCGTCATGATCGAGGCGATGGCCTGCGGCGCGCCGGTGCTGGCCTTTCGTCGCGGCGCGGCGCCGGAGATCGTAGAGGATGGCGTCACCGGCGTGCTGGTGGAGAATGTCGCGGAGGCGATCGCGCGTCTTCCGCGCCTGCTCGCGCTCGACCGCGCGCAGATCCGGCGACGCTTCGAGGAACGTTTTTCCGCGGCGCGAATGGCGGCGGAATATGTCGCCATCTATCGCCGCCTGCTGCGCGCGCCGGCGCCGGCCGAGCTGCGCGCGCATCCCATTGTGCTGCCGCCGACCTATTTCAGCAGGAATGTCGAGCAAATCGAACCGGACGATACATATCCCCCGCGCTAGCGAAAGCGAGGCGGCGCGCGAGCCGCGAGAGTCCGGCGCGCCGCCGGACGCCGGCGCCGACGCGCCGCAGGCGCATGAGCTGCAATTCTACATTCCGGCGACCGGGCCGCCTTCGCGGCCGCGCCGCACGCTCAAGCACGACGACACATTCGCGGTCTTCGACAGCCATGGCGACATAGGCGCGACGGCGGGCGGGCCGGACGGGCTCTTCGATCACGACACGCGCTATCTCTCGCATCTCGAGCTCCTGATCGAAGGCGCGCAACCCTTGCTGCTCGACTCCGCCATACGCGACGACAATCTGAGCTTCTATGTCGATCTCACCAATCCAGACATTTTCCGCGACGAGAAGATCGCGCTGCTGAAAGACTCGGTCTATGTCTCGCGCACGCTCTATCTCAAGGACGGCTCGCTGCGCGAGCGGCTCGAGATCTCCAATCAGAGCGCCGAGGAGGTTCGGCTCGATCTGTCGATCGGCTTCGGCAATGATTTCGCCGATATTTTCGAGGTGCGCGGCGTCAAGCGCGCGCAGCGCGGGCGCGCCTGGACGCAGCTTCTGGCTGCCGGCGCGGTCGCGCTCTATTATCGCGGCCTCGACGGCGCGCTGCGCGAGACGGCGCTGTCCTTCGAGCCCGATCCTTCGCTGCTCGTCGACAGCGTCGCCACCTATTCGCTGCGCCTCGCGCCGCGCCAGGCGCAGACGATCTTCCTCACCGCCGCGAGCCGCGGACGCCTGCCGAAATCGACGCAATCCTTCTTCAACGGATTGACCGGCCTGCATCGCGAATTGAAGGCCGCCGCCGGCCAGAGCGCGCATGTGGAGACATCCGATCCGACGCTCAATCAAATCCTCTGGCGCTCGACCGCCGATGTGCGCATGCTGCTCACCAAGACGGCGGAAGGCTGCTATCCTTACGCGGGCATTCCCTGGTATTCGACCACATTCGGACGTGACGGCATCATCACGGCGTTGCAGATGCTGTGGTTCGATCCCAGCATCGCCATTGGCGTGCTGAAGCGTCTCGCCGCGCATCAGGCGGAGGATTTCGACGCGCGCGCGGACAGCGAGCCCGGCAAGATTCTGCACGAGATGCGCGACGGCGAGATGGCGGCGCTCGGCGAAGTTCCCTTCGGCCTCTATTACGGCTCGGTGGATTCGACGCCGCTCTTCGTCGTTCTCGCCGGCTATTACGCGCGTCGCACGGGGGATTATGCGCTGGTGCGCGAGCTGTGGCCGGCGATAGAGCGCGCGCTCGCCTGGATCGACGGGCCGGGCGACCCGGACGGCGACGGCTTCGTCGAATATGCGCGACATACGGAGAAGGGATTGCGCAATCAGGGC
Organism: Methylosinus sp. DMC45; assembly: GCF_056313885.1. Lineage (NCBI taxonomy): Bacteria > Pseudomonadati > Pseudomonadota > Alphaproteobacteria > Hyphomicrobiales > Methylocystaceae > Methylosinus > Methylosinus sp. DMC45. The sequence goes on from NZ_JBQUZK010000019.1 coordinate 103,595, forward strand.
TGGAAGGATTCGCATGATTCCGTCTTCCACGCCGATGGACGTCTCGCGGATGGCCCGATCGCGCTGGTCGAGGCGCAGGCCTATGTCTATGCGGCGCGGCGCCTCGCCGCCCATTGCGCGCGCGAGCTCGGCCTGCATGCGCGCGCCGAGGAGCTGGCGCGCGCCGCCGAGACACTGCGCGCGCGTTTCGAGGAGGCCTTCTGGTGCGAGGAGATCGGCACCTATGCGCTGGCGCTGGACGGCGACAAAAAGCAGTGCAAGGTGCGCACGAGCAATGCGGGACATGCGCTCTACGCAGGCATAGCGCGGCCGGAGCGCGCGCAGAGCGTCGCCGATGGGCTGCTCGACTCCAAATTCTTTTCCGGTTGGGGCTTGCGCACAGTGGCGCGCGGCGAGAGCCGCTACAATCCCATGTCCTATCACAACGGCTCCATATGGCCGCATGACAATGCGCTGATCGCGCATGGGCTCGGCCGCTATGGCTTCAAGGAGGGCGTCGCGGCGATATTCGACTCGCTGATCCGCGCCGCGAGCTATATGGAGGCGCGCCGCATTCCAGAGCTCTATTGCGGCTTTCGCCGGCGCCGCGGGCGCGGCCCCACGCTCTATCCCGCCGCCTGCTCGCCGCAGGCCTGGGCGGCGAGCGCGCCTTTCCTGCTCATCCAAACCATGCTCGGCCTCGAGTTCGACCATAAGGCGCGACAGATTCGCCTGGTGAATCCCTCTGTGCCGCTCTCGGCCGGCGAGATCGTGATACGCGATCTGTCGCTCGGCGAGGCGCGCGTCGATCTGGCGCTGAAGCAGGACGCCCGCTCGGCCATATCGCTGCATGTGCTGCGCACTATCGGCGACGTCCAAGTGTCGCTGGTCTTCGATCCAGATGTGCGCGAGCATCCGCTCACGGCCAAGGGCTGAGGGCGGCGGAACCATTCCAGAGCCGCCGCGTTGCTTCGGGACGATCGCGGCCACAGGAGGAACTGCCGATGGCGAGCGCCAATCCCGACCTCAATCTCGTCTCCAGCGAAGACGTCGAAGGCACGACTGTCTTCGATCGGCTCGGCAATCAGCTCGGAGAAATCGATCATCTGATGATCGACAAGGTTTCTGGCCGCGTGCGCTACGCCGTCATGAGCTTCGGCGGCTTTCTCGGCCTCGGCCACAGCCATTATCCGCTGCCGTGGAACTCGCTCTCCTATGACAATGAGCGCGAGGGCTATGTCGCCGACATCATCGAGCAGCAGCTGCAGAATGCTCCCGAGTTCAGCGACGACAGCTGGACCGACCGCGACTGGGAGAAGCGCGTTCACGAGCATTATCACGCGCGCCCCTATTGGGACGAGCAGTCGCAGCAATGGCAGGGCGAGCAGCAGCCGCGTCCGCGCGGCTGAGGCGCATCGCCCTGCGGCTCCCTCCAGGATCGACAGGCTTCGCCGCTATGCGTTAGAAATTTCAGATCGTCGATTCGCTCTGCGCTTTTTCTCGACTCGCTTTTTCGAATGGAGATTTTCTCGTGACTCTTCGACGCTTCGCGGCGCGCGGCCTCGTCGCCGCGCTTCTCATCGCGCCATCGGCCTCCGCTTTCGCGCAGGCCGATGGTTTTTTCGTTCCCGATCTTACCGGGCCAGTGCCGGGCGCGGTTCCGGCGCTGACGCCGGGCGTCCTCACGGCCACGCCCTATTCGTATTATTATCGCTATCCGGCACCCTATCCTTACGTCTACGCCCGCAATGGCTGTCTCGTGAATGCGGGCGTCTACGACAATTGGGGCGCTTTTCTCGGCTATCAGAGGCTGCGCGTCGCCTGCTGATCGACGACGCGCTTGTCGAGCAGCACCTGATTGGCGTCCAGCGAGAACTCCTTCCACGCCGCCGCAATGTCGAGCAGCGTGACCTGGAGATAATCCTTGGACGGCTTGTGCTCCTCCGGGAAATTGGAGAGCGCGCAGGAGGTGCGATTAAAGTCGATGACGCCGTCGAGCAGCTCCTGAATGAAGCCGTCGAAGGCCTTTTGCGCCAGCGGCGTCAGGTCGGAACGGCCCTTGTCGACGGCGACGACGGAATGGTCGAAGGGCAGGCCCTCGAGCACGGCGATCGCCTCCTTCAGCACAGCCTCCATCGCGCCGAGCATGGCGCGCTGGGTGATCTGCTCTTTCTGGCCGTTGGAGAGGCCGAAATTCAGCCGCTGGCGATAGCTGGCGAAAGTGGGCGCGCGCTTGGCGTTCACCCATTCGCGGAAACGCGCCATGCTGGCTTCATTGAGCGCCTCGCCGGAGGCGCCTTCGCCCGAAATCATCGTCGACGTCTCCTTCTGATCGAGAAGGCGCAGCCTTATACGCTCGGCCGCGACCAGCGCGCCCTCGAGATAGCCGCCGCCCTCGCGCGCGGTCTCCGTGCCGCCGAGATAGAGCTTACCGTCCCAAAAGGCCTGCCGCAGCAGCGGATCGCCATAGTCGGGATGCTCGGACGGCGGGGTGAGATCGATCGTCGCGCAGGTGAAGGGCTCGTGCGTCCAATCCTGCACATGCTGCTCGCCGTCCTCGACCGCCCTGCCGAACAATTGGACGAACTGACTTTCGATCAGCATGGACATGCCGCCGCTGAACGCCTCCCGCAGCTCCGCGGAGAGCGCGAAGAAGCCGCCGATCGCCGCGCGCTCGCCGGAGGCGTCGCAGGCGTCGAAAATCTCGCCCAGAACGGCCTGCTCATGGGTGGCGAAAGCGTTGCCGGAATGCCCGTCCGTGCGCCATGCGGGCGCGCCGGAGAAGCCGACCAGGGCCTTGGCCTGCGCCGCCATCCAGGTCGGCGCGCTGCGCATGGCGTTGCGGCTCAGCGCATCGAGCTCCGGCTGGAAGGCGAGATGCTCGGCCAGCAGCCGCGGCGGCAAAGCGAGAACGGCGCGCTTGGCGGTCACGGTCTCGGTCTTACCGTCCAACTCGAAGGTCAGCTCGACATGATCGCCGCGGTCGGCGATGGCGCGCAGCACGGAGGAGAGATGAATCGCGTCGGCCGGAACCGCCGCCGTCAGCGCCTCGATCAGCGAGGCCATGCCGCCCTCCAGCCGACGCGCGCCGGAATGGAGATTGGGCGTCATGCGCGTCTCGGGCTTTTTGTCGCCGAAGGCGAGCAGCAGCGCCGTGCCCGGATCATATTGCGGAAAATCCGTGAGGCCGAGCTCCTTCACCAGAGCGGTGATGGTCGGCTGCGTGTCCGGCCAGAACCAGGTCGGACCCAAATCGACGCGCATTCCCGAGGCTTTGTCCTCGACCGACAATACGCGCCCGCCGAGCCGCGGACGCGCTTCATAGAGCGCGAAGCTCACCCCTGCCCCAGCGAGACCGCGCGCCAGCGCCAAGCCGCAGGCCCCGCCCCCGACAATCACAACGTCCAGCATATTTCAGCTCCTGAGCCGTCTGGCCTTTTGCTGCAAAGCGACGCAAAGGACGTGCCGGGATTTTGTCGCTTTTGCGCCTTTCGCCCGCTGGCGCCCGGCGTGCTATGGCCGAGCCGCCTCCGATGGAGAGACCGCAAGTGACGCAAGACCGCAACCGCCTCGGGGAGGAGACGAGCCCCTATCTCCTCCAGCACAAGGACAATCCCGTCCATTGGCGCGCGTGGTCGGCCGAGACGCTGGCGCTCGCCAAGGCGCAGGGCAAGCCCATTCTGCTCTCCAGCGGCTACGCCGCCTGCCATTGGTGCCATGTGATGGCGGCCGAGAGCTTCGAGAGCGAGGCGATCGCCGCGCTGATGAACGAGAATTTCGTCAATGTGAAGGTCGATCGCGAGGAGAGGCCGGACATAGACCATCTCTATCAGCAGGCGCTGCAGCTCACCGGAAGGCGCGGCGGCTGGCCTTTGACCATGTTTCTGACGCCGGACGGCGAGCCCTTTTGGGGCGGCACCTATTTCCCGCCGGAGCCGCGCTATGGAATGCCCGGCTTCGCCGATATTCTGAAGGCCATTTCCGAGCTCTGGCGCGAGAAGCCCGCAGTGGTCACGCGCAATGTGGCGGCGATCGGCGAGGGGCTGAGCCGCCTCGCCGAGACCGCGCCGGCGGATCCGATCTCGCCCGATCTCGTCGAGACCATCGCCGAAAAGCTGGATGGCTATATCGACCGCGCCAATGGCGGCGTCGGCGGCGCGCCGAAATTCCCGCAGGCGGCGAGCCTCGAATTTCTCTGGCGCGCATGGAAACGCACGGGCCGCGCCTCTTATCGCGAGGCCGTGCTGACGACGCTCGATCATATTTGCCAGGGCGGCATTTACGATCATCTCGCCGGCGGCTTCGCGCGCTATTCGACCGATGAGCGCTGGCTCGTCCCGCATTTCGAGAAAATGCTCTATGACAACGCCCAGCTCATCGACCTGCTGACGCTCGTCTGGCAAGACGAGAAGACGCCGCTCTACGCCGCGCGCATAGAGGAGACGATCGACTGGGCGCTGCGCGAGATGCGGCTCGCGGAAGGCGTCTTCGCCAGCAGCCTCGACGCCGACAGCGAGCATGAGGAAGGCAAGTTCTATGTCTGGACCGCGGCCGAGGTCGACGCCATTCTCGGCGCACGCGCCGCGGCCTTTCGCGCCGTCTACGACATAGAGGACGGCGGCAATTGGGAAGGCAAATCCATTCCCAATCGCCTGCGCTCGATGGAGCTGCTGTCGGCGGAAGAAGAAGCCGCTCTCGCTCTCGACCGCGCGAAGCTATTGGCGGCGCGCGCGGCGCGCGTGCGTCCGGGCCGCGACGACAAGGCGCTCGCAGATTGGAACGGGCTGATGATCGCCGCCATAGCCAGCGCCGCGCAGGTCTTCGGTCGGCGCGACTGGCTCGCGGCGGCGACGGCGGCCTTCGATTTCATCGCCGCGAAAATGATCAGCGCCGACGGAAGGCTGCTGCACTCCTATGGCGCCGGCCGCGCGAAACATATGGCCGTGCTGGACGATTACGCCGATCTCACGCGCGCAGCTCTGGCGCTCCATGAGGCGACCGGCGAAGCGCGCTTCCTCGAGCGCGGACGCGATTGGATCGAGATCGTCGAGGCGCATTATCGCGACGCCGGCGCCGGCGGCTATTTCTTCACCGCCGACGACGCCGAAGCGCTGATCCGCCGCTCGAAAATCGCCGAGGACGCCCCCTTGCCCTCCGGCAATGGGACGATGACGCAAATTCTCGCTCAGCTCTACCATCTCACCGGCGACGAGCGCTATCGCGCCCGCGCCGACTCCACGCTCGCGGCTTTCGCCAGCGCCGTGCGGCGAGGAATGCTCGGCTATTCCACGCTGCTGAACGGCGCCGAGACTTTGCGCGACGGATTGCAGATCGTCGTCATCGGCGCGCGCGACGCGCCAGACACGGCCGCGCTGCTGCGCGTGGTTCACGGCGTGAGCCTGCCCGGCCGCACGCTCGCCATTGTCGCGCCGGGCGCCGAGCTGCCGCCGGCGCATCCCGCCGCCGGCAAGACAATGATCAACGGAAACGCGGCCGCCTATGTCTGCCGCGGCGCGACCTGCTCATTGCCGATCGTCGAGGCGACGGAGCTCGAGAAAGCGCTTCGTTAGGGCGTCTTCCACGCCAGGGCCGCCGCATAGCCCGGCGGCGCCTCGAGACGCGCGATGCGAAGATCGCCCCAATCCGCCTCGGCGTGGCGCAGCTCGTAGAGATCGCCCTGCCCGGGCCACACAGAGAAAGCCTGCAGCTTCTCCGTTATGCCGAGGCCGAGCGCTTTCAGCGCCGCCTCCTTGGCCACCCAACGTTCGAAAAAACCAGCGGCGTCGATCCCTTCGCGCTCCTCTCGCATCAATGCGATGGAGGAGAGACCGGCGACGTCCACCTTGCGATCCGCGCGTTCTATGTCGACGCCGACCTCCCAGTGATGCGAGACGGCGATGAGCGCGCATGCGCCGGAATGCGAGACATTGAAGAAGAGGCCCGCGCCCGCGAGCCCGAGCTTGCCGTAAGCCCCGGAGTCGAAGCGCAGCGCCGACGCATCGACGCCCAGCTTCTCGCCGAGAAGACGCCGCAGAGCCGCGCGCGTCGAGATCATGCGCAGCCGATCCTCATGCCGCAGAAAGCGCAGCGCCCGCGCGCGCTCCTCCGCGCTCAGCGCGTCCCAATCAGCCTCGGACCAGGGCGCGGCGAGATCGAAATCGAGACGCGTGATCTCGATGCGCCCTTCGCTCACCGCGGGAGCCCAAGAATGCGCCATTGCATGCGCCACTGCATGCGCTGATGGATGCGTCACGCGCCCTCCCTATCGCTGCGCCTCCGCCGCCGGCGCGGCGAGCGTCTCGATCGCTCTCTCGAAAGCCGAAGCGCTCGCGCTGCGCAATGGACAATAGGGAATGCCATGGCTCTCGCACAAGCTCTTCACTGCGCCGACAGCGCGATGGCTGACGCAATCGACGGGAAAGAACACTGCGTCGGCGCGCCGCACCAGCTCGCTCAGCATGGCGCGATTGTCCTCCACGCCGCCGTCATGATGGATGAGCGACCCATTGCGTTGCTCGACGAGACGCTGCAGCCGGCATACCGTGCGCGGCCGGCCGCCGACATAGAGCAGGCAACGGCCGCACAGATCCGTCTCGCTCTCGCGCGGCTCGTCGGCGACGGGCGCCGCCGCAACGGCGATCTCGGAAACGATCGGAGCCGGGGCGCGCGTCTCCTTCGCCTTCATCCGCTCGAGGCGGCGCTCGAGCCGCGCATGATCCTCGCGCAATTCGGCATGCGAGAGACGGAGCGCCGTGAGCTCGCGCAATGTCTCGTCGCCGCGCTCCGCCGCGCGCAAAGCGTCGACCTCGCGGCGCAGGCTCTCGCATTCGCTGGCGAGCGTGCGCGCCTCGCGAAGCTGCGCGCCGAGCCGAACGATCTCGTCGCGCAGCACGGCCAGCTCGTCATTGCGCTCGGCGATGACGCTGGCGAGCCGGCGCGCGATCTCGGCCTTCGCGCGTCGCGCTTCGGCCGCCTCGCGGGCGTCGCCGCGATGCGCGGCGCCGCTCAAATGCGACATCATGTGAATATCGCCGAAAATGCGAGTCTCCACGCCGGGCGTGAGGCGCGGGTGGCCGATCAGCGCCCAATAGGCGCCGGGAACGAAGCCAGCGTCGATCGCGCTCTCCCAATAGGCGAGCAGCGCCTCCTCGCCGTCGAGCGCCTTGGCCTTGCGGATCGCCCCTTCATAGCGCGTGTCGAGATGCTTCTGCACGGCGCGCGAGACGACATTCTCGTCATGCATCTTCTCGACGAAGAGGCCATGCACCTGATAATCATTGTAACGCGCTTCATCGCCGAGAAAGCCGGTGCGCCGCGCGATCTTTCGCAATTCCGCGATCGTCAGGCATGTGCCGACGATCGAGCAATGAGATGCGCCGATGATCTCCCATATGCGGCGGCGCGCGCCCGCCTCCCGCCGCGCAGCGGGCGCGAGCTCGAAGCCCTCGCTCGCCATGGCCGATTTCAGCACGCTCAATGAGACGAGAGGCCGCCGCTCGCTCATGGCGTCGCCTCCACCGCCGCATCGTCACGCGCATTGGTCTGCGCGAGCACGGCGTCGAAACCCTCGAACTCGGGATGGCCGACATAGAGCGGCTTGTTCTTGCCGGCGTCCTTGTGCGAATCGCGGAATTGCTGCGACGTCGTCCAAGCGAGGAAGCTCGCCTTGGTCTCCCACATCGTATGCGAGGCGTAGAGCGTGTGATCCTCGCGCTCCGGCCCGCGCAGCAGATGGAAGGAAATGAAGCCCTCCATCTCCTCGAGGCGCGCGCGGCGCGAGGCCCAAATCTGCTCGAACGCTTTTTCTTCCCCCTTGACCACCTTGAATCGATTCATCGCGATGAACATGCCGAGCTCCGTTTCGTCGGCCGCGCGCGGGCGGCCGGAATTGGAGGCCATCGTCGCCCGGCGCCGCGTCGCGATCAAGCCCCGTCTCGGCCGAGGAGGCTGCAAGACTTCCAAAATCCTACTCTGCAAGCTTTCCAGCCGCAGCTCCACGATATCGCCAGAAACGCCGCCATCATCGGCGCGGCGAAAGCGAAAGGAGAAGGCCATGTGCGATATTGAAAGCGAGCGCGGCAGGATCGACGCGCTGCTCGATGCGGCGGCGCGCGCCGCGCCCGCAGGCGCGCGAAGCGACGAGCGCGCGCTCGCGCGATTTTGTCTCGCCGCGCTCGGCGAGCATTACGCCACCGAATGCCCCGACGAATGCCTGCGGCGACGCTGCGACGATTTCGTGGCGCGAATCATGCGCGGCGATGTGATCGCTCAGGAGAACGCCTGAGCGATATCGGCGACGAGATCGTCTGGATGCTCTATGCCGATCGACATGCGCACCAGCGCCGGCGTGATGCCGATCTCGCGTCGCGCTTCCTCCGCCAATCCAGAATGAACAGTGGTCGCCGGATGGCAAACGAGCGACTCCGTGCCGCCGAGGCTCACCGCCAATTTGAAAATCTGCAGCCTGTTCAAAAAGGCGAAAGCTTCCCTTTCGCCGCCGTCCACATCGAAGGAGAAGGTGGAGCCCGCGGAGCTCGATTGACGCTGCATCAGCGCGCGCGCCGGATGATCCGGCGGCAGCAGCGGCGGATAATGCACGCGCGCGACCTTCGGATGCGCGGAGAGATATTCGGCGACGATGGCCGCATTGCCGGCGGCGGCGCGCATGCGCAGCGACAATGTCTCCAGCGAGCGCGCCAGCATCCAGCAGGAGTGCGGATCGAGCTGCGTGCCTATGGCGTTGCGCATGGCGCGGATCGGCGCGAGCGCCGCATGCGCGCCGATGACGGCGCCGCCGATGAGATCGCTGTGGCCGCCGACATATTTGGTCAGCGAATAGAGCGAGAGATCGGCGCCATGCTCGAGCGGCGATTGGAACACGGGGCCGAGCAATGTGTTGTCGCAGCACAGAATCGGACGCCGTCCCTGACGCGCGCCGATCTCTTGCGCGATGCCCGCCACAATGGCGATGTCGACGAGGCTGTTCATCGGATTGGACGGCGTCTCGACGAAGATCATGGCGACATTGCCCAACGCCATCGCGCGCTCGGCGGCGGCGCGCATGACGCTCTCGTCGAGCCCGTCGGCAAAACCGACGCTTTTTATATCGAATGGCGCGAGCGTGCGGCCGATTAGCACCTCGGTTCCGCCATAGAGCGGACGGCTGTGCAAAATCACGTCGCCCGGCTTCGCATAGGCGAGGATCGTCGTGACGATCGCCGACATGCCGGATGAGAAGACGAGCCCCGCCTCCGCATTCTCATGCACGGCGAGTCGGTCCTCGAGGATCTCGAGATTGGGATGATTGAAGCGCGAATAGACGAGCCCCGGCGCCTCGTTGCGCGCACGCGCGCCGCGGCCGGCGATATGGTCGAAATAATCGCGTCCATCCTCCGCCGTGCGGAAAGCGAATGTCGATGTGAGAAACACCGGAGGCTTCACCGATCCTTCGGAGAGCGCCGGATCATAGCCATAGCCGAGCATCAGCGTCTCTGCGTGGAGACGATGATCGCCGATGCGGATCTTGTGATAGCGTTCGCTGCTCATGATCTCTCTCCTGTCATCGACTCGGCGCGGAAGATCGGTTGCGATTCCGTAAATGAAATCCTGCGCGCGCGCATTCCTCGATCATCTCCACACAAATGAATACGTAGCTATTTTCGCTAAGGTCGCATGTGCGTCACAGTCACAGAAAATCGATGAAATGTCACGTCGTTGCGGCTCACCGTCGTTGACCGAATCTCGGCGTGCGACTTAGCATTTCAATAGCCGCATTACCCACGGCGAGCGGACAGCGACAGCGCGCGGCCCATGCGGTGACAAACTTTGTTGAAAAAGGATTCCTCGATGAAGAAGTTATTCTCAGCCACCGCGATTGCACTGGCTCTATCCGCTGGAGCGGCGCTGGCCGCGGACCTGCCCGCCGTCAAGGCTCCGCTGCCGCCGCCGCTGCCGCCGCCGCCCCTGTGGACCGGATTCTACGTCGGTCTGAACGCCGGCTATTCGTTCGGCGCGAGCAACAACATCGATGTCACGACCGCCCACATCTACGACTCGCTCGGACCGAATGGCTTTCTCGCTCCGATCGTGATCGATCCTCGCGCCGGCGGCGCCGGCCTCGCTTTGAGCGGGACCGCCAACACGCAGCGCAACGGATTCATCGGAGGCGGCCAGGTCGGCTACAATTATCAATTCGGCAACAGCTTCCTGGTCGGTCTCGAAGCCGATTTGCAAGGAGCCGGCATCCGTAGCGACAGCAGCTTCGTCAGCGGCTCGTCGTGGAACGCCTTCAACATCGGACCTGGCATTCTCAGACTGGACCGCTCCGCCGCCGGCGCCACCACGGTGACGACGCGCACGGATTGGCTCGGCACTGTGCGCGGCCGTTTGGGCTACATCTGGGGACCGTCTTTCCTGATCTACGCCACCGGCGGTCTCGCCTATGGCGGAACGCAGGCGGCGACGCATCAGTCCTTCTATTTGAACAACACGCTGTCCCTTCTCCCTCCGCTCCTTTCGGTCAGCGTTCCCTACGGCTCGATCGGCGGTTTCTCGCGCTACGATCAATCGCGCATCGGCTGGACGGTCGGCGGCGGCATCGAGTGGCTGTTCGCTCCGAACCTGAGCTTCAAGGCTGAATATCTCTACTACGATCTCGGCACGGCGCGTTACCTCAACAGCCCGATTGCCGCGACCGGCCCGTCGGTCACGGTCCTCGGCATCACCTCGCCGCTGCTGGCCTCGATCAACCAGGGCGTCACGCGCGTGAAATTCGACGGCCATATCGCGCGCGTCGGCATCAACTATCACTTCATCTCGGCGCCGCCGGTTCCGGTCGTCGCCAGATACTGATCCGATCTTCTGTCTTCGAGATCGCGACAGCCCGGCCTCATGGCCGGGCTTTTCGTTTTTCAGCGTGGATATTTCGGAGCGGTTCGCGCTAGAAGACGAGCGACGTAACGAAAGCTCCGCCGCAAATGATCTCCGCCGCTCCCGCCTGGGCCTGGGCCGCATTCACTCTCACCGCCGCTGGCGGACAGACTTTGCGCAACGCTCTGCAGCGCGATCTCACCGACAAGCTCGGCGCCGCATGCGCAACCTTCGTGCGCTTTCTCTTCGGCTGTCCTTTCGCCTTTCTCATTCTCGCCGGCGCCTGCGCCATCGCCGATGTTCCGCCGCCGGCGCCGCGAGCGCATGCTGTGCTCGTCATCGCAGCGGCTGCCGCGCTGCAGATCGCGGCGACGGCGTTGATGCTCGTCTCGATGCAGGAGCGCTCCTTCGTCATTGTGACGGCGCTGCTGAAGACGGAAGCGGCGCAGATCGTCGTCTTCGGAATGCTGTTTCTCGGCGAGACGGCGACGCCATCGCTCGCGCTCGGCGCGCTCGGCGCGACATTGGGCGTGCTCGCTCTGTCGCTGCCAGATCCAGCGGCGGCGTTGCGCGGCGCGACCTGGCGGCCGATTCTCTACGGACTCGCCTCGGCGGCGCTGTTCGGCGGCTCGACGGTTCTCTATCGCGAGGGCGTGCTGGCGCTCGGCGGCCCCTCCATCATGGTCGCGGCCGCGACCGAGCTGGTTCTCGGGCTCGTCTTGCAAACGGCGCTGATCTTGCTCTATCTGGGCGTCTTCGACCGCGGGGGCCTTTTCGCCATCGTCGCCCAATGGCGAGAATCGCTTTCGGCGGGACTGCTCGGCGCCTTTGCGACGCTGTTCTGGTTCCTGGCTTTCGCTCTCGAGACCGCGCCGCGGGTGCGCACGCTGGCGCTGATCGAGGTCCTGTTCGCGCAAATGGTCACGCGCCGCATGTTCGCGCAGAGGACCGGAGCGCGGGAATGGCTCGGCCTGGCGATGCTGATCGCCGGCGTCGCAGCCGTGTTGAACGGCGGATAGGGCCGATTCGGCCCGCATCCTCTTACGAATTGCGAGATCAGACATGGCGTCCCAGATCGACGGCCCCCGAATTCAGCCCAAGGCCGGCAAGGCCAAGCAGCTCGTCGTCTTCCTCCACGGCTATGGCGCGGACGGCAATGACCTCATCGAGATCGGCCGGCAATGGCGGTCCTTCCTGCCGGACGCCGCCTTCGTCTCCCCCCATGCGCCGGAGCGTTGCGCGCTCTCGCCCAATGGGCGGCAATGGTTTCCGCTGACCATGCGCGATCCTGGCGAGCGCTGGCGCGGCGTGGTTGCGACGCGGCCGCTGCTGGAGAGCTTCCTCGCCGAGGAGCTGGCCAAGAACGAGCTGGACGAGAGCAAGCTCGCTCTGGTCGGCTTCAGCCAGGGGACGATGCTGGCGCTACATGTGGGCCTGCGGCTGCGCCGGGCGCCGGCCGCCATTCTCGGCTATTCGGGCGTGCTGGTGGCGGGCGGCGAGCCGCCGGATATCCCCCCGCAATTCGGAGCCAAGCCGCCGGCGGTGCTGCTCGTCCATGGCGAGGAGGATTCGATGATCCCGGCCGATGCGCTGCTGCTCTCGGCCAATGCGCTGGCCAAGGCGGAGGTTCCGACGCAATGGCATCTGTCCGCCGGGCTCGACCATGGCATAGACAACGCCGGGCTGCTGCATGGCGGCCTGTTTCTGGCCAGGAGCTTCGGCCTGCCGGTCGAGTTCGGCCGTCGCGGCGGCGGCGCCCCGCGCTGAGCCTTTCTCAGAGCGCCGGGGCGTCGCGTCCGGCGCCGGCGCCCACCGGGGCCAGCACCTCGTCCAGCGGCGGCAGAGCGCGGCGCACGGCGCGGCGCAGGCCGGCGGGGCGATAGAGCTGCTTGGTCGCCTCCACGATATGAACCCCGCCGCCGGGCAGCGAGAAGCGCCCGGCGATTCGCTCGAAGGCGGGAGCCGAGCGCAGCAGCGAGGCGCGGGCGAAGGGCGGCACATAGAGCGCCTCGCCCCAGAAGACCGGCAGCAGCAGCGTCTCCTGCAAAAGGCTCTGCAGCTGGCCGCGCGAATAGGGATGGCCATGGCCGAAGGGCGTCGTGTCCACCCGCGCCCACAGGCCCGAGCGGCTGGGCACGACGACGATCACCCGGCCGCCCGGCGCGAGAATGCGCCAAATCTCTTCCAATATGTCGCGCGGCGATTCGCCGACCTCGAGCGCATGGACGACGAGAACGCGGTCGATGCTGGCGTCCGGCAGCGGCATCATCGTCGTCTCGACCAGCGCCGAGGCCGAGCGTCCGCCATTGGGCCAATGGACGACGCCCTGGGCGGCCGGCATGAAGGCGAGCACGCGCTGCGCCCGCTCCTGAAAATCGACGAGATAGGGCGTGGCGTAGCCGACGCCGAGCACGCGCAGCCCGGAGTGATCCTCCCAGCGGGTCCGCGCCATGCGCCCGAGGAGGCGCAACGCCACCTGTCCGAGCGGCGAGGCGTAAAAATTCCGCAAGTCGACGACGTCGAGCGACATATCTGCTATTTCGCATTTATCCAAGGCGCGACGCAAGCGCGAGAAACGGTCGCGGCCGCGTCGCCCCGCCGATCCTATGCGTTTCGACAGGAGCAGCGCAATGAGCGTCGAGGTCGTTCAATTCATTTGCCTCGCCGATAATTTCGGCCTGCTGCTGCGGGACGAGCCGACGGGCGCCGTCGCCTCCATCGATGCGCCCGACGCGCGCGCCATAGCGGCGGAATTGTCGCGGCGCGGCTGGACGCTCACCGACATTCTCATCACCCATCACCACGCCGACCATATTCAGGGCGTCGCGGGGCTGAAGGCGCTGTTTCCAAAGGCGCGCGCCGTCGGCCCGCGCAAGGATCGCGCCCGCATCCCCGGCCTCGATCTCGAGGTCGGCGAGGGAGATTTGGTGACGGTCGGCGCGGCGACGGCGCGGGTGATAGAGGCGCCGGGCCATACGACCGGACATATTCTCTATCATTTCGAGGCGGAGGAGATTCTCTTCGTCGGCGACGTGCTGTTCTCCTTGGGCTGCGGCCGCGTCTTCGAGACGCCGATGGACGTCATGCACGCCTCGCTGGAGAAGATCGCCGAATTGCCGCCGGAGACGCGCGTCTATTGCGGCCATGAATATACGCAGGCCAATGCGCGATTCGCGCGCAGCGTCGATCCCGACAATCTCCTGCTCGCCGAGCGCGCCCGCGAGGTCGACGCGCTGCGCGCCGCCGGCGAGCCCACGCTGCCGACGACCATCGCTCTCGAGCTCGCCACAAATCCCTTCCTGCGCGCCGAGGACCCGGATCTGCGGCGCGCGATCGGCATGGAGACAGCCGATTCGGTCCAGGTCTTCACGCAGATCCGCGAAAGGAAGAATGTCTTCCGATGACGATGGACACGAGCCTTTCGGCCGCCGACGTCGCGCGGCTGCTCTCTCTCGCGCCGCACCCCGAAGGCGGCTTCTATCGCGAGACCTTTCGCGATTCCCGTGCGGTCGCGGACGGCCGCGCCGCCTCCACGGCGATCTATTATCTGCTCGGCGCAGGCGAGGTCTCCGCCTGGCATCGCGTCGACGCCGCCGAGATCTGGCATTATTACGCCGGCGCGCCGCTCGCCCTCGACATTTCCGCGAATGGCGCGACGAGCGCGCGGCAAATTCTCGGCGCGCGCGTGAGCGAGGGCGAGCAGCCGCAGATCGTCGTGCCGGCGGATCATTGGCAGAGCGCGCGCAGCCTCGGCGCCTGGACGCTGGTCGGCTGCACGGTCGCGCCGGGCTTCGAGTTCTCCCGCTTCGAGCTGGCCTCCGCGGATTTTTCTCCACTGCGCGAAGACAGCGCGGAATAGGCCGAATCGCCCCGATTTCGGACCATGAATGATCGAAAACGGGCGATACGGGCGCGCGGGCCTTCGCCGCCCGTCGCACGCCCGCGGCGCGGCGGCGGAGCGCTAAACGACCCGTTTACTTTTGGCCCCCAATACTTCGCCGCATCCGTATTCGTTCGATCAGGCCCAACCGATGCAATTGCGCCATCTCGCCGATAAGGCGGTTTCCACGGGATTGCAGGAGCCGGTCTCCTCCCCGACAGCAGCGCCGATTCCGACGACGGAGCCGGGCCAGCCAGCGGGGCCGGATGCGCTCGACATTTTCGCCTCGATCGGCATGCTCGCCTATGAGTGGGACATTGTGACCGATCGGCTCGGCTGGGGCGACAATCTCGCCGAGGTGCTGCCGGGCTTCGCCGATGTCGATCTCTCGAGCGGACGCGCCTATGGCGAGCGGCTCGGCGCGCAGAGCGCGACCTCGCGCTTCGACGCCATCGTCACCGCCACCGGCAGCGACGACGGCAATGGCGTGCTCTTCAACGCCATCTATGCGCTGGCGCCGCCGCGCGAAACCGGCGGCGGCCCGCTGGTGTGGATCGAGGATTGCGGCAAATGGTTCGCCGGCCGCGACGGCCGCCCGTGCCGCGCCCATGGCGTCGTGCGCGTCATCACCGAGCGCCACGAGATGGAGCGCCGGATGACCCGCAGCGCGCAATTCGACGCGCTCACCGGCGCGATGAGCCGCGCGCTTCTGGCGGAACATTCGCTGCGCCTGCTCGGACAGCCCGAGAAGACGCGCAAGCCTTTCGCCGTTCTGCTCGTCGCGCTGGAGAATCTCTTCGCGCTCAATCGCACCTATGGCTATGACGCCGGCGACGAGATCATCGTCGGCCTCGCCTCGCGGCTGCGAAGCAATGTGCGCGTCAATGATCTCGTCGCGCGCTACGCCGGCAATAAATTCGCCGTGCTGCTGGAGAATTGCGACGTCGAGCAGGCCAAATCGACGGGCCAGCGGCTCATCGAGGTGATCGCCCAAACGCCTTTCACGACCGAGATCGGCTCCATCTCCGTGTCGGCGCGCATCGGCGCCGTCGTCGCGCCGCGCGACGGAAGATCGCCGGCCGTGCTGTTCCAGCACGCCGAGGAGGCGCTGGATGCGGCGCGTCAGCGCAATGCGCAGAGGCTCGTCTGCTACGCCACCTCGCTGGCCCGCGACAATGGGCGGCTGCATGCGCTGCAGATTTCCGACAGCGTCGTTTCCGCCCTCAACGAGCGCCGCGTCGAGCTGGCCTTTCAGCCCATCGTGCAAGCGCAGACCGGCCAAACGGCCTTTTACGAGGCGCTTTTGCGCGTGCGGCTCGCCGACGGCTCCATCGTCGTGCCCGGCGACATTCTGCCCATCGCCGAGAAGTCGGGCCTGGTGCGCCTTCTGGATCAGCGCGTTCTGGAGCTGGCGCTCGCGCAGCTACGCGCCGATCCGTCGCTGCGCATCTCGGTCAACGCCTCCGTCGCCACGCTGCATGATCCCGAATGGCCGGAGTGGCTCGCCAACGCCACGCGCGTCTATGCGGGCGTCGCCGATCGCCTCACCATAGAGATCACCGAGACGACGCTGATCGACGATTTCGACAAGACGCGGCAGCTCATCACCGACTGCAAGCGCCAGGGCATAAAATTCGCCATGGATGATTTCGGCGCCGGACACACATCTTTCCGCAATCTGCGCCTGCTCGACTTTGACTTCGTCAAGATCGACGGCGTCTTCGTCCAGAACATCATCAAATCGCAGGATGATCGCTTCTTCGTGCGCACGCTCACCGATCTCGCGCGGCATCTCGGCTTGAAGATCGTCGCGGAATGGGTGGAGGACGAGGAGACGGCCCAGCTGCTGCAAGGCTGGGGCGTCGATTACTTCCAGGGCTCGCTATACGGCTCGGCGGTGATGGTCGCGGCGCCGGGCGAGTCGCAGCCTCTCTCCCGGCTCGCCTGAGCCGCGCGCCTCTCGCGGCGCGCGTCGACGAGAGACGGCGCGCTCAGCCGCCCTTTGTCGACAATTGATCGATGCGCTTGTTCAGCTCGTCGAGCTGGCGCTTCATCTCGTCGAGATCGGAGCGCGGCGGCTCGGCGGCTGTGGCCGCAGCCTCCGCAGGGGCGGCGGGCGGCTCGGTCGGCAGGCCGAAGGGATTGAACATGGTCAGCGCATGGCGGAACACCGCCATATTCTTGCGCGCTTGCTCCTCGAGCGACTGAAAAGCCTGCCGCGTCGGCTCGCCGAAAGGCGCGCCTTCCAGCGCCTGCGACACCTGATCGCGGAACTTCTGCTGATCGCGCGTCAGCCGGTCGATGCTGAACTCGAGATAGCTCGGCACCAGCATCTGCATCGAATCGCCATAGAAGCGGATGAGCTGGCGAAGAAAGGCGATCGGCAGCAGACTCTGGCCGTCCTTGCCCTCCTGCTCGAAGATGATCTGCGTCAGCACGGGACGGGTGATGTCCTCCCCCGTCTTGGCGTCGCAGACGACGAAATCCTCGCCGCGCTTGACCATGGCCGCGAGATCCTCGAGCGTGACATAAGTGCTCGTGCCCGTGTCATAGAGACGCCGATTGGCGTATTTCTTGATCGTCGTCGGCTTTTTTTCAGTGGCCATGTTCCGCCCGCCGCCTCCGTCATCCTGGCGCGCCGCCACGCTCTTCTCGGCTCCGGCGGGCTGAGCGCCGGCTCCCTTCTCATATTTCGGCGTGCGTAGCAAAATTTCCTCGCTTCTCGTCCGGCGACGCGCTGAGCGATCGCAGCTTCTTTCCGAACGATAGCCGCAACCGCACGCATCCCGCAATGAATTCGTCGCGAAAAGGTTTTTTCCTCCCGCAAAGGTCGAATTCGGGGCGCGGTAGCCTCTCGATAAGAGCCGCGGCCTCGGCTATATTGCGAGAGATCATTCGACGAAGCCCATTGGAGGACGACATGCCGATCACCAAGCTGCTGCTCGCGGCGGCCGCGGCGCTCCTCGTCGGGGCCTGCAACACCACGAGCCTGGCCGAGCAGCGCGCCGCCGATGAAATCCGCTGCCGAGACTATGGCTTCAGGCCGGGGAGCGACGGTTTCTCGAAATGCCTGATGCAGGTGGACCTCGACCGCTCGGCCGACCGGCGCGCCGCCCGCTACGACTATCCCTATTATGGCTATGGGCCGCGCGGCGGCTATTGGGGCCGGGGCTGGTGGTGATGGCGGAAATCTGACGAAAACAGGGTGCTTTCACGATTTTTCGCCGCAGCGCGGCATGCGGTTTCCCGCAGCGCAGCAATCGGCTATGAGGAAGGCGCCGCTGCAGCGTCCCGCCGAGAGCCCGAGCGCTTGAGACGGGCTCGCCCATATGCGAAACAGCGCGCCGAGACGGCGCGCGCGGCGGCCGATTCGCCGATCGGCGCCCCGCCAGCGACGGGCGCCGTCGGACGCCAGCGGGAGCGAGACAGGCCGGAAACGGAATTGGGCTCATGTTGTTCAACATAGAAGCCGACCGTAGCGACCAGATCGTCGGCTATGTCGTTCCAGACGATTACACGGCCTCGCCGACGCTTCGCATAATGCAGAACGGCATTCAAATCGCGGAGCTGACCTGCCGCGAGGGGCGGCCGTCGCTGGTGGCGGCGGGCCGCCACGCCACCGGCCTCTGCGGCTTCACGGTCGACAGCTCTATCGTTCCCGACCTCGCCTCGAATCAGGGCCTCGAGATTCGCGAGGCCGAATCCGGCATATTGATCTACCGCCGTCGCAATGGCGCGGAAGTGACCCAGCGCCGCGTCTTTCGGCTGGAGACGCATCTCTTTCCGCTGTGGCGGCTGGACGAGAAGGTCGAGCATAGATTTCAGTTCTTCCACAAGGGCGTGGAGCGGCATGGGCGCGAGACTGCGATGCAGGTCTTCATGCTGGAGAACGTCAGCTCGCTCTATGTCAGCGGCCGCCTGACCTTCGCCAGCTATTCCGGCCAGCTGCAAGACAAGTTCAATTCCATCATATTGATGCACGATCCCTATCTCGAGCTCGCCGAGCGGCTGCTGACGCTCAAGCATGTCTCGCGCTTCGGCGAGGAGCTGCTGGGGCCGCGCGACATGCTCACCTATCAGCGGGCGATCGAGTTCGCGCAGCAGATCGAGCCTGACGGCTCCGGCCTGCGGCGCGCTTTCGATTCGATGCCGCGAGACGTCATCGGCGCGCTCGCCAATCCGCTGACGCGGCAGCTCGCCTCCGACGCGCTGGACGAGCCGCCGCCCAAGAACGCCGTCGCCAAGGCGCTCGCCGCTCTCGCCAGCTTTTCCGTGGTCGGGCTGCGCGAGAGTCAGGACCGTTTTCTCGAGGAGGTGGAGGCCCTGCTCGACATAGAGCCCGGCGTTCTGCCGACGCTGCCGCATTTCGCGGCGGTGGGCGAGCTGGCGCGGGAGCTGCGCCGGCTGCCGGAGGTCGATCTGCTGCTGGAGCAGGACCTCGAAGTCTACCAAACCGCCAAAGCGGCGATCGAGGAGGCCTTTTGACGAAGATTTCTGACGCCGCAAAGCTCGCGCCGCAGCGGGCGCGCATCGCCGGCGGCCGCCGATGATCGAGACCAAGCCCCCGCTCGACGACGAGCGTCTGCGCTCGCGCACGCCCAGGCTGGAGCCGAAGCCCGCGCGGGCGCTGGTCCCGGCCGGATGGCTGCGGCCGCTGGCCCATGCGCCGGAGGCCGCGCGCCAGATCGTCGTCCAGGTCGAGCGGATCGCGACGGAGGCCAATCGCGCGCTCGAGAGCCGCACGCGCATTCCGCCGCTGTGGCTGAGCTTCATCGCCTTGGTGCTGGTTCCGTCCTTCGCGGCCAGCGTCTATTTCGCCTTTTTCGCCGCCGATCAATTCGCGGTCGAGACGCGCTTCGCGGTGCGCGCGATCGAGCTGGAGGCCGTCGCGACGCCCAAGGGCGAGTCGGCGGCCTTCACCTTCACGCCGTCCGGGCAGAACGCCTATATCGTCACCAGCTACATCCGCAGCCGCGCGATCGTCAGCGATGTGTTGGCCAAGCTCGACCTGCGCGCCATCTACCGCCGGCCGGAGGCCGATTTCTGGGCGCGGCTGCGCCGCAACGCGACGATGGAGCAGCTGACCGACTATTGGCAATCCATGGTCGAGACCACGGTGGACGCCAACTCCAGCCTCGTGACCGTCAATGTCCGCGCCTTCCGCAAGGAGGACGCCTATGCGCTCGCCAACGCCATCGTCGCGGCGAGCGAGGCGCTGGTCAATCGCATCTCCGAGCGCGCGCGCCGCGACGCCACGGCGATGGCGGAGAGAGACGTGCGCCGCTCCTTCGAGGCGGTGCAGGCGACGCTGTCCGATCTGCACAAGTTCCGCGATGAATTCGGCGTCATCGACCCCAGCCTGACCGGCACCGAGATCGGCAAGCTGCTGGCGCCGCTGGTCGCGCAGAAGATCCGGCTGGAGAGCGAGCTTTTCGTCGCCGCGCATGAATTGTCGCCGGAGGCGCCGACGGTGCGCGTGCTGCGCGAGCAGCTCGACTCCGCAGAAAAGCAGATCAAGGAGCTGAAGGGCAAGCTCACCTCCAATGACGGGGCGCGCTCCTCCGGCTCCACCGTCTCGGGTATTCTGGCGAAATTCGAGGAGCTCGAGGTTCGCAAGGCGCTCGCCGAGCGCTTCTACGCCCTCTCCAAGGCCGATCTCGACCGCGCGCAATTGCGCGCCAATCGGCAGAGCATCTATCTGACCGTCTTCGTTCCGCCGGCGACGCCGGAGATTTCCCGCTATCCGCACCGCCTGACTTACCCCTTGCTGATCTTCCTCGCCTTCGCCATCGTGTGGAGCATCGCCGTGCTGCTGCTGGCGACGATCGAGGATCACCGGCTGTGAGCGGCGCAGGCCCGGCGAGACGCTCCTGCGAGCGGCCGAATCGAGGGATTTGAAGCGCGAAAGGAGGGCTTGCGACCGATGGCGACGATGGACGGCGATTTCTGGGTCTTCGGCTATGGTTCCTTGATGTGGCGGCCGGGCTTCGAATTTCTCGAGAGCGCCCTCGCCTGGGTGCATGGCTATCACCGATCGCTCTGCGTCTTCTCCCATGTCCATCGCGGCACGCGGGAGCGCCCCGGCCTCGTGCTCGGCCTCGACTATGGCGGCTCCTGCCTCGGCGTCGCCTTTCGCGTCGCCGGAGCGGCGCGCGAGGAGACGATCGCCTATCTGCGCGCCCGCGAGCTCGTGACCTCAGTCTATGTCGAGCGCAATGTGGGTCTGCGCTTCGCGGAGGGCGGCTCCGCCCGCGCGCTCGCCTTCATCGTCGATCGCGCGCATGAGCAATATGCCGGGCGCTTGTCGATCGACGAGATGACGCGGCTCGTGGAGGGCGGCGTCGGCGCCTCGGGCGACAATCCGTCCTATGTCCGCAACACGCATGAGCATCTCCAGCAACTCGACATTCACGATCCGGCCCTCGCCGAGATCGTGCGCCGGCTCTCGGCGCCGACGGCCTCCCTCGCCGAAAGCGCCTGAGAAAGCTCAGTTCAGCAAGGCTTTGGCGAGGTGGCGCGCGACCTCGACCGGCAGAGCGCAAAAGCGCACATGCCATTCGTTCACGCCGAGAGCGACGGCCGCCGCGCGCGCGAGACGGCCGCTCGGCGCATCGAATTCCTCGGTCGAGAGCACGCAGACCGGCCGGCGTTCCGCGCCCTCGCGCGCCACGCCGATGACGACGGCGCGGGCGAAGCCCGCCACCAGCGCTTCCTCCTCCGCCGAAAATATCGTGCAGACATAGCGCTCGCCGCGGCCGGCGCGCCAGGAATAGAAGCGCTCGCGCAGGGGCGTCGCATGCAGCGCCGCCAGCCCGCCTCCGCGAATGACCACGGACGCTTCCGCCGCCGGCCTTCCGTCCCGGCCCTGGACTCGATCGACCACGAACATCACGCCCCTCGCGAAAAGCCTCGAAGAAAGACGAGAACAAATTTAGAACATAAAAGGAACTTTTGTCAAACGCTTCGTGGTTCTGAACGATCAGGCGGCCGCCGAGCCGCCCTCCGTGCGCAGCCAGGCGGCGCCGCAGGCGCGCGCCAATTCGCGCACGCGCAGAATATAGCTCTGCCGCTCGGTGACGGAGATCACGCCGCGCGCATCCAGCAGATTGAAGGCGTGGCTGGCCTTTATGCATTGATCATAGGCGGGCAGCGCCATCAGATGGCGTTCGCCCTCGCCCTTGTCGCCGAAGGCGAGCAGCTTGCGGCATTCGGCCTCGGCGGCGCGGAAGTCGGAGAACAGCTTCTCCGTGTCCGCAGCCTCGAAATTATGCCGTGAATATTCCTGCTCGGCCTGCAGGAACACATCGGCGTAAGTGACCTTGTCCTCGTCGCCGCCGTTGAAATTCAGCTCCATGATCGAATCGACGCCCTGCAGATAGCAGGCGAGCCGCTCGAGCCCATAGGTCAGCTCGCCGGCGACGGGCGCGCAATCGAAGCCCGCCACCTGCTGAAAATAGGTGAATTGCGAGATTTCCATGCCGTCGCACCAGCACTCCCAGCCCAATCCCCAGGCGCCGAGAGTCGGGCTCTCCCAATCATCCTCGACGAAGCGGATGTCGTGCCGCTTGGCGTCGACGCCGATCGCCACCAGCGAGGCGAGATAGAGCGACTGCAAATCCGGCGGCGAGGGCTTCAGAATCACCTGATATTGATAGAAGTGCTGGAGCCGATTGGGATTCTCGCCATAGCGCCCGTCCTTGGGGCGCCGGCTCGGCTGCACATAGGCCGCCTTCCAGGGCTTGGGGCCGAGCGCCCGCAGAGTGGTGGCGGGGTGAAACGTGCCCGCGCCCATCTCCATATCGTAGGGCTGCAAAATGACGCAGCCCTGCGCCGCCCAGAAATTCTGCAGGGTCAGAATGAGGCCCTGGAACGAGCGGGTGGGAGAAAGTCTGTCTGGCGCGGTCATTTGCATCGATCCTCATGCTGCGGCCGGCAGGCTAGTCGCGGCGCGCGCGCCGGTCAACGCGGCGAGGCGCCCGCAAAAAAGCCGCGCGCCATCCGAGCGCCCGCGCTATTGTCCAGCCGCCGGCGATGACAAAGGAGCGCAGGGCTGGGATGAGGGGACGTGATTTCGTCTTGGCGATCGGCGGGGCGGCGGCGGCGATTTGGATCGAAGGAGCGAGGCCTGCGCAGGCGCACGCCGTCCTGTCGGAATCGACGCCACAGGAGGCGCAGATCGTCCTCGGACCCGATCTCGATGTGGAGCTGAGATTCAACTGCCGGATCGACGCGCGCCGCTCGCGGCTGCTGCTGATCTCGCCGGACATGCATGGAATTGTGCTTCCGCTGCTGGAAGGCGCCGCCGCCGATGAGCTGCGCGCCGGGCTGCACGATCTTCGGCACGGCGCCTATCGGCTGCATTGGCAGGTGCTGAGCGTCGACGGACACATCACCCGCGGCGACATCTCCTTTCGCGTCGGCCGCTGAGCCATGCAGCAATTCATCGAAATCTACGGCTTTCTCAGCGTCATTCTGCGCGGCTCCATCTCGGGGGCGCTGTCGCTCGCCGTCGGCGGCGTCGCCTTTCTGCTGCTCGTCGCCGAACCGCTGGCGCCGCGGCTCGGCGGGGCGGCGGAGCCCATCGCCGCGCGCGCCGGACGAATCGTCTTCTGGAGCGCGATCGCCCTCGCCTGCCTCGTCGCTCTCGACGCCGCGGCGCTCGCGACCATGCTCGTCGGCGCTTTGGAGCTCTCCTTCGCCGATGCGCTCACCGCCGACGCCGTGAAGGCCGATGCGCTGGCGGCGGCGCCGGCCCTCGCGCTCGCCTTCGCGATTCGCGGCGGCGCGGCGCGGCCCCTGCCCCTCGCCGCCTTTGCGGCGGCTTTGATCTGCGCCCGGCTCGGCGCCACGCACGCCGTCAGCCGGCTGGACAATCCGCCGGGCCTCGTCGCCGCGGAGCTCGCGCATCTGACCGGCGTCGCTCTGTGGATCGGCGGCATTCCCTATTTTCTCATGGCGCTCGCCCGCGCCCCGGACGGCGAGGCGCAGCGCGCCATCGGCCTGCGCTTCTCGCATCTCTCCATGATCGCCGTGGCGATGATCGCCGCCGGCGGCGTCGCCATGTCGATCGTCTATATCGGCGCGGTCGAGAATTTCTACGGCGCCGCCTATGGCGTCATGGTGGGCGCCAAGACCGTCCTTTTCGCCGGCCTGCTGTCGCTCGGCGCGCTCAATTTCCTCGCCGTCCGCCGCGCGCCGGCCGATCGGGCCGCCTTCGCGCGGCTGCGCCGTTTCGCGGAGGTGGAGATCGGCGTCGGCTGGACGGTCGTCTTCGCCGCCGCCTCGCTCTCCTCGCTGCCGCCGGCCGTCGATCTCGCGCGCGAACGGGTGAGCTTCGCCGAGATCGTCGAGCGGCTGACGCCGCAATGGCCGCCGCGGCTCGAGAGCCCGGATCATTCCACCCTCTCCGTCTCGCTGCCGCAGGTCCAGACCGCGCGCGCCGAGGAAGCGACCGCGACCGAGACGAATGACGCGGCCGCCGTCATCGCCGCGCAGCGCAACGCGGAGGACATCGCCTGGTCCGAATATAACCACCACATCGCCGGGCTCTTCGTCGCCGCCATGGGCCTGCTGGCGCTGCTCGAGCATTGGCGTCGCCTCGCCCCGCTCGCGCGCCATTGGCCGATGCTGATGCTCGGCCTCGCCGGCTTTCTGTTTCTGCGCGCCGACGAGGCGGTCTGGCCGCTCGGCCAGCTCGGCCTCATAGAGAGCCTGCGCGATCCAGAGATCGCGCAGCATCGCATCTTCCTCGCGCTCATCATCGGCTTCGGTATTTTCGAATGGCGCGTGCGGACGCGGCGCGTGAGGGCGCAATGGGCGCCGCTCGCCTTCCCCTTCATCACCGGCGTCGGCGGCGCGCTGCTGCTCGCCCATTCGCATGGGCTGTCCAACATAAGGGAAGAGTTTCTGATCGAGGTCACACATACGCCGCTGGCGCTGGTCGGCCTGCTCGCCGCCTCGGCCCGCTGGCTGGAGATACGCCTCGAGGGCCGCGGCGCGCGCATCGCCGGAATCGTCTGGCCCATCGCCTTCACTCTGGCCGGGCTGATGCTGCTCGCCTATCGGGAGGCGTGATTCTGCTTATGCAGCTCATTCATGCGCCCATGAAAATTCTGCATTTCCCGCTCCGAAAGCCCGCGCCCTAGAAATCCCGGCGGCGAATAGCCGAATGGCGAAAAGCCGAACGGGAGAAATAAAATGACGATTCTCGCGGAAGTCTTGTCGGCGAACGACAAATATGTCGCGGATTTCGGAGACAAGGCGAAGCTCGCTCTGCCGCCGGCGCGGCGTTTCGCCATACTGACCTGCATGGACGCGCGCCTCGACCCGGCCAAATACGCCGGCCTTTCCGAAGGCGACGCGCATGTGATCCGCAACGCCGGCGGACGCGCCTCCGATGACGCCATTCGCTCGCTGATCATCTCGCACAAGCTGCTGGGCACGCTCGAATGGTTCGTGATCCACCATTCCGACTGCGGCATGGAGCTGTTCTGCGACGAGGTGATGGCGGATCTTCTCGACGACAGCCTGGCGACCGCGGCCTTCGACGGAACGAAATGGTCCAACCCCCAGCATGGCGGCGGCTGCACGGCCGGCCATTTCGTGAAATGGCTCACCATCGAGTCGCAGGAGGAGAGCGTCTATCAGGATGTGAAGCGCATCCGGGAGAATCCCCTGACGCCGAAGAATATTCCGATCTACGGCTTCATCTATGATGTGAAGAGCGGCAGGCTGATCGAGGTCCCCAAGGCGACCGAGGCCGGCCGCGCCTGATGAGGCAAAAAAGCCCGACGCGACGCGCCGGGCTTTCTTTTTCGAGAGATCGGCCCGAAGCCTCACATCTTGCAGTTGGCCGCGCTCGGCAGAATGGAGAGCTCGGTCATCTCGCCGGTCAGCGCGAAATCGCCATAGTCGAGCTTCAGCGCGCGGGAGACGCCATTCTCATAGAGGTCGAAGGACAGCACATAGACCGGCTGCTCGTCGCGCTTGCCCGGCTCGAAATAGGAGATCGACACCGGCCAACGCTTGAGCCCTTCGAGCTCCTTGATCTGCGCGGCTTTTTCGGTGACGACGCTGCTGGTCGGCCGGCCGATGACGCTCATCGTGTCGAAGACCTTCTCGCCGTCGCCGGAGCCGTCGAAAACCTTGGCCTCGAGAATACGCTCCTCGGAGAGGGCCGCGGCGAGGATATGGCGCAGATGCTCGGTGGGAAACAGCGCGCCGCCGTCCAGCGAGAGCTGGGACTGCTTGGGCCGGGCGAGATCGACCGAGAGCGCGGCGCCGGTCTTCTTCTTGGCCTTGCCGTCTATGTCCTCGGCCTGGACATTGTCCAGCTTGGTCTCGATGCGGAAACGGAAATCCTTGCCGTCGCCGGCCTCGAAAGTGGCGGAGCGCATGTCGGAGAGGCGCGGCGGGCCTTCGGCGGGCTGCAGCTCGGTGATCTGGCGGAAATTCTGCACCCAGCCCTCGCAGGAGGAGCCGGTGAAATCGAAGGCGATGCGGCCGCGCGCCGAGGTCGGCGCCTTGCTGCCCGAGGCCTGCGCCAGCGTCAGATCATAGACGGCGCGATGCGGCGTCAGCTGCGGATGGCCGGTGACGGCCGCCACAGTGGCCGCGGTCTCGGCATGGGCGGCGAGCGCGAGGAAGGAGGCGCAGGCGAGCGTCGCGCCGATGAGATATTTTTGAGCCATATGGGGTCTTTCTCCCTCTGTCGCGCTCTTGGTTGGTTTCGGGTCCGGCGTCTCCCGGCGCTTCGCGTCGACGACGACAGGGGCCGGAGGGCTCTATTTTCGCTCCGGCGGGTCGTCGCGGCGCGGCGCCCGCGCTGACGTCCACTCTATCTCGGACGAGCGAGATGTCGAGGCGAAGTCTCGCTCGACGCATTGCCTCCCGACCTTGGCCAAATTACGGTCGACGGCAAAGCTGCAAATTTCTTCAGAGATTCGGAAAGGAAAAGCGCGATGTCCGACACAGCGAAGACGCCGCTCGAAAAGCTCGAGGCGCTGGGTCTAACCCTCCCCACCCCCGCGGCTCCCGTCGCCAATTACGTGCCCTGGACGCGCTCGGGCAATCTGGTCTTCGTCTCGGGACAATTGCCGGTCGGCGCCGGCGGCGCGATCGATCCCGCGCATAAGGGCAAGCTCGGCGCCTCGGTCGCGCTCGAGGCCGGCCAGGCGGCGGCGCGAATCTGCGCGCTCAATCTCCTCGCGCAAGCCTCCGTCGCGGCGGGCGGCGATCTCGCCAAGCTGCGCGTGCTGCGGCTCGGCGGATTCATCAACAGCGCCGCCGATTACGGCCAGATTCCGCAAGTGCTGAACGGCGCTTCCGATCTCGTCGCCGCCGTGCTGGGCGAGAATGGACGCCATGCGCGCTTCGCCGTCGGCGTCGCCCAGCTGCCGCTCGACGCCGCGGTGGAGGTGGACGCGACCTTCGAGATTTTGGCGTAGCCGATGCGCCAGAGCGGCGGCGGCCGTTACCATTGGCTCACGGAACATAAGATCGCGCATAGAGGCCTGCACGATCTCGCGAAAGGCGTGGCCGAGAATTCGCTGTCGGCGGCGCGCGCCGCCGCCTGCGCAGGCTACGCGATAGAATGCGACGTGCAGGCGAGCGCCGATGGCGAGGTCGTCGTCTTCCACGACGAGACATTGGAGCGCCTGACCGATGCGACTGGCCGTCTCGACGCGCTGACCGGTTTCGAGATCGCGCGGCTCACCTTGCGCGGAACGCGCGAGGGCGTGCCGACGCTGCGCGATCTTCTCGCGACGATCGGCGGAAATGTTCCGCTCTTCATCGAGATCAAGAGCCGCTTCGACGGCGATCTCACCCTCGCGCGCAATGTCGCGGACATCGTCGCGCATTATCGCGGAGCTGTGGCGATCGAGAGCTTCGACCCCGCGCCGATCGCCGAATTGCGGGCGCATTTCGATAGGTTCGGCATTTCCGGCGTTCCGCTCGGCATTGTCGCAGAGGCGTCTTACGAAGGGCCGGACTGGAGCTTTCTCACCGCCGCGCAACGGGACGAGCTCACGCAATTCTCCCATGTCGCGCGCACGCGGCCAGATTTTCTCTCCTGGAACGTCGCCGATCTGCCGCATGCGATTCCGCGCCGCTGCCGCGAGGAGCTCGGCGTTCCGGTGACGACATGGACGGTGCGCAGCGCGGAACAGGCGAAGGCCGCGCTCGCCTTCGCCGATCAGATCGTCTTCGAGGGCTTTGCGCCGTAACCCTCCCCCGCGCCGCGGGAGAGAGAAACGTTCCTCAGCGGCTCAAGGCGTAGAAGGCGCCGCGACCGCCGTCGACACATGCGCGGCGAGCGCGTCGCGCAGCGCCTGCTCCTTATTGTGGTCGAGCGAGGTCTTGAGCACGATCCCGCCAGTGCCCTTCACCGCGTCGAGCAGCTTATCGGTGGTCAGCTTGCGGATCAGCACGAAGAGCGCGGCGTTGCCGGGCTGCAGCGTCTCCGAGAGCTGCTTCATGAAAGCGTCGTTGATGCCGTAATCGGTGAGCGCGCCGCTGAGCGCGCCCGCGCCCGCGCCGATCGCCGCGCCGAGCAGCGGATTGAGGAAGATGAGCCCGATCAGCGCGCCCCAGAAGGTGCCGCTGACGGCGCCGGCCGCGGTGGTGTTGATGAGCTGATTGAGCTTCACATGGCCGCTCGGCTCCTTCACCGCGATCACGGCGTCGCTGATCTCGATCACATATTCCTTCTGCAGCTCGAACAGCTTTTGCCGAATATCCTCGGCCTTGGCCTCGGTCGGATAGACGATGACAACGAGATCGGACATGAAAGCTCTCCTCTTGTCGGTAGACGCGCATCCTCATTGAAGCGCGTGAACGTGTCGTTGCGACGACCGCGCGAATGCGAGACGACGATGCGCGCTCCGCCGTCACCCGGCGAAACGCGCGACCGCGCGCATCGTTTCCGCTTCTCTCTATGTAGGGAGCTAGGGCTGAATCGAAACCAGCCGGCGCCAAGCCGCCGGCAGACGGTCGATAATATCGTCCGCGATGAGGCCGGCGCCGAAATCATCCGCCGCCGCTGCGTGCATCCACACGGCGCAGGAAGCGGCGGCGAAAGGCTCCATGCCTTGCGCCAGCAGGCCCGCGACAATGCCGGTGAGAACGTCGCCGGAGCCTGCGGTGGCGAGCCAGGGCGAAGCCTCCGCCAATATGGACGCGCGCCCGTCCGGCGCGGCGACCACAGTGTCCGGCCCTTTGAAAATAACAATGGCGCCGATATCGCGCGCGGCGTCGCGCGTCCGCTCCAGCTTGGAGATGGGCGCGCCGCTGATCGTGCGCTCCCAGCGCTGGCCGTGAAAGAGCCGCGCGAACTCGCCGCCATGCGGCGTCAGCACGACCGGGCCCGGCGCGGCGCGAATCGCCTCGCGCAGACGATCGGGCGCGAGCGCGAAGCTGGTCAGCGCATCGGCGTCGAGCACGGCCGCGCGGCGCTCCTTCGACGGCGCGAGCGCGGCCTCGACCAGAGCGCAGCTCGCCTCGCCGACGCCGAGCCCCGGCCCCAGAGCGACGACATTCTTGCGCTTGTCCTCGAGCAGAGCGGCGAGCCCCGCAGGCCCGTCGGCGACGCGCAGCATCACCGCGGTCAGCGCCGGCGCGTTGATGGCGAAAGCCCCCTGCGGCGTCGCCAGAGTGACGAGCCCGGCGCCGCCGCGCAGCGCCGCCAGCGCCGAGAGCCGCGCCGCGCCCGTATGCGAGGCGCCGCCCGAGACCACCACCGCATGGCCGCGCGCATATTTATGGCCCTCGACGCCGGGCAGGCGCAGAGCGTCGCGCCAGGCGGCGGGCTCGTTGACGAAGGTCTGCGGCTGGATCTTCTCCAGCACATTCGACCTTATGCCGATATGGGCGCAGGAGATGGTTCCGCAGCGCAGCCGGCCCGGCAGCAGCAGATGCCCACATTTCAGACGGAAGAAAGTGACCGTCGAATCGGCCTGCACGGCGACGCCGCGAATGGCGCCGCTGGTGCCGTCGACGCCGGAGGGAATGTCGATGGCGATGACCTTCTGCTTGGTCTCCTCGCGCCAAGCGTTGAGACGCAGGATCAGCTCCGCCGTCGGCCCGTCCAGATCACGCGCGAGACCCGTGCCGAACAGAGCGTCGATGACGAGATCGACGCCTTTGAAATCGCAAGTGGCGGCGTCCTCGACGCGGCCGTCCCAGCTCGCCGCGGCCAAGCGCGCGTCGCCATTGAGCGTGTCCGGCGGCGTGAGCGCGGCGACGCGCACCTTGAAGCGCTGGCTGCGCAATATGCGCGCGGCGACATAGCCGTCGCCGCCATTATTGCCCGGCCCGCACAGCACCAGCACGCGCCGCCCCGCTGTCTTCACCAGAAAGGCGGTGGCGGCCGCGGCGATGGCGGCGGCGGCCATTTCCATCAGCGCCATGCCGGCGACGCCGCTCTCGATGGTGAGGCGGTCGGCGCGCGCCATTTGCGCTGTGGTCAAGAGTTCGGGCGGATAGGGTCCGAGCGGCATGGCGCGATGGTGGGCGAAACCGCCCCGCTCCGCAACGCCTTTTCCCCGCTATGGCGGAAACCCGCGCTTTTTTGACGCGTTTGCGCCAGCGGGGCGGCCGGGCGTCTCGCCTCGAGAGCGCGGCGCCCGAATCGGCGCCGCGCCCAGGCGAGGCTCAGGGCGCGCCCTGGGGCTGCACGTCGAAATGCAGCATCATGCCCATGTCCTCATGCTCCACCAGATGGCAATGATAGGGATAGACGCCCGTATAGCCGCGCGGGAAATGCACGAGCAGCTCGACCAGCTCGTTGGATTGGATGCGCACAGTGTCGTGCCGCACGACGCCGTCGAAATCGAGCCGCCGCTCTATGCGCGCGAAGACCGAATTCTCAGAGGCGTCCTTGCGCAGGCGAAAACGCCGCAGCACGACGAAATTCACCAGATGCATGTGGAACGGATGCATATCGGGAACGCCATCGGCGAGATGCGCCTGGTCATTGCCGATATTGGCGACATACCAGCGCTCATAGCTGCCTTCGCGCGGGCGGATGACGGCGCGCCCCGCCGCCGGATTGTGCCGATAGAGATGCGCGTAGCGATAGATGGGCGGATAGCCGGCGGGATCGACATTGTCGGCAGCGAGCGGCCATAGCGGATCGGCGTGGCGCGCCGCATGGGGCGGATTGGGATCGGCGGGCTCGAAGAAAAAGGCGCGCGAGACCTGATAGGCGACGCCCGCAGCGGGCTGGCCCTCCTCCCAAGGCGTCGCCAGCTTGGCGTCGAAGGGCACGGTGACGGCGCTGGCGTCGCCGGCCGACGCGGTGGAGGGCCGCAGCTCCCACATTTGCGTGTCGCGCCAGGGTCCGCCGGTGATCGGGCTGACCGGCTCGACATCCGCCTTGCCGGCGGTGTCGTTCATCAGCAGCACGAAGCGATTGCGCACCACGGGCGCATCGGCGTTGGCGCGCGTCAGCCCCGGCTTGCTGGCGTCCCAACGGAAGCTCTCGTCATCAGCGTAGCGCAACAAAATCTTGTCGAGCGTGACGCGATCGAGCGGCGCCGCCGCGGCGTGATGCGCCGTCGGAGCAGCGGCGGTCGCAGCCCCATGCGTATGCGCGGCGTCGACGATGCGGAACTCCATCACATTGGCGAGCGGCAGATCGGCATGCGGTCCGTCGCTCTTTTGCGTGAAGGCGATCGCCTTCAGCGCCTCTGGCGTTCCCGGCGCGAAGACGGAATTGGCGTCGTTCTGAAAGATCGGCTCCTGCTCCGGCTGAGCTGGGTCGTAGCCCGCGATCGACAGATTGACGAGATGAAGCGAGCCGAGGACGTCATTGTCGATCTGCGTGAGATCGAGCAGAACGTCGAGACGCTCGCCCGGCGCCAGCAGCAGATAATCCAGCTCCTCGAGCTTCTCGCCGCGGCTGAACAGCCCGCCGTCATTGCCGATGGCGGTGAGAAGATCGCCATACCAGATCTTGCCGCCGATCTTTCCATCGGGATCGGCCAGCGTCAGCGCATAGCTGCGGGCGTTGGAGCCATTGAGAATGCGCAGGCGATAAATCTTCGGATTGACATGGGCGTGCGGCCACGGCCGGCCATTGACCAGAATCGTGTCGCCGAGAAATTCCGGCCGAATGAAGGAGCGCTTGCCAGTCGCCGGGTCCTTCTGCAGCGGCACGCCCTTCAGATAGCTCACCCCGGCGCCGTCGGCGTTCAGGCAGCGGTCCTGAATGACGAGCGGCAATTCCTGCGTCTCATCGCCGATGAGATGGAAGAGTTCCGCGTCCGAATTGTCGCGCACGAAATAGAGGCCCGCGAGGCCCGCGTGCACCTGCACCGCCGTATTGTCCATGCCGTGATCGTGGAACCACAGCATGGCCGCGCGCTGGTCATTGGGATAGCAATAGGAGCGATAGGCCGGCATTCCATAAGGATTGCCCTCGAAGCTCGCCGGGCTCAGCGGCCAGCCGTCGGAATCCGGCCGCGCCTTGGCGCCGTGCAGATGGGCGACGACGCCGACCGGATAATTCATCGATTTATACTGGTCTATATCCTCGGCGAGATCCATGGGCGGCGGATCGATCGGCGGCATGGCGAGCGAGCGCGCGTCGCCGGGCTTTTCCGCCGGCATGGAGCCGATTCGGTTGATCCAGACCACCTCGAGCGGGCGCCCGCGCGTGACATTGACGATCGGCCCGAGATAATTCTCGAGGCTGACGGCGCGCTCCTGCGGCGAGCCCTGACGAATATAGCACCAGGCGTTGGGCGAGGCCGGCGCGGCGACGGAATCGGTATATTTGACGCTGCGCGCCTCGACCGAAATGGCGATCTTCCCCCAGCCGCCGGTCTGGCCGGCGCCGATGACGTCGAGGGCGGCGAGCGGCAGGTGATTGTCGAATTTCATGAGCATGAAACGAAATCCTCGAGAGACAAAGCAAACGAACGCGAAACCGCGAACGGGAGAATGATCGCCCATATTGTGGCGAACAATGTGACGGATCGTCTCCTTTGGCTGAAATCGGACGGCAGCCGCGTCGCCCTCGCGCCACGTCCCCCGGCGTGCTAACTCCTCCCCATGCCCTCCCTCCCCCCGCAGGCGCGCGCGCTGCTCAAATCCGTGTTCGGCTATGAGGATTTCCGGCCCGGCCAGGCGGAGATCATCGCCGCAGTGCTGGCCGGCGAGCCGGTGCTCGCCATAATGCCGACGGGCAGCGGCAAATCCATGTGCTATCAGCTGCCCGCTCTCGTCGACGGCAAGCTCACCGTCGTCGTCTCTCCGCTCATCGCGCTGATGCGCGATCAGGTGCGGCAGATGCGCGCTTATGGCGTGCCGGCGGCGACGCTCAACTCCATGAACGACGCCGCCGAGAATGACGAGGCGCGCCGCGGCATTCGCACCGGCGAATTGCGGCTCTTGTTCGTCTCGCCGGAGCGGCTGGTGATGCCCGGCCTCATCGCCGAGCTGCAACGCGCCGGCGCGGCGCGCCTCGCCATAGACGAGGCGCATTGCGTCTCCGAATGGGGCCATGATTTCCGCCCGGAATATCGCGAGCTCGGCGCGACGGCCGCGACGCTCGGCGCGCAAGTCGTCGGCCTCACCGCCACCGCCGACAAGGCGACGCGCGCCGACATCGCCCAGCGCTTGTTCAAGACCAATCCGCGTGTCTTTCTGCACAGCTTCGACCGGCCCAATCTGGCGCTCAATTTCGCGGCCAAGGACAGTCCGCGCCGCCAGCTGCAACGCTTTTTGGACAAGCACCGCGGCGAGAGCGGCATCGTCTATTGCTCCTCGCGCGACGGCACAGAAAAGCTCGCCGCCTATTTCGCCGAGCAGGGCCATGAGGCCATTGCCTATCACGCCGGGCTCGAGCAGACGCTGCGCAATCGCAATCAGGATCGCTTCCTGCAAGAGGACGGAATCATCGCCGTCGCGACGATCGCCTTCGGCATGGGCGTCAACAAGCCGGACGTGCGCTTCGTCGCGCACGCCGACATGCCGTCGAGCGTCGAGGCCTATTATCAGGAGATCGGCCGCGCCGGCCGCGACGGATTGGCGGCCGACACGCTCACGCTCTATGGCCTCGACGACATGGCCTTCCGCCGCCGGCAGATCGATCAGAAAGACGTGCCCGATGAGCGCAAGCGCATAGAGCACGACCGCTTCTCCGCGCTCGCCATGCTGTGCGAGACGCCCTCCTGCCGGCGCCAGACCTTGCTCGCCTATTTCGACGAGGAGAGCCCGCCCTGCGGACGCTGCGACGTCTGTCTCGGCCAGGTGCATGTCTATGACGGCACGGTGGATGCGCAAAAGGCGCTCTCCGCCGCCATGCGAACGGGGCAGCGCTTCGGCGCCGGCTATCTCGCCGATATTCTCATCGGCGAGGCCAGCGAGGCGGTGCGCCGCAACGGCCACGAATCCATCAAGACCTTCGGCGTCGGCAAGGATCGCTCCAAGCAGGATTGGAGCGCGATCCTGCGGCAGCTCTTCGCCGCGCGCGCTCTGGCGAGCACGGAGCATGGCGGCTTTCGCCTGACGCAGAAGGGCGAGGATATTCTCTTCGGCCGCGCGCAGATTTCGCTGCGCCGCGATCCACTGACCGCGAAGGCGCCGCGCGGCAAGCGCGGCGAGGCGCCGCGCGGCGCGCCGCTGGACGAGCAGGAGGAGCGCGTGCTGGCGGCGCTGAAGAAAAAGCGTCTGGAGCTGGCGCGCGACGCCGGCCTGCCCGCCTATATGGTCTTCCCCGATCGCACGCTGATCGAAATGGCGTCGCGCCGTCCGGCGACGCTCGACGAGATGCGCCGCGTGCAAGGCGTCGGCGAGCACAAGCTCGCGCAATATGGCGACGCTTTCCTCGAGGCGCTGTCCGACGCGCTGCGCTGAGCCGGCGCTCTCGGCGACGGCGATATGCGCCAGGATTCGTCCCGGCCGCCTGTTTCACATCTCCGGCAAGATTTCGCGACGCGCTGCGATGTTCCCGTGACATTTGCGCTTCGCCGAAAAGCGCGCGATCTTTTCGTTGCGGCGGAAACGAAACAGGAGGCCATTGATGAATCGCGCAATCTTCGTGTGGCTGCATCGCTGGGCCGGTCTGGCGATGGCGGCTTTTCTGATCGTCGTCGGGCTGACCGGCAGCATGCTCGCTTTTCTTCCCGAGCTCGATCATTTCTTCGCGCCGGAAGCTCACCCCGGACGCCACGCCGGCGTCGAGCTCGAGCCCGCGGAATTGTTGCGCCGCGCCGAGGCGATCGCGCCCGAGGCGCGCGTGAACACCGTCTATCTCGGCGAGGAAGGCGTCGCGCTGATCGGCGTCGACGCCCGTCCCGGCGAGCCGCCGCTCCCATTCGACAGCATCACGCTCGATCGCGTCACCGGAGAGGAATTGGGCGATCGCATAAAATGGAACGGTCTGCCGACGTCGCGCGCCGGCATAATGCCCTTCGTCTACAGCCTGCATTACGAGCTGGCGATGGGCGGCGTGGGCGCATGGATTCTCGGCGTTGTCGCGCTCGTCTGGACGATCGACTGTTTCGTCGCCTTCTATCTCACACTGCCCCTGCCGAGTCGCGCCAATGCGCGCTCCTATCTCACGCGCTGGAAGCCCGCATGGCTGGTGAAGACCAACAGCTCCTTCTATCGATTGAATTTCGATCTGCATCGCGCCGGCGGCCTGTGGATGTGGGGCGCCCTGCTGATCTTCGCTTGGTCCAGCGTCTATATGGATCTCAATAGCGTCTATGCGCGCATTACGAGCTTGTTCTTCCATTATGAGCAGCCGATCTGGGCCGCGACGCCCGACGTCGCTCCGCCCGCCGACAAGACGCCGCTCGGCTGGGAAATCGCGCAGGCGACAGGCGCCCGGCTGATGAGCGAACGCGCCGCCGCCGATGGTTTTTCCGTCGGACCGGCAGCGGCCTTCTATCTGATCCGAGAGAAAGGCGTGTTCGAATATCGCGTGCATTCGTCTCGCGACGTCGGCGACAGGCATGGAGCCACCTCCGTCGTCTTCGACGCCTATACGGGCGAGCTGCGCCGCCTCGATCTGCCGACCGGCCAGCACTCCGGCAATACGATCACCGCTTGGCTCGTCGCTCTGCATATGGCGAGCGTGTTCGGCCTTCCCTATCGCATCTTCGTCTGCGCGCTCGGCCTCGTCATCGCCATGCTGTCCGTCACCGGCGTCTATATTTGGTGGAAGAAGCGCGCGGCGCGCAAAGCGCATTCGACCGCGCATGCGTTTTTAGAAATGTCTCGCGAAAGTAACACGACAGGTTGGTGAAAGATTCGCCGATGAATTTTGTCGTTCGATTGCAGTCGAAATAGAGTGCGTTATAAGAGAGCGGCATGCTGAGCCAGAGCGAGTTCTGCTCTGTTCGGCGGCGCGTTTCGCCGTGAGGTTCCTGTGAGGTTTCATCCTGACGCATATTCTCGGGCGACGCGCGCAGAGCGTCGCCCGACGAGCGTAGATCCCTTGTTTTTGCTTGCTCGGAGCGAGAGACGAGACGCGCTGTCCAGCGCGCTTTCTTCCTATCGTCTACGGCGAAGCCTACGCGACATAGCGATGATCTCTGTCTTCGCCCTGCCCGCGCCCGCTCTTTGCGAGGAGGCGACAGAGGAAGCGAGAGTCGACGTCGCGCAGATGCGGCCGGGAGAAAAAAAGGAGAAGGACGACGCGCCGAAGGCGAAGAGTCTCGGCAAGGATGTCGCGGGCGTCTTCGTCAATGCGTCGGTCTCCGATTCCGGCTATTCGCCGGGCTTCGTGATGCGCGGCTTTCCCGGCGGCCTCACTTTGTTCGACGGCGCCGCGCATGGCTTCACCTCGCAGGAGGTCAATCTTTCGACGGTCGATCACGTCGAATTCTACAAAGGCCCTTCCGCCATGCTGTTCGGCAAGGCGCTCGGCGGCTATGGCGGCTCGGCGAACTACATACGCAAGGCGCCGACGACGGAGACTTTCGCGCGCGGAACGGCGACGATCGGCGCATATGACGTCTATCGCACGACCTTCGACGTGAACGCGCCGCTGAACGACGCGCAGACGCTGCTGTTCCGCATGACAGGCTTCGCGCAGAGCGTCGGCAGCTTCGTCGATTATGTGCGCTCACGCGGATTCCTCATCGCGCCGACCGGAACGCTCATCCTCGACAATGGCGACAAGGCGACGTTGCGCGCCGAATATAGCGCATCGCGCCTCGTCTATCGCGACGGCGCGCCGGCCGCGCCGATCTTTCTACATGCGCCGCGCTCCCTCTACGCAGGCGCGCCGGTCTATGAGCACGAGAAGCCGAATGCGGCGGATTTCACCTTCACCTATGAGCACGCCTTCGACGCCGACTGGTCGCTCACATCGGTCGTCGATTATTCGCTGAACGGCAACGAATACGGCTGGTTTCAGGGCTGGGGCTATGACGGCCTCCATTCGGTGACGCTCGGCCGCCCGGTGCGGACGCATCAGGCGGCGCGAAGCTTCGACGCGCAGCTGCGGCTGAACGGACGCTTCTCGACCGGCGATATCGGCCACACTGTTTTTCTCGGCCTCGAGCATTGGGACTATTTCTTCGGCCATGACGAAAAATTCGCGCGCGACACGCTGCCGAACATCGACATAGGCGCGCCGATCTATCCGCTCGGCGTCGATTTTGTCGGCGCGCAATGGGCCAATGGCGCGGCGCGCGCCTGGAGCCGCTCCGTCTATGCGCAGGACCTCGTCGATCTCTCGCCGCAATGGCGCATTCTTTTCGGCGGCCGCTATGATCTGCTGGCGCAGCGCGAGACCGTCTTCGATCCTCTCGGCGCGCTCTCTGGAACGTCGTCCTCCACGCTCGGCAAAGGAATCCGCGGCTATTTCAGCCCGCGCGCCGGCCTATTGTATCGGCCGGACGATGAGACGCATGTCTTCGCCGCCTTCGGGCGCTCGCTCATTCCCAATATTTCCGTGCGCGTGCGCGGCGGCGACGCGCCGCCGCCGCAACAGGATACGCAATATGAGGTCGGCTTCGAGCGGCGCTTTCCAGACTATAAGGCGCGGTTCGAAGTGGGCCTGTTCGATGTCACGCGCGATCATGTCGCCATCGCCGATCCCGCCGATCCGGGCGGCTTCTACGCCCTCGTCACAGGACGCCAGCACAGCCATGGCGTCGAATTTCATCTCTCCGCCGAAATCCTTCCCGGATTGAACGCGAGCGGCGCCGCCACTTTTCTGCACGCCGTCGTCGCAAAGGATTCCAACGTCCCCTCGCAAGCGGGCAGCGATCTCCTCGGCGCGCCGCGCCGCGTCTTCAGCGTCAGCCTCGACTACAAGCCGGAATGGGATTTCCTGCGCGGATTGGAGCTGGGCGCGAGCTATTATTACGCCAGCGCGGCGGAGGCGACGCTGCCCAATGTCTTTGGCTTCACCCTCGCGCCGCAGCAAATGCTCGGCGCCTCGCTCGGCTATCGTTTCGACGAGCATTGGAAGCTCGACGTGAGCGCCAGCAATCTCACCGATCGACCGAATTTTACGTCCGGCGGAGCGCTCTTTCGCGGCGAGCCGCGCTCGATCTCGGCGACAGTGTCGTTCAAATATTAGACGCTCAGCCGCCATCGGCCATCGGCCATCATGACCGCGCGAATGACACATGCGATGAAGGAACTGCGATGAGGAGGTCGAAGATCGCTTTCTCGATAGCTGCTTTGACGGCGGCTGGCCTATTGTCGCTTTACTATCTCGCCGTAAATGATCTCTACCGATGCGACGACGCAATTCGTATCAGAGACGACCGAGACGCCATCGCCGCGGCAAGAGCATTTATCGAGCTGAGACACGCTGAAAACAAGCTCGAGTTCAGAGAAGTCGTTCAATCGTCAGATTTTTCGTCGGACAGAATCGACGACCGAGTCGGATGGACCGTATCGCGCGCCCCTGCCGGCCTCTTCGTGAACGCAGAGGTGAGGATGGTCCAGTTTTCCGGCCGCGACGGAAGTTCTGTATCGTGCGTAGTGTTAAAATGCGGACGAGTCTTCGGATGCGAAGACCGTCCGTGAGTCATTTCCCTCAACCGCGCAGCGTCGCGCCGATCAGCACGAGGCAAGGCCCTTCGAGCGTCTCCTGCGCGACGCGCTGAGGCAGATCGCCGATCGAGCCCGCGATGATGCGCTGCTGCGGCGTGCTGGCGCGCTCGACGAGAAAGGCCGGCGTCGCGGGGTCCATGCCCTCCTCGAGCAGGCGCTTCGACAGAGCGGGAAGCGTGCGATTGCCCATATAGACCGCTGTGGTCGCGCGGCGGTCGGCGAGCGCGCGCCAATCTATGTCCTCGGGGAATTTGCCGTCGCTCGTATGCGCAGTGACGAATTGCACGCGGCGCGCCGTGTCGCGATTGGTGAGCGAGACTTCGAGCGCCGCCGCCGCGGCGAGCGCCGCCGTCACGCCGGGCACGATCTCCGCCTCGAGGCCGGCGGCGCGAATGGCGCCGATCTCCTCATTGGCGCGGCCGAAGATCATCGGATCGCCGCCCTTGAGGCGCACGACATTCTTGCCTTCCCTGGCGAGCTTCACCAGAAGAGCGGTGATCTCCTCCTGCTTCACCGAAGGCGCATAGCCGCGCTTGCCGACATTGATGCGCACCGCCTCGCGCCGCGCGAGATCGAGCACGGCGGCGGGCACCAGATCGTCGAAGAGAACGACATCGGCGCCGACGAGCGCGCGCAGGCCTTTCAGCGTCAGCAGCTCCGGGTCGCCCGGCCCGGCGCCGACCAGCGTCACCCGGCCGCGTGTGGAAGCTTCGTCGGCGCGACGCGTCTCCTCGAGCAGAGCGTCGAGATCGCCGTCCTGCGGCGCATGCTCGACGCGCGCAAAAGCTTCGCGGGTGAAACGGCGCCAGAAATCGCGGCGCGCGAAAAAATCGAGGCCGGAGGCCATCACGCGCGGACGCCAGGCGCGCGCCGCTCTGGTCCAGGCGGAGAAGCTCGACGGAATCAGCGTCTCGACGCGGGCGCGCACGGCCTGGGCGAAGGCCGGCGCCGCGCCGCTGGTGGAGACGCCGATGACCAGCGGCGAGCGATTGACGATGGCTCCCATCAGAAAATCGCTGAGCGCCGGCCGATCGGTGAGATTGACGGGAACGCCCTGCGCTTTCGCGGCGTCGCGAAAGGTCTGCGCCTCGGAATCGTCCTCGATGACGGCGAGCGCCATGGCCGCCCCGGCGAGATCCTCCGCCCGCCAGCCGCGCTCATGCAGGGTGAGGCGCGCGCGCGCCGCGGCGACGGCCTGCAGCCGCGGCGAGGGAGACGCTGCGAAGACATCGACCTGCGCGCCGGCCGCGGCGGCGAGGTCCGCCTTCCAAGCCGCGCCATCGGAGCCGCCCGCGACGACCACGCGCCGCCCCTCCAGCGCATAGAACACCGGCAGGGTCGCGAGCTCCTGCATCAGCTCGGCTGGGACTTCGTCTGGCTTGCGCGTCAACTCGGCTCTCTCTCCATGACTGTCACGAGGGCATTTAGCCCCTATCCGGCAAAAGAAAAAGCGGCCCGCGAGGGCCGCTTTCGCCAACCGAACGAGAGGTTCGGATTACTTCTTCTTGCCGTCGGCGCCGAACTGGCTGAGATAGGCCCAGACATTGTCCTGGTCCGCCTCGGACGGCAGGCCCGGGAACACCATCTTGGTGCCGGCGACCTTGGCCTTCGGATTCTTGACGAATTCCTTGAAGCTGGCCTCGTCCCAGGTGATGCCGGAGCCCTTGAGGGCGTCGGAATAGGTGTAGCCCTCGGCCGTCGCGGCCTTGCGGCCGTTGATGCCGTTGAGCTCGGGAGCC
The DNA here is from genome assembly GCF_056313885.1 of Methylosinus sp. DMC45. NCBI lineage: Bacteria > Pseudomonadati > Pseudomonadota > Alphaproteobacteria > Hyphomicrobiales > Methylocystaceae > Methylosinus > Methylosinus sp. DMC45. The sequence goes on from NZ_JBQUZK010000019.1 coordinate 144,089, forward strand.
ACGGCGTTCTTCGCCGTCTCGCCGACCTGATGGCAGGCCTTGCACTTGTTGAAGACCTTCTCGCCCGCCGCGGGATCGCCGGCGGCGATCGCCTGGCCGGCCATGGCGGTGAAAACGACGCCCGCAGCGAGCGCCAGTCTGGTCACAGATTTCATCCTCGTTCCTTTCCTCGAAGCGTCGTCCCCTGGGAACCGACTATCTTGGTTTTGCCGGCCCGGGCGTGACGCCAGCGCCGATCGTTCATCCCGCGGCCGGGAAACTATATCGGAGCGCTATTGGTGACAATATGCTCCCCCGCCTGAACGGGGCCTGAAATATCGTTAGGTAACGCGGCGCAACGTCAAATTGATGCGCCCGCCCTCGGCGAATAATGGCGACGCGAGCTTCGGCGCGAGCTCCGGCAGCAGCCGATCGACGCCATGGAAGCGCAGCCGCGCCGGCCCGCCCAGCGTCAGCACATCGCCCGACGACAGAACGAAGGCCCGCGACGAATCGGATCGCTTCACGCCGCCGAGACGAAAACGGCAATCGGCGCCGAGAGAAACGGAAAGAATCGGCGCCGAAAAATCCGCTTCGTCGCGGTCCTGATGCGCGCCCATCCGCGCGTCGCGCCCATAGTAATTCACCAGGCAGGCCTGCGGCGGCTGTGGATGCCCGGCCAGCGCCGCCCAGGCGTCGAGCAGCATTTGCGGCATGGGCGGCCAAGGCTCGCCGGTCTGCGGATGGCGCGCCTCATAGCGATAGCCGCGCGCCTGATCGCTGAGCCAGCCGAGCGGCCCGCAATTGGTCATGCGCACGGAAAAGGGCTGCCCGCTGCGCGGCATGGTGGGCGTGAACCAGGGCGCGTCGGCGACGATCCGCTCCAGCTCGCGCAGCAGAACGAGCTGCGCGGCCTCGTCGAAATAGCCGCGATAGAGGCGAACGCCCGGCTCTATTTCAGACATGATCGCTCCATCCGGCGCGGAGCGGCCGCGCGTCAGCGGTCGAGCACTTCCTTGGTCGCGACGGTCGAATCGGAATTGAGCCGGTAGACGATCGGCACGCCGGTGGCGATCTCGAGCGAGGACACCGATTCGGGCGTCAGCCGGTCGAGCACCATGGCCAGAGCGCGCAGCGAATTGCCATGGGCGGCGACCAGCACGCGCTCGCCCCGCATGGCGCGCGGCAGAATCTCCTGGCAATAGAAGGGCAGCACGCGCGCCACCGTATCCTTGAGGCTCTCGCCGCCGGGCGGCGCGACGTCATAGGAGCGCCGCCACAGCCGCACCTGCTCCTCGCCCCATTGCTGGCGCGCCTCGTCCTTGTTGAGGCCGGAGAGATCGCCGTAATGCCGCTCATTGAGCGCGCGGCTGCGGATGACGGGCACATCTCTCTGCCCGAGCTCCTGAAAGGTGAGATCGAGCGTGTGCTGCGCGCGCAGCAGCAGCGAGGTGAAGCCGATGTTGAAGCGCAGATCGATGCGCTTGAGCTCCCGCCCGGCTCGCCGCGCCTCCTCGACCCCTTTGGGCGACAGGTCAGGATTCTTCCAGCCCGTGAAGAGGTTTTTGGCGTTCCACTCGCTTTCGCCATGGCGGAGGAGGACGAGAATACGGTCCATGCGGGCTATGTCCCTCGAATCGAACGATGCGGCGCGAGATCAGGCGCCGGCGAGGCCGAGCACATCGGCCATAGAATAGAGGCCGGCAGGCCGGCCTCGCGTCCAAACTGCTGCGGCGATCGCGCCGCGCGCGAAAATGCCGCGATCCTCGGCGCGATGCGCGAGCTCTATGCGCTCGCCCGCCCCGGCGAAAATAACCGAATGCTCGCCCACCACCGTGCCGCCGCGCAGCGAGGCGAAGCCTATGTCGCCCTCCCGCCGCGCGCCGGTGAGGCCGTCGCGGGCGCGGGCGCTATGCTCGGCGAGCGCGATCTCCCGCCCCCGCGCCGCCGCCTCGCCCAAAAGGAGCGCCGTGCCCGAGGGCGCGTCCACCTTCATACGGTGGTGCATCTCGACGATCTCTATGTCCCAGGCGGAGCCGAGCGCCTTTGCTGCGCGCTCCACCAGAACGGCGAGAAGATTGACGCCGAGACTCATATTGCCGGAGCGCACCACGGGAACGCGCTCGGCCGCTGCGGCGAGAGCGGCGAGGTCCTCGCCCGAAAATCCGGTGGTGCCGATGACATGGGCGACGCCCGCCGCCGCAGCGAGCCGGGCCAGCGCCACCGTCGTCGCAGGCGTCGAAAAATCAATGGCCACATCGGCCGTCGCCAGCGCGGCCGCCACATCGGCGGAAAGGCGCACGCCGTTCGCGGGGCGCCCGACCAGCAGGCCGGCGTCCTCTCCGAGGACGGGGGAATCGGGCGATACGAGCGCGCCGGTCAGAGCGACGCCTTTCGTCTCGCCGGCGGCCGCGATGAGCATCCGGCCCATGCGGCCGGCGGCGCCGACGATGACCAGCCGCACATCGCTCATGACGCTTCGCCCCCATTCGAAATTCACGCGGCCTCACTCGAGCCGGCGGCCAGTCTATACAGCCCCGATGCGCGAATGAGAAGGGGAGACGCCCCACCCGATCGGGCGGCTATTTGCCTTTCGGGCGGAAGGCGGCGACGCGCGCCGGATCGGTCTCTATATAGGCCGCTCCGATGAGATCGAGACAATAGGGCACGGCCGGCATCACCGCGTCGAGGCAGAGCTCGATTGCGGCCGGCTTTCCGGGCAGGTTGATGACGAGGCATTTGCCGCGATGCGCGGCCAATTGCCGCGACAATATCGCTGTCGGCGTCTGCGCCAGCGACACTTTGCGCATCAGCTCGCCGAAGCCGGGCAATTCGCGCGGCGCGGCGGCGAGCGTCGCCTCCGGCGTCAGATCGCGCGGCGACGGCCCCGTGCCGCCAGTGGTGACGACGAGATCGCAGCCGATATTGTCGGCGAGATCGATGAGCGTGTCGCGCACGCTCTCGAAGCCATCGGGGATGAGTCGCCGCTCTATGCGGAAGGGCGTGGTCAGCACCTTCTCGAAATAGGCGGCGATGGCCGGTCCGCTGATGTCCTCATAGACGCCGGCGCTGGCGCGGTCGGAGGCGGTGACGACGCCGATGACGGCTTGCTGTCTCTCAGTCATGCGCCGCACAATAGCGGGTCCAAGGCGCGAGACAACCGAAAGCTCCGTCCATCGCGACGACGAAGCAGCCTCGAATCGGAAGTGATGAATGATGGAGGAGCGGCGTCGCCTCTTCTGAGCGAGAGAGCGTTATTCGCAGCGTCGGCGCATCGAGCGCAATTTTGGAAACACGGCGACTGTATGAAATTCGAGCACAGCGCGCGATCGTCTCTCAGAGGCCCCCTCCGAGGCCTCCTGGGCGCGCGATATATCGCGCGCCCGGCGGCGTCACGAGCCTCGACGCGAGCTTTGCGCCCGCCGGGCTCGCGTCGATCCGAAAAGGATTACTCCTTCACAGAGGCCGGCTCGCAGCCGCACTTCTGATAGCAAGCTTCCTTGTCGGACTTGGCCTTCTCGATCGACGCCGGGGTCGAGGAGAAGCGATTCTTGATCGAAAGATATTCGAAGTAGCACTTGTCGACGCAGACGCCCTGCTTGTCTTCATCCTTGGTGTCGCAGCCGGCGAAAACCGGGCCGACCATGCCGAGCGACAGAGCAGCGGCCGTCACAATGGCGCGAATGTTCATTTGCCGTTTCCCTCTTTTGGACGTGGGAGCATTTGTCCCTTATTTTGTTACAGGGCGCATCGTCCCGCGGGGGAAATAGGCTGTTTTCGCTGCGGCTGTCAATGTAATTGACATTTCAGTGTCGCGCCGAAGACGATGCGGAGAAAGCCTTCGCTGCAACGCAGAAAAAGCTCCCGCCCGCATTTTCTGACGAAAACCGCCGTCGCGCGCCTCATTCGGCGACGTAGATCTGCGCGCCCTTTTCCAAAAATTCCGCGCTCTTTTCAGCGAAGCCCTTCTCCCGCTCGGCGATGGCCGCCGCCTCCTCGCGCAGATCGCGCGTGATCTGCATGGAGCAGAATTTCGGCCCGCACATGGAGCAGAAATGCGCGACCTTATGCGCCTCCTTGGGCAGCGTCTCGTCGTGATAGCGGCGCGCCGTATCGGGATCGAGGCCGATGTCGAACTGATCCTCCCAACGGAAATCGAAACGCGCCCGGCTCATGGCGTTGTCGCGCTCCTGCGCCGCCGGATGGCCCTTGGCGAGATCGGCCGCATGCGCTGCGATGCGATAAGTGATGACGCCGGTCTTCACATCCTCGCGATCGGGCAGGCCGAGATGCTCTTTCGGCGTGACATAGCAGAGCATGGCCGTGCCGAACCAGCCGATCATCGCGGCGCCGATGGCGGACGTGATGTGATCATAGCCGGGCGCTATGTCGGTGACGAGCGGGCCGAGCGTGTAGAAGGGCGCCTCGCCGCAATCGCGCAGCTGCTTTTCCATATTCACTTTGATCTTGTGCATCGGCACATGGCCGGGGCCTTCGATCATCACCTGGCAGCCCTTGTCCCAGGCGATCTTGGTCAATTCGCCCAGCGTCTCCAGCTCGGCGAATTGCGCTGCGTCATTGGCGTCGGCGATGCAGCCCGGACGCAATCCATCGCCGAGCGAGAAGGAGACGTCATAGCGGCGCATGATGTCGCAAATCTCGTCGAAGCGCTCATAGAGGAAGCTCTCCGAATGTCGCGAGAGGCACCAGCGCGCCATGATCGAGCCGCCGCGCGAGACGATGCCGGTGACGCGATCCGCTGTGAGCGGCACATGGGCGAGGCGCACGCCGGCGTGAATGGTGAAATAATCGACGCCCTGCTCCGCCTGCTCGATCAGCGTGTCCTTGAACACTTCCCAATCCAGCTTGGTGGCGTCGCCGCCGACCTTCTCCAACGCCTGATAGATCGGCACTGTGCCGATCGGCACGGGCGAATTGCGAATGATCCAGTCGCGAATATTGTGGATATTGCGGCCGGTGGAGAGATCCATCACCGTGTCGGCGCCCCAGCGGATCGCCCACACCATCTTCTCCACCTCCTCGGCCACAGAGGAGGTAATGGCCGAATTGCCGATATTGGCGTTGACCTTCACCAAAAAATTGCGGCCGATGATCATCGGCTCGGCCTCTGGATGATTGATATTGGCGGGGATGATGGCGCGCCCGCGGGCGATCTCCTCGCGCACGAATTCCGGCGTCACGAAAGCCGGGACAGCGGCGCCGAAGCCCTCCCCCGCCTCTATCCGTTCCGCCGCCTGCGCGAAGGCGCGCTCGCGGCAGAGATTCTCGCGATGCGCGACATAGATCATCTCCTCGGTGACGATGCCGGCGCGCGCGAATTCGAGCTGCGTCGCCGGCGCCGAGCCGGCGGCGCGGCGAATGGCGCGCGGCGCGGGACAGGGCGGGACCAGCCGATCCTCGCCGACGAAGCCATTGTCCTCCGGCTTCACCGCGCGGCCGTCATAGGCCTCGAGCCCGGCGCGGCTCTCCAGCCAGCGCCGCGCCGCCGGCAGGCCGGCCGCGAGATCGGGCGTGAAATCGGCGCAGCTATAGGGGCCGGACGGGTCATAGACGCGCAGAGGCGCGTCGCCGGCGGAGGGATGAAGCGCGATCTCGCGGACGGGAACGCGAATATCCTCGCGGCCGCGCGGCGCGAAATAGAGCTTGCGCGAGGCGCCGATCGGTCCGGTGGTCACGCTCTGGGGCGTCGTCGGGCGCTTGTCCTGCACGTTCATCGTCGCGCTCCATTGGTTCTGAGGATGGGCGGCGGGCGATGAAGTCGGGCGCGCCGTCCCGAAAAATCGGGCGTCGCGTCCTGCTGGCCTTCCCTCGCGCCGGCATTACCCGGATCAGGTTCGATGGGTGCTTCTCAGCCGCTCCTCTCGGAGAGGCGCCCCTCGCCATGCTCCGATTCTACCCGCGGCCTCGGATCGCGGCAAGCCGGCAATCACGCGCTGTGGCAAAAACGTGACAGGCCTCGAATTATTCACGGAAATCCGGGCGACGGCGCTGTCGCGGGGCGAGCGCTCTGCTAGGGTCTCGGACAATAGTGAGTCGTGTGATGAGAACGCCGCCGGGTTGCCGAGTGCTTCTAAATGGCGTGTGAACGGCGACCGAAATCTGGGGCGGGGCGATAGATAATGAACGGATATTCCTGGCGTAATCTGGCCTCGGCGGCTGCGCTCACGGTCTCGATGACGGCTCCGTCGCTGGCGGCGGACGGCTATTTTCTGATCGGCTATGGCCCGCGTCAGAAGGCGCTGGGCGGCGCCGGCGTCGCCGATTCGCGGGATTCCATGGCGATCTCGATCAATCCGGCCGGCATTGTCGATCTCGAGCGCCAGATGCACGTGGGCATCACCGCCCTCATGCCGGAGCGCGGCTACTCGACCGAGGGGCTGCCCAAAGTGGTGGCGCCCGGCGATATTCGCAGCGGCCGTCCGATCTTTCCGGTGCCGAACAGCGGATATGTTTCGCCGCTCGACGCCAATTCGTCCTGGGGCACGGCGTCCTACGGCAATGGCGGCATCGCCACCTCTTTCGATTTCGGCCATTATCACCCGCCGCTCGGCGGCCCGTTCGGCGGCGGCTACGCTGGCGTCAATCTGGAGCAGTCCTTCACCAGCTTCGCCTATGCGCAAAAATTCGGCTCGCTGGCGATCGGCATAGCGCCGACGATCGCCGTGCAGACGATCAACATACAGGGACTGAAGACCTTCGCGCCCTATTCGTCCGACATGTATCGCCTCTCGGACAATGGTTATGACTGGTCCTTCGGCGGCGGCGTCCGCTTTGGCGTGCAATGGCGCGTGACGGATCAATTTCGCATCGGCGCCGCAGCCTCGACGCCCATGTTCATGACGCGCTTCGCCAAATATTCCGGGCTTTTCGCCGATGGCGGCCGCTTCGACATTCCCGCCTCGATCACCGCCGGCGTCGCCTATGACCTCACGCCCGATCTGACGGTCATGGCCGACTGGCGCCATATTTTCTATTCCGGCGTCTCCTCGGTGAGCAATCCGAGCTTCCCGGTGCTTTATCGCACGCTCGGCGCGTCGAACGGCCCCGGCTTCGGCTGGAAAGACACGGATTCGGCGTCCTTCGGCGTCGAATGGCGCGTCCAGCCCAGCCTCGCCCTACGCCTCGGCTATCATTATGCGACCAATCCGATCCCGACGGACAGCGTGACGCTGAACATACTTGCGCCGATCATCAATGCGCATCATGCGAGCGCCGGCGTGAGCTACGCCATCACCAAGAACTCGACGATCGATGTCGCTTTCGTCTATGGCTTCAAGAACAGCGTCCGCGGGCGCGAAGCGCTGCCGCAGACGCCGGCGACGCCTTTCGGCGCCTATAATCCGGCCGCCAATGTCAATCTCTGGCTGCGCGGAACCGAGGTCTCGATCGGCTGGAACTACAAATTCGACCTCGGCGACGATTCTTTCATCCCGACCCATCTCTGAAGACGGGTCGGCGACGGCGAGAGCCGAGCGCGCCTGACCGGCCCACGTGAAAAAGCAAAAGGCCGCGGCCCGCCAGACGGCGGCCGCGGCCTTTTCGCATGTCTCAGCCGATGACGATCTTCGGCGGGGCGCGGAGCGACTGCGTCTCCAGCAGAGTCTTCACCTTGGCGGCGAGCTCCTTGTAGATCGCCGCATGCGGGCCTTCCGGCGCGGAGGCGACGACCGGCGTGCCGGCGTCCGAGGTCTGGCGAATGGCGAGATCGAGCGGCACCTCGCCGAGGAAGGGCACGCCCAGCGCCTCCGCGTCCTTCCGCGCGCCGCCATGGGAGAAGATGTCGGTACGGCCGCCGCAATGCGGGCAGAGGAAATAGCTCATATTCTCGATAATGCCGAGAATGGGCGTCGAGACCTTCTGGAACATCGCCACGCCGCGGCGCGCGTCGATCAGCGCCAGATCCTGCGGCGTCGACACGACGACCGCGCCGGCGAGCGGAACCTGCTGCGCCATGGTCAGCTGCGCGTCGCCCGTGCCGGGCGGCATGTCGACGACGAGCGCGTCCAGCTCGCCCCAGGCGACCTCGCCCAGCATCTGCCCCAGCGCCTGCGCCACCATCGGGCCGCGCCAGACCATGGGCACGTCCTCCTCGACCAGAAAGCCGATGGACATGATCTTGAGCCCATAGGCCTCGAGCGGGATCATCTTATTGCCGACGACCTCCGGCTGGCCCTTGAGGCCGAACAGCCGCGGAGCCGAAGGGCCGTAGATATCGGCGTCCAGCAGGCCGACGCGCCAGCCTTGCGCCGCGAGGCCGAGCGCCAGATTGGCGGAGGTTGTCGATTTCCCGACGCCGCCTTTGCCCGAGGAAACCGCGACGATATATTTGATCTTCTCGATCGCGGCGATGGTCTTGCGCTGCGGCGCCTGTCCCGGCGGCGGCGCGGCGGGCGCCGGCGCCCGCTCGGCGGTCAGCGTCACGATCGCCGACTCTATCCCCGGCACTGTCTTCACGGCGCCCTCGACGGCGACGCGCAGAACCTCGAGCTCCTTGGCCCGCGCCGGATCGCCGGTGAGCGAGACGAAGGCCTTGGCCCCCGACACATTGACTCCGCTGACGAGGCCGGCCGCGACAATCGATTTGCCGCCCGGCCCGGCGACGCTCTCCAGCGCTTTCAAGACTGATGCTTCATCGGCCACTGTCTTCGCCTTTCGCACGAACCCGCATCCGACGCCCTCACGAGGAGGGCGTCTTTTGGAAGCGTTCTACGCAATCGGTATGCCGATATTCGGCCGATGCGTCTACGGGTCCGCGCGCTGGCGCGTCACGCCCGCTGCTTCTGAACGAGAGCGTTGCGGATGAGGCCGACGATGGCGGTGACGATCGCGCCCGACACGCCGCCGCCGACGAGCTGGCCGGCGAAGACGGCGATATCGAATCCGCCATTGCCCGCCGCCCCGGCGAGCGCCGGAATGAGCGAGGTGAGGATGGAGCCGCCGCCCGCGCCGCCGAGCGCGCCGATGATGGCGTTGGCGATGGGGCCGAGATCGAGATTCTTATTGGCCTTGGCGACGCCGGAGCCGCCGGCCGCGCCGGCAAAGAGCTGGATGATGAGATTGATGAGCGTCTCGGACATGGGCTGCGCCTTTCGCTGACGGTTGACGACCGTAACGAACTTGCGCGTGGCGACGAATTATCAACCCTGCCGAGCCCGAGAGCGACGCATCGCCCGCGCCGCGGGCGCGGACCATGCTGTGACGGAACATCGAAAGAAGAATTGGTCGGAGTGGCGGGGCGGCAAGCCGCGCCAGATTTCAACGGTTTAGCCGGTCAAACCGGCCAATCTCCCTCTATTGAATTAAAAGGGGTTTCCGGGCCTTCGTCAAACTGTGATAGCGGCCTTCCCCAAAATGAAACCGCCGCTCCGGCTGGTCCCCGGAACGGCGGCAAAACTCATGTGGAAGTTGCTGAACTTCACGTCGAAAAATACTCTGCTGCGCCTGCGAACGCAACCGCAAATTCGGTCGCGGCATGGCTGCGGCGCGACCTGATCGCCGAGTGCGGCGACCTGATCTCTTCGCTTGGCGTCTCGCTCGCCGAGGCTGCGTATCGCGGTTCCGATGCGACCTGCGAGGCGACGCTGCGGCAGATTATCGCGACCACGCGCACGGCCTGCCAGACCTTCCGCGAACTCGCGCCCGCGACGACCGAAGGGGGCGCGCGATGAGCTACCCCGCTGATTTTCAGACATGGCCGGAGGACCGGCGCAACGCCTATTTCGCTGTCGAAATGCGGAATTACAACGAACGCAAGGCGGCCGAGCGCCGAGGGGTGCCCGGCTCTATCCCGCGAAAGCGCCCGACGCTGACGAGCGGCGCGAAGCTGCTGGATATGCAGTTCGAGCCGGTTCGCTACGTCGTCCCCGCCTACGTCGCCGAGGGCGCCACGATCCTCGCCGGCCGTCCGAAGCTCGGCAAGAGCTGGCTGGCGCTCGAAATGGCGATAGCCGTTGCGAGCGGCGGGACGTGCCTCGGCGGCGTCCAGTGCGAACAGGGCGACGTCCTATATCTCGCGCTCGAGGACAATCTGCGCCGCCTGCAAAGCCGCATGGATCGGCTCATGCCGGCCGGCGCGCGCGGCCCGGCGAGCCTCGACTTTGCGACCGAATGGGCTCGGGCGAACGATGGCGGCCTCGAGGATCTTCGCCAATGGCTCGTCGGGCACAACAACGCCCGGCTGGTCGTTGTGGACGTGCTCGCCATGTTCCGCCCGGCGCGCGGCGGCAAGGAACAGCTCTACGATTCCGATTACGGGGCCGTGAAGGCGCTCCAGGCACTCGCCATGGAGTTCGGTGTGGCGATCGTCATCGTCCACCATACCCGTAAGGGCGGCTCGGATGGCGACGCCTTCGAGAAAGTGTCGGGCACGCTCGGCCTGTCCGGGGCGGCCGATACGACGCTGATCCTGGACAGGGACGGCAACGGCGCGACGCTCTACGGGCGCGGGCGCGATATCCCCGAAATCGAGACGGCGGTCTCCTTCGATCGCGACGCCTGCAAATGGTCGATATTGGGGCAGGCGGCCGAGGTTCGTAAGACGGATGAGCGCAAAGCCATCCTCGACGTGCTCAAGGACTCTGACGAGCCGATGAGCGTCAAGGACATCATGCTCGCCACCGAGGCGGCGAACCGCAACGCCGTCGACCTCCTCCTCTTCAAGATGGCGAAGGCCGGCGACATCGATCGGGCCGGACGGGGCCTCTACATCTTTCCCGGAAAGATCGCGGAAAGAAACAGGGAAAGAAACGACGCCCCCAAATCCGGGGCCGTTGGCGGGCCCGAGCCGAATCTTTCCGCCAATCTTTCCGCCCCCGGAAAGATCGGAAAGAAGGGAAAGAAACTCGACGAAGGCAAGGCGTTACAGCCGGTTAGCGATCCTGCCAATCTTTCCGCCAATCTTTCCGAGCCGGACAGGGAAAGAAACCCGGAAAGAAAGATAGAGGCCACGGCGGCGGCCGGCTTCGCCAATCTTTCCGATCTTTCCCATCTTTCCGTCCCTGGCGATCTCGACGGAAAGAAAGATCGGGACGACGGCCTCGGGTGGGAGGTCGAAATATGAGCGCCGCCCGCAAGCTCCTCGAGCATGTCGAGGGCCTGGGAGGCCGGGTCTACCTCGACGGCGGGAAGGTGAAGCTCGCCGCGCCTGCGCCGCTTCCCGAAAGCGTCGTCGTCGACCTGCGCCGCCATCGCGAAGAGATAGAGGCCGAACTGCGACGGGCCGAGGTAGAGCGCCGGCTCGACGCCATGGCACGGATGAACTCCGCTCGGCGCGAGTGGTGGCGCGAGCCGGTCGAGGGCCGGCGCGAGGGCGTGCTGACGATCCGCAGCGTTGTGACCGGCGAGGAAGTCGTCGTCAGCCTGTGGGGGCGCGCATGACGGCCGATCTGGTGCCAATGGCGGCGATCTCAATCGGGGGCGCGAACCGGCTTGGGACTTTTCAACAATCTCTCTCGGGGGCAATCCGATGACGCCGGCCGAGTCCGCCTGCCGCTTTATCGAGTCCTTGCGCGTCCCGGAAGGGGCTCTCGCCGGGCAAAAGATCAAGCTCGCCGATTTCCAGCGTGAGTTCATCGCGGGGGCCTTGGCGCCCGGCATTTCGATTGCCGCATTGAGCGTCGGACGCGGGGCCGGAAAGACCACTTTGGGTTCTAGCCTGTGCTTGGCAGCGCTGATCGGAAAGATCGATCCGCAGCCCCGCCGCGAAATCGTCATAGGCGCGAAGACGCGAGACCAGGGCGCTATCGCCTGGCGCCTGATCGAGGGCCTGGCGTCGTCGCTTCCTGTGAAGACCAGAAAGCTCCTCACCTTCGTTCGCGCCCCCCGACTGCAAATCCGCTATGAGGGCGACGGCGGCGGCCACGTCCTCAACGTGCTGGCGAGCGACGCCCGCAACGCCTTGGGCCTCTCCCCCGTGTTCGCCCTGCTCGACGAGCGCGGCCATTGGCTCGACGAGCGAGGCGATGCGCTCGAGGCCGCAGTCACGTCGGCGGCGGGCAAGCGGGCGGGGCGCGTGCTGGTCATAAGCACTTCCGCCGCGACGGACAGCCACGCCTTCAGCAAATTGCTCGACGAGCCGGGCGAGGGCGTCTTCGTCCGCGAGTATCGGGCGCCCGACGATCTCGCGCCCGACGATCTGGACGCTATCAGGGCGGCGAATCCCGGCGCTGTGGAGGGTATCGGAAGCTCGGAAGAATGGCTCCAAGCTGCGGCCCGGCGAGCGCTTGCTCGAGGCGGGAGCGCGCTCTCGTCGTTTCGCTTGTATCACTTGAATCAAAGGGTCTCACATGAATCGCGCGCCGTCCTGATATCCGTTGATCGCTGGATGGCGTGCGAAGTCGACGAGCTTCCGCCGCGACAAGGGCCTCTCACATGTGGAATCGATCTCGGCGGATCGTCGTCTATGAGCGCGTGGGCGAATTTCTGGCATGAGACCGGCCGGCTCGAAGTCTATGGCGCTTTCCCGACTTCGCCGAATTTATTGGATCGCGGACGCAGCGACGGCGTGGGCGATCGATATCAGCAAATGTTCGATGTCGGCTCTTTGCTCATGCTCGGACAGCAAGTCGTCGACGTTCCTGCATTCGTCTCTGCGATGGTTGCGAGGCTCGGCGGATATCCGATCAACTCGCTTTGCTGCGATCGTTTCCGACAGAGCGAATTTCTCGAAGCGCTCACCAAAACAGGATTGTCGATCGTTCCGACATGGCGCGGACAGGGATGGAAGGAATCGGCCGAGGATGTGGAACGGTTTCGTCAGTTCGCATTCGAGCGTCGCATAAAATCTGAGCGGAGCTTGCTGTTGCGCAGCGCGCTCGGCGATTGCGTCACGCTGGTAGACCCGACCGGCGCCGCGAAGATCGCCAAGGGACGTTCTACGGCTCGCGTAGACGCTGCGACTGCGACCGTGATGGCAGTAGGTGAAGGATCGCGCATTGCCGGGCGCGTGCGAAAAGCCGCGAGGCCAGCGCTATGGGTATAGCAGGCCGCAGCATCTATTCGAGCGAACGCTGGACGCGTGCGCGCTTTCTCGCGAAGCGTCGCGACGGCTTCAAGTGCGTCGAGTGCGGTTCACGCAACAAGCTCGAGGTTCATCACGTCAAGCGTGTGCGCGATCGGCCGGACCTCGCATTCGATCTCGCCAATCTGAAAACATTGTGTCGCGACTGCCATGCAATCGAGACCGAGAAAGAATTGGGGCGCGCCCCGAACCAAGCGCAGAGCGCATGGAAAGCAGCCGTTGCTGAATTGGCGCGGCCTCATAGAGAAGGAAATATGTGAATGCTCGAATCTGTAAAGCTATCTCGACGACAGAGTGAAATCCGAAGCGCTCTGTCTGCTCTGGTCGGCAAGTCCGATGCGACTGCGGACGAACTGCGCAGCGTTGAGACGCTCGACGCTGAATATCGCGCAAACGAAATCAAATACCGTGGCGCTTTGATCGCTGAGGATACCGAGCGCCGCGAAGCGAAAGACGATCTCGAAACGCGCGGCTCGAACGAGTGGAACGAGCTTGTCAGCAAATTCGAAATGCGACAGGTCGCGCTCCACCTCGACGAAGGCCGCGTGCTGAACGGTCCGACGAATGAAATCGTCCAAGAGCTGCGAAGCAAGGGCGGCTATCGCGGCGTTCCGATTCCTTGGGCGGCGCTCGAACAGCGCGCCGGCGAGACCATCGCGAGCGGCGTCGTCGCGCCGAACGTGAAAGCGCCGATCATCGATCGTATCTTCGCTGCGTCGGCGGCCTCGCGCATGGGCGCTCAGTTCATTTCGATCGATCACGGCGAGGTCGACCATCCCGTGACGACGAGCGCCGTCTCCGCCGCGTGGGCGTCGAGCGAGACGGGAAGCGTCGGCGGCCCGACCGCTTACGCCACCACTGACAAGCCGTTGACGCCCGCCAATACGCTCGGCCTGCAAATGAAGATCACGCGCAAGGCGATGAAGCAGGTGGGCGACGCCCTGGAAGCCGCGGTGAGGCGCGATATGGCCGGCGCGCTCGGCGAGGCGATGGACAAGGCCGTTTTCCTCGGCGCGGGATCGGGCGGCGAGCCGGCGGGTGTGATGGTCGGCAGCTACAGCATCACGTCGACGAGCATCGCGGCTGCGGCTTCGTGGGCGGCGTTCCGCGGCGCGGTGAAGCGCTTCATGGTCGCAAACTCGGCGACCTCTCCCGGCGACGTGCGGCTGCTCATTCGCCCGGAAGTGTGGGACACGATGGACGGCTCGCTGATTACCTCCACGGCCGTCAGCGAGTGGGACCGCCTCATCAAAAATATTCCGATCTCCAATGTCGTCGCATCGTCGAATGCGCTCGCTGCGCCGACCGGCTCGCCCGCGGCGTCAAAAGCGCTTCTCACCACCAACGTCGGCGGCGTCCCGCCTATCTTCGTCGGCGCGTGGGGAGCAATTGATCTGATCCGCGACCCGTATTCCGACGCAGCGTCCGGCGGCCTGCGTCTCACGGCGCTGGCGACTCTCGACGTGACGGTTTCGCGTCCTGCGCAGTTGCAAATCTTGACGGGAATCCAATAAATGGAACGGCGCGCGCTTCAAATTGAAATCAGGGCGGCGCGGGATAATCCGCGTCGTCTTGAAGGATACGCCGCGACGTTCGGCACAGAGGCGCGCGTCGCTGATTTCGTCGAGACGATACGCGCCGGCGCCTTCTCGGCGACGCTGGCGAGCGGCGCTGACGTGCTGGCGCTGGTGGATCATGACCAGACGCGCGTTCTCGGCCGGACGCGGAGTGGAACGCTGCGCTTGGCGGAAGATACTCGCGGCCTCGCGTTCTCGATCGATCTCCCCGACACGCAAGCCGCGCGCGATGTTCTGGCGCTCGCCGAGCGTGCCGATCTCGGCGGAATGAGTTTCGGCTTCCGCGCGACCGGCGAGCAATGGAGCGGGAAGCGTCGCGAGCTGCGCGCCGTGGAGCTGCGCGAAATCAGTGTCGTCTCGGCATGGCCGGCTTACACGAACACGACCGTTGAAGCGCGTGCGCGTGCACATATGGCAACGCACGAAACAGCCTTGCGCCATGCGCTGGCGCGATGGAGGGCTTGAAGATGGCGACTGCAAAAATCTGGCACTATGCCGGACACCTCGGCGACGAGGGGAACATTCACACCTCATTTGCGAAAGAGCCTTATGTCTCGCGCCAACAGGTGACGACGAGCGCGTCCGCTGCGTCGTCGACAGCATCGCCCGCCGGAACAAATCTCGCACGCATCGAAGTCACCACGGCGACGAGATATCGCGTCATTCCCGCGGGCGGCAGCGGCTCCGCAGATGCAAATGATCCGGCGCTATTCGTCGATTCGCCTGCATGCTTCAACTGGATTCACCTTCCGCCCGGCGCGACGATCTCTCTCATTGAGGCGGCATAAATGGCGACGACAATTCGACAGGTGGAGGCCGAGCCGGCTTCCTATCCCGCCGCGCCGAGCGGCCTTTCCAGCGCTGCGGCGGCCCTGGACCGCGCCATGATCTGGCAGCGGCTCGAAGCCTACACGGCCTATCGCTACGCCGCCCGCGCCGTAGTCTGGACGGCAGAGGGGCCGGGCTGTTGGTTTCCTCCCCTGGCGCCGGCGGCGATCGCAACCGTCGAGCGATGGGAGGCGGGCGCATGGGTTGAAGATGCGACGCTCTGCGCTTCGCCGATGGGCGGCTATGTGCTGCACGCGGCGATCTATCGTTTCACCGGGACGGTCGGGCCGGCGACGCCAGCGGCTCCCGCGCTCGTCCTGGAGGCCTTCCGCAGGCTCGCCGAATATCTCGCCTGCGCCGCCGTCAATTCAAATCCTGGAATGCGCCAATCCGCGACAGAAGGGCTTGGCAGTCACATCTTCGACCCGACGGCAATTGCTCGCGCATTGGAGCGCAGCGGCGCCGGCGATCTTCTCCGCAGCTATCGGAGGGCGGCTTGATGGCGTGGCGATGGCCTTGGACGAAGACAGAGAAGCGCAGCGCGGCGAGCGGCTTCACGGCCGAGATAATGGCCGCGCGCGAGTCCTATATCTCGGGCCGCTCGGGCCTCGCCGAGCTGACCGCAACAGCGCAGAGCTGTGTCTCACTATGGGAGAACGGATTCAGTCTCGCCGATGTGACCGGCGCGCCACTGATCGATCGCCGCGCGCTCGCGCTGATAGGGCGATCTCTCGCCTTGCGCGGCGAGGCCGTGTTTTTGATCCGAGACCGGCTCGTCGCCTGCGCCGACTGGGATCTGCGCACGCGCGGCGGCGTTCCTACGGCCTATCGTCTCAGTGTGTCCGAAGCCGGCGGCGGCACCACGCAAACGGCGCTCGCCGATGAAGTGCTGCATTTTCGCGTCGGAGCCGACGTGGCGACGCCATGGCTGGGCTCGGCGCCGCTCCGGCGCTCGGCCCTGACGGCGGGGCTCTTGAACAGCCTCGAGACGGCGCTTGCCGAGGTCTATGAGAACGCCCCGCTCGGAAGCCAAATAGTTCCTTTTCCTGAAAGCAGCGAAACGGACATGGAAACGCTCGGCCGGGGCTTCCGGGGCCGGCGAGGCAAGGTGCTGCTACGTGAGTCTGTGAACGTCCAGGCGGCCGGCGGGCCGGCTCCGGCGGCGGATTGGAAGCCGCAGGACGTTACGCCCGACCTCTCCCGCGCGATGACTGGTGAGACGCTTGCGGCGGCCCGAGAGGCTATCTGCGGCGCATTCGGCGTGCTGCCGGGCCTTCTCTACCACCAGACGACCGGGCCGATGGTGCGCGAATCTCAACGGCATTTGGCGGCCTGGACGCTACAGCCGATCGCCGAGCTCGTCGCCGAAGAGGCGAGCGCCAAGCTCGGCGGCGAGGTCAAGCTGGACGTGCTGCGGCCGACTCAGGCGTTCGATTCGGGCGGCGCGGCGCGGGCGCTCTCAACACTGATCTCGGCGATGGCCGACGCGAAGGCCGCGGGCCTGCCGCCCGAGGCATTGGCGGCGGCCTACAAGCGCCTGGATTGGGAAAGCTAAGCGCGTGCCCTCTCCCGCGTGGGAGAGGGCTAGTCCTCTTTGAGAATGGCTTTAATGAAGTGGGCGGAGGATACATTTATTATTTCAGAAGGGATTTTATTAGGCCCACTACCTACATAAAATTTGCTATCCTCGTCAATTATTACAGCAGCCGTCTTTATAAGTGGGTGTTCATATTTTTCTACAGTAATCCAATAGCGCTCGTGTCCCTCTCCATGACCAATATATATTTCGTACGTCTTTCCAATCTCAAACATTTGTTTCTCTCCAAAATTTCTGGCCGCCGGCTTCGGACTAGCAGTCATGCCAGTCATATCCTATCACGGGCGGTCGCGCTTGAGGATGCAACACCATTCGAGCTAACCCAGAATGGCATTGACGCGCGCTCCAATTCGGAGTTTACTCGAATGGAGTGGAGCGAGGCAAGATGGCGACCCCTGGCGAACTAGTGAAGGTGATTGCCGCGACGACGGGCGAGGACGAGGCGACCGTGACGCAGCACGACCGCAATCTCGTCGTCGCGGGGCTTCGCTCAAAAAGCGGTCGCGGGCCTTCAGCGGCCAAAGTGACGCCGCGCGACGCTGCGCACATTCTGACCGCCATTCTCGGGAGTCCTCGCGTCAAGGACAGTGTCGACACCGTGCGGCGGTATATGCAGACGCAAGAGCATCGCGCTCACTGGCATCAGCATTACCCGGACGATGTTCGGGGGATAGGCTCCGCGAATGTGTGGGAGAATTATGGGATTAGGGAGTTGGCCGAACTTCCTCCCGATCACACCTTTATAGATGCTTTCACCCTTTTGCTCACTCTTGCGGCCGAGGGCCGTTTGGTTCGGGAATTGGGCGATTTCTATGCGCTCGACAGCATCAAAATATTGCTCACGTCGCCATCGACGCACGCGCGAATCTCGATGAGCTACATCCATAGCAAGGGCGACTACAAATCCGTTCAAGCGGACTATGGCTCTAACGAGTCACCGCCAGAATGGACGAAGGATAAGAGGCAACCGACCGAGGACGAAATCCGCGCGTATTCGGCGCCACAACCCCCTCGGCTGCGCCGGTCCACCGAAATGAATGCGCTTCCGATTATCTATGTCGGAGCGCTTCTTGCTGGAAAACTCGACGAATTGCCAAGGCTCGGCGAGGGATCAAAGCCATGACGAGCGCGACGCGATCGAAGCACAGCATCACGCCTCGGCTGCTCCGCCGCGAGCGCGCGGCCGTCTATCTCGACGTATCGGCCGTGACTTTCGACAAGCTCGTGAAGGATGGCGTTATCCCCGCGCCGAAGAAGCTGCATTCGTTCAAAGTGTGGGACCGCGACGAACTCGACGCCTTCGCCGATCATCTGCCGCACGACGGGACCACTGCGCCGAACGCGCCATCTGATTGGGATTGACCATGCCTCGCAAGGACTTCCCCTTCGTTCAACGCTTCATCGATCGGCATGGGCGGCTGCGATTCTATTTCCGTAAGCCGGGCTTCCCGCGCGTCTCTCTCCCTGGCCCCTACGGCGGACCAGAATTTCTCGCGGCGTATCATGAGGCGACGAATGGGAAACCGAAGGAACTCGGCGCGTCGCGGACTGTTCCCGGAACCATCAATGCGCTGATCGTCAGCTACTACCGTTCGCCGGGCTTCACGACGCTGCGGCCGACAACGGCGCGGGTCTACCGCAACATCCTCGAGCACTTCCGCGAAGAGCACGGGAACAAGAGCGTAGCAGGAATGCAGGCGCGCCATGTCCGGGCGATCGTGACGGAAAAGGCCGGCACGCCTGACGCGGCGAATCGCCTGCTCGGCATGATCTCGCTACTGATGGACCATGCCGTCGCCGAGGAACTGCGGCCTGACAATCCGACGATTGGCGTCAAACGCCTCAAGCACAAGGTCGGCGGATTCGTCACCTGGAACGAAGACGATATCTCCACCTTCCGAACGCACTGGCCTCTCGACTCGCGCGAGCGACTTGCCTTCGAGCTGGCGGTGAATACCGGGCAGCGCCGCGGCGACCTCTGCCGCATGGGCTGGCGCCATATCTCGGCCGGCGCTCTGACCGTCAAGCAGTCGAAAACCGGCGCCGTCGTCGCTATTCCGATCGTCTCGGAGCTGCGGGCCGTGCTGGACGCCCTTCCGCAAGATCGGTTGACCTTCCTCGCGACCGGGACAGGCGCGCCGTTCACGCCTGCCGGCCTCGGCAACTGGTTCCGAGAGGCCGTGCGCTCGGCCAAGCTCTCCGATGAATTGTCCCTGCACGGGCTTCGCAAGGCCGCGGCGCGGCGACTGGCCGAGGCCGGCTGCACGACCCACGAAATCGCATCGATCACCGGACACCGGACTCTCGCCGAGGTGGAGCGCTACACGCGCGCCGCCGAACAGGCGCGACTCGCCCGCGCGGCGACCGGCAAGGTCATAGCGGCGTTCGGAAAGAAGGAGGGATCGTGAACAAATCCTGTCAAACCGGACGGCAGGGTTTGACGAATTTTCTAGTAACGCACTGAATGCAAAGGGGAACAGAATGGAAATGGTCGGAGTGGCGGGATTCGAACCCACGACCCCTTGTCCCCCAGACAAGTGCGCTAACCGGGCTGCGCTACACTCCGATGGCCGCCCTTATAGAGGCCGGCGAAGCCGCTGGCAACGCATGACAGCGCAGAAGAAGCGAGGAATTCACCGCCGCGTCAGCTCCAGCATGCGGCGGCATTCGGCGAGATCGGCCAGCGCCTGCCGCAATAGCCGCTCATCCTGCGGGCGCAGGCCGGCGGCGGGCGCCTCGGAAAGGCGCACGGCGGGCAGCGTCAGCATGGGCGGCGGCTCGCGCGGCGCGAGCGCGACGAGAGAGGTGGAGGCCCTCGGCGCGTCCTCCTCATGGATTTCCGGCGCGCAAAACGAGCGTGACGGCTCCGGCCGCGCCCGCGATTCGCCATAGGAGAAGAGCGGCGCCTCGGCGGCCTGCGGCTCGGGCTCGTCGAAATCGCCGCGCTCCGGCCCGGCGCCGCCACGGGCGCTCTCGATCACCGCGCGCACGCCCTGCTCGCGCAGCAGGCGCTGCACGCCTTTGATCGTATAGCCGCGGCCGTAGAGCAAATGGCGAATCGCGGCGACCAGCTCGACATCGCGCGGCCGGTAGTAGCGCCGTCCGCCGGCGCGCTTGACCGGCTCGATCTCGGAAAAGCGCGTCTCCCAAAAGCGCAGCACATGCGGCGGAAGGTCGAGGCTTTCCGCGACCTCGCCGATCGTGCGGAAGGCGCCGTCGGTCTTGGCGGTCAAAATCTGCGCTCCGCTCCCTGCCCGCGCGACGATTCGCGCGCTTCTATTTTCCTCCCTGACGTGGCGTTTTTCAGCCGGAAAATTCTCGCCCTCGGCGTTTCGGTCCCGCGGCCCCGTGGACAAGGGCGCGCGGCTCCCCTTAATTGGCGCGCGAGAGCCTCTCACATCGAGCCGCCCCATGACCGACTGGATCCAATTTCCCGCTCCCACGCCCGCCATCGTCGCGCCGCCGAGCGAGGAGAGCGCGACCGACGTTCGCCTGTGGCTGCTCGTCATAGCGGCGCTGGTCTTCGCCATGGTGGTGGTGGGCGGCGCGACGCGGCTCACCGAATCGGGCCTCTCCATCACCGAATGGAAGCCGATAACGGGCGTTCTTCCACCACTCTCGGAGGCGCAATGGTCAGCCGCCTTCGAGGATTACAAGAAGATCCCGCAGTATCGCGAGATGTTCCCGAACATGGACCTCGCGCAGTTCAAGACGATTTTCGCCTGGGAGTGGAGCCATCGTCTGCTCGGCCGCATCATCGGCTTCGCTTTCGCCGTTCCGCTGGCCTGGTTCTGGCTGCGCGGACGGCTGCCGAAAGCTGTGAAGCCGAAGCTCATCGGAATATTGGCGCTGGGCGCGCTGCAGGGCGGGGTCGGCTGGTGGATGGTGTCCTCTGGACTCGTCAATCGCGTCGAGGTGGCGCAGGAGCGGCTCGCCATTCATCTGCTGCTCGCGGCCTTCATCTTCGCCGCATGTCTGTGGGTCGCGGGCGGGCTCGGCTATGGGACGCGCATCATTGTCGCGAGCGGGCGCCGGCGGCTCTCCTTTTTCGCAAATCTTCTGCTCTTTCTCGTGCTCGCGCAGATCGGCGCCGGCGCGCTGGTCGCCGGGCTGCGCGCCGGCTACGCCTACAATACTTGGCCGCTGATGGACGACAGCTTCGTTCCGCCCACGGACGAGCTGCTGCGGCTCTCGCCCTGGTGGAGCAATCTCGTCGATAATGTCGCGCTGGTGCAATTCGATCATCGCATGATCGCTTATGTGATTTTCGCGCTGTCGCTGTTTCATCTCATCGACGCGGCCGGCACGGCGGGCGGACGCGCGGCGCGCGGCGCCGGGCTCTTGTTCGGCCATGTGAGCGCGCAAGTCGTGCTCGGCATAACGACGCTTCTGCTCGTCGTGCCGCTGTGGGCCGGCCTCGCGCATCAGGCGCTGGCGATGGGCGTTCTGGCCGTCGCGACGCTGCATGCGCGTCGTCTGCGTGACGCCGAGTCCGTGGCAGACGACGACTGACGTCGAACATTCAAAACCGCGCCGATCGCTCGGCGCGGTCGAAAGAACTCAGCTCACGCGTCCCCCAGCATCAGCGCCAGATTCTGCACGGCCGCGCCGGACGCGCCTTTGCCGAGATTGTCGAGCCGCGCGACGAGCAGCGCATGGCGGCTCTCCTCGCGCGCGAAGACGAAGATTTCGAGATCATTGGTTCCGTTCAAGGCGAGCGGATCGAGACGGCCGGACTTGGGCGCCGGCATGACGCGCACATAAGTCGCGCCCGCATAGTGCCGCGCCAGCGCCGCCTCGAGATCGACCGCGCGGGGCCGCGCGGAGAGCGCGTCGAGCTGGAGCGGAATCGAAACCAGCATTCCCTGTCGGAAATTGCCGACCGACGGCGCGAACAGCGGCGGTGCGGCGAGCCCCGAATAGGCGGCGATCTCCGGCAAATGCTTATGCTCGAGCGAGAGGCCGTAGAGCTCGAAGGCCGGCGCCTCGCCTTTCTCATAGGCCTCGATCATCTGCTTGCCGCCGCCGGAATAGCCGGAGACGGCGTTGATCGTCAGCGCATCCTGCGCGGCGATCAGCCCCGCATCGACGAGCGGCCGCAGCAGCGCGATCGCGCCGGTGGCGTAGCAGCCGGGATTGGCGACGCGCCGCGCCTTGCGGATCGCTTCCGCCTGGCCGGGCGCGAGCTCGGGAAAACCATAGGTCCAGCCGGACACGACGCGATGCGCGGTGGAGGCGTCGAGAATGCGCGGGCCGGCGGCGCCCAATTCATCGGCGAGCGCGACTGTCTCCTTGGCCGCGGCGTCCGGCAGGCAGAGAATGGCGACATCGACGCGCGCGAGAATGTCGCGCTTGGCGGAGACCTCCTTGCGCAGCTCCGGCGCGATGGAGACGAGTTCCAGATTCGGCGCGCCCGCGAGCTTCTCGCGGATCTCGAGGCCCGTGGTGCCGCTGTCGCCGTCGATGAAGATTTTCGCCATTGGTCTTGGTTCCGATTCCCGTGAGACAAATAAAAAGGGCGGCTCGCGCCGCCCTTTGTCGCCCGTATCGCCGATCGAGAGATAATCAGCGCTTCGAGAACTGGAAGCTGCGGCGGGCTTTGCGCTTGCCGTATTTCTTACGCTCGACCACGCGCGAGTCGCGGGTCAAGAAGCCCTCGCGCTTCAGCGCGCTGCGGAGCTCGGGCTCATAATGGGTGAGCGCCTTTGCAAGACCATGACGCACGGCGCCGGCCTGGCCGGAGAGGCCGCCGCCCGCCACCGACACGACGAGGTCGTATTGGTCGACGCGATTGGCGACGCCGAGCGGCTGCTGCAGGATCATGCGCAGCACCGGACGCGCAAAATAGACGGCGACGTCGCGGCCGTTGACGGTGATCTTGCCCGTGCCGGGCTTGATCCACACGCGGGCGACGGCGTTCTTGCGCTTGCCAGTGGCGTAGGCGCGGCCGTATTTGTCGAGCTTCTGCTCATATTTCGGCGCCTCGGACGCTGCCGCGACCGTCGCCTGATTGAGCTCGGAGAGAGAGGAAAGCGTGGTCTCGGCCATGGTCAGGCGCTCTTAGCGTTCTTGCCGTTGCGGGCATTCTTGGGATTGAGGGCGGCGACGTCCAGCGGCTCGGGAGTCTGAGCGACATGCGGATGGTCCGGCCCCTTGTAGACGCGCAGATTGCCGAGCTGCTTGCGGCCGAGCGGGCCGCGCGGCAGCATACGCTGCACCGCCTTCTCGACGATACGCTCCGGGAAGCGGCCCTCGAGGATGAACTTGGCCGAGCGCTCCTTGATGCCGCCCGGGAAGCCCGTGTGATGATGGTAGACCTTCTGGTCGCGCTTGCGGCCGGTGAGGATCACCTTGTCGGCGTTCACGACGATGATGTTGTCGCCGTCATCGACATGGGGGGTGAAGGTCGCCTTGTGCTTGCCGCGCAGACGCAGCGCGATGAGGCTGGCGAGGCGGCCGACGACGAGGCCCTTGGCGTCGATCAGCACCCATTTCTTCTGCACTTCGGCGGGCTTCGCCGAATAGGTCTTGCCAAACATGGGAGAGCTATTTCCGTTCTTTTCGGGTCCGCGCCCGTGGGATCGCTGGGTGATAAGCGACCGCGCCGCCCCTGTCAAACGGAATCGGGCGCCCGTGAGCGCCCGAAAAGCCCGCATTTCCCGGCGAAAGCCCGCATAGGTATTATCATACCTGCGATCTCACGGCATGACGATAGGCTTGCCGCGCGGGAATTTGGCGATGGTCGCCTCGTCTATGTTCAAATGCTGGGCGACCATGGCCGGCGGCGTATGGGTGAGCCAGTCGGTGAGCGACACGTCGCGGAAATGCGCGGCGCGGAACACCTCGAGAAACTGCAGCTCCGTATCGCCGACATTCTGCACATAATGCCCATGGGCGCGCTTCACATAGCCGATGTCGCCGGCGTGGAAATCCTGCGTCACCGCCTTGGGTCCGGCGTCGAAAAGGGTCATGCGGCCATGGCCTTTGATCCAATATTGCCATTCGTCGCCATTGGGATGCCAATGCATCTCGCGCAGCGCGCCCGGCGCGAGCGTGACCAGCGCCGCGGCTATGGTGGAGGAGACCTTGAAATTATCGCTGTCCGCGACGCGCACCTCCCCGCCCTTGGTCTTTTTGGCGGCGGCGCTGCCCTTCAGCGAGAAAGTATAGGGATAGGGCGGCGCCCCCTCCCCTTGCGCCGACGAGGCCTGATCCGCGGCCAAGGGACCGGGGACCTCGCCTTGGAAAATATAGAGCTGATTGAGCGGGATATTGGCGAAGGTCTCGGCCGGCAGGCCGAAATTGGCGGCGAGAATCTCGGGCGGCGTATGGGCGATCCAGTCGGTCACGAGCAGAGTGTTGTATTCGGTCGCCTTGCCGTCGTCGAAGCAGAGCAGGAACTCGCAGCCGTCCGGCCCCAGCCCCTGTAGCGAATGCGGCTGGCCGGCGGGAAAATACCAAATATCCCCCTCCTTCACATCGGAGACATAGGCGCGGCCCTGATCGTCGAGCACGGTGATGCGGCAGGAGCCATAGGAGACATAGCCCCATTCGGCGGCGAGGTGCCAATGCATCTCCCTTATGCCGCCGGCGGTGAGGCGCATGTCGACGCCGGAAATCTCCTCGGCGATGGCGAAATCATATTGCGTCACCTGCCGCGCCCAGCCGCCGTTCTGCACGCGCTTGGGCGCATTGTTGAACGACGCCCAGAACATGGGCATGTCGCTGACGTCGGTGGGCGGCGGAAACTGAGCCGAAGGAAACTGCCCGCCGATCGCCTCGCTGCGCGGGCCGGGATCGGTGAGGCTGGCTTTGTTTCGCGCATTGATCGCGCCCTGCGGCGGAAGATCGGGATTACCGAAAGAGGGGGTCGGACGCGCGGCGGTCTCGCGCTTCTTTGCAGTGGCCATTTGCTTCTTTCTCCAGGGGAAAAGGGAAGGCGACCGCTTCTGTCAGATTGCGCCGACAGCGCGAGGGTCAACGGCGCGGGGAAAAACGCAGGATCGCTAAAATCCGAGCATTCGAATTGGCGAGCGGGCAAAAGGGCCGCGCGCATTCTCGGCCTCGATGGCGAGGCGCTCCGTAGCGGCGGGCTGCGGCGCTCCACGCCGGCTTCGGGGGATCGCGTGGCCTATTTTCTCATTCGCGTCTTGAGTCCGCTCGCTCTGGCGCTCATCGTCTTCAGCGCCTCGGCCGCACGCGCGGAGGTCCCGCGCGCGAGCTTCGTCGTCACCGGCGAGCCCACCTCCGTTCCCTATGGCTGGATGGATTTTTGCGGCCGCCAGCCGCAGGAATGCCAGCAGACGGCCCTGCCCGCCGCCGATCTCGACCTCTCGCGCGAGACCTGGGCGCGGCTGAACGAGATCAATCGCGCCGTGAACGCCGCGATACAGCCGCTCTCCAATCTCGAGCATTGGGGCACGATGGCCGATCATTGGGATTATCCCACCGACGGCAAGGGCGACTGCAAGATCTACGCGCTGCAGAAGCGCCGGCTGCTGATGGAAATGGGCTTTCCGCGCCAGGCGCTGCTGATGACCATCGTCCGCGACAAGAACGACCAGGGCCATGCGATTCTGACGGCGCGCACCAATCGCGGCGACTTCGTGCTGGACAATCTCGCCGACGAGGTGAAGCCATGGGACGCGACCGGCTATCGCTTCGTGAAGCGCCAGTCGCAGCAAGACCCGAATGTGTGGGTGACGATAGAGACGCGGCGGCGCATCGGCGCGCGATAGCAATCGTCATTGACCTTCTCCCACTCGTGGGAGAAGGTGGCCCTCGCGTCAGCGAGGGTCGGATGAGGGTCCGCGCAGGCGCCTCCGTTCTTCGACGTAAAGCGGCAGTCATTCCGCAGACAAGGCCGGCCCCTCATCCGACCCCACTACGTCGGGCCACCTTCTCCCGCAGGCGGGAGAAGGATCGCGCCCTACCTAAATAGAAACCACGTCCCGATAAAATTCCGCGAGCGGCACGCTCACGCCGATCGCCGGCAGATCGAGCTCCGCCTCCAGACCATCGAGGATGCGCACGCCGGCCCAGACCGCGCCTGCCCGATCGAAGGTCTCTATATGCGCCCGGTCGCGCTCGACCAGCACGTAATGACGCAGGCTCGGCAGCTTCTGATAGACGGCCCATTTCTCGAAACGGTCGCGCGCCTTGCTGCCCTCGGACATGACCTCGACGAGGACGGTCGGATCGTTCAGCGACGTCGCGCCGGGCTCGAGCGGTCGGCAATGCACGATCACATCCGGCAGCGTGGATGAATCCATAGGGGCGTCTCGCAGCCGGAAGCTCTCGGTCAATGTCCGGCACGACGAGCCATTCGCCCTCAGCCTCTCACGAATGCCGAAGGAAAGGTTCTGGATGATGTAATTATGCTCCCAGCGCGCGCCGACCATCATGCGCACGACGCGGCCGCCGATCAGCTCCCACTTTTCATTCGCGGGCTTGTCGGCGAGAAGCTCCTCGAAATCGTCGAGGGACATATGCTCATATTGCGACGAGGGGCCGCTCACGGGCTTTTCTCCGGGCGTATAGTCTAGCATAACGCGGCGGCCCGCGCATCGACGCAATCGGAGCCCGATTCTTTGACCACCCCTCCCCGCCGCCTGGTGACGCCCGAAAAGCGCGAGGACGATCCCGACGCCTCGCTGCGTCCGCTCTCGCTCGGCGATTTCACCGGCCAGGAGGCGGCGCGCAAGAATCTCAAAATCTTCATCGAGGCGGCCAAGACGCGCGGCGAGGCGCTCGATCATGTGCTTCTGGTCGGCCCGCCCGGCCTCGGCAAGACCACCATGGCGCAGATCGTCGCCCGCGAGCTGGGGGTCAATTTCCGCTCCACCTCCGGCCCGGTCATCGCCAAGGCCGGCGATCTCGCGGCGCAGCTCACCAATCTCGAGCCGCGCGACGTTCTCTTCATCGACGAGATTCACCGGCTCAATCCGGCGGTGGAGGAAATCCTCTATCCGGCCATGGAGGATTTTCAGCTCGATCTCATCATCGGCGAAGGCCCGGCGGCGCGCTCGGTGAAGATCGATCTCGCCAAATTCACCCTCGTCGGCGCGACGACGCGCGCCGGCCTGCTGACGACGCCGCTGCGCGATCGTTTCGGCATACCGATCCGGCTCAATTTCTACACGGCGGAAGAATTGGAGCTGATCGTGCGGCGCGGCGCGCGCGTGCTCGGCGTCGCCATGAGCGAGGATGGGGCGCGCGAGATCGCGCGGCGCTCGCGCGGCACGCCGCGCATCGCCGGACGCCTGCTGCGCCGCGTGCGCGATTTCGCCATTGTCGAGAATGCGGGACAGGTGACGCGCGAGCTGGCCGATCGCTCGCTGGCTCTGCTCGAGGTCGACAGCATCGGGCTCGATGTGATGGATCGCCGCTATCTCGAAATGGTGGCCGTCAATTTCGGCGGCGGCCCGGTGGGGATAGAGACGATCGCCGCCGCCCTCTCCGAGCCGCGCGACGCGATCGAGGACATCATCGAGCCCTTCCTGCTGCAGCAGGGCTTTCTGCAACGCACGCCGCGCGGCCGTCTGCTGACGCCGCACGCCTTCCGGCATCTCGGCCTCGCCGAACCGTCGCGCCCGCCGGCGCAATTCGGAATGTTCGACGAAGAGGAGGATTGAGGCGGGAGCGCCCCCTCCCCTACCCTCCCCCGCTACGCGGGAGAGGGAGCAGATTCCGCGCTTCATGGAGATTTCGCGCAACGCCTGCCGCTTCCCTCTCCCGCGTAAGCGGGGGAGGGTGAGGGAGGGGGCTCCTCCCCGAAGCTCTCATTCACTCCCGCACAGCCGCCGCGTCGAAATCCAGCAGCTCGCTCGTATAGGTCTCGCGCACTTCCGAGATCGGCTTCCCATCGCCGCCATGCACGATGGCGCGATGCTCGAACAGCGCGTGCGGCGGATCGAGGTCCGCTTTCTTCGGCCGCTCGCGCATGAGCGTCTCGCGCGTCTCGCCCTCCCAGCCGGCCGGCAGCGGCGACCAGCGCATCTCCGCCGAGAATGTGCGGCGGAACGGCCGCAGCGGCGCGATCACCTTGCCGAAAGGCGCGTCGCTCGTCTCCAGCGCGCGGTTCATCTCCGGCGTGAGGCGCGACGGCACATACCAATTATCGGCTTCCGAAAGCGTATGCGCGCCGCAGCGCAGCGCCACGCGGCGATATTTCACCGGCTCCTGCGCGCCGACGGCCAATCGCTCGCGCTGCTCGACGCTCGGCGCGGCGACGGCGCCCGGCGCGACTTGGGCGACGATCTTCGGCTCCGCGGCCATGTGATGGTCGGCGCACCATTTCTCCAGCACCAATGTCGCGCTGCGCCCGGCGAGCAGTTCCGCGTTCAGCGTCTCGATCAGCGCCAGCGCCTCGAGACGGCCGACGAAATCATCCGGCCAGGGCGCGCGCGCCCACGCCGGCGCCGCCGACAGAAAAGCGAGCCCCGCGAAAGCCGCTCGTCTCATCCTCGCTCGCATCACAGCGCTCCTCCGCCTCGTCTCGATGTGAATAGCGCAAGCGCCCGCCCCTGTCGCGCGCCGCAGACGGCGGCGATTTCGCGGCGGCCGCGGCCGCGCGTGGCGACTCTGTGACGCTTCGAAGGTATTCCGGCGAAGTCCGTGTTTTTGCTTACTGCCAAGCTTGTGAACTGCAAGGGCCTCGCATAGTCCTAATCGCGAACGAGACAAGAGGACGCGATGAAGAACGTCGAATATCGTCTTTTCGCGGCCGCCCTTTGCTTGGCGGCTGCGCCATTTGCCACCTCCACCGCGGAAGCCGGCGTCACCCAGCAGGTGAAATTCTCGGCTGCCGCGCGGCTGGAGCCGACGAAAGTACTGGTGCTCGGCTCCGAGCATCGCGCCAACGCCGAGCAATACGCCGCGCGTCAAAAGCTCGACGCCGGCGCGCTGAAGCAGTCGCACGCCGCCTCCGGCCTTATCCAATGCGGCCGCGCGCATGGCGCAGGGCAGCTGACGCTCTCCAACAATGTCATCACCACTGCGGCGCATGTCTTCTTCGACGAGCGCGGCGCCAAGCGCGCGCGCGTCTGCCAATTCGTCACCGAGGTGGATGGCAAGAAGCGTCGCATCGCCGTGGATATGTCGTCGATCGTCGCCGGCTCGGCCAAGCCCTACGCCGTCAAGGCGATCAACGACTGGGCGGTGGCGCGGCTCGCGCAGCCGCTGGACGATGTGAAGCCTTATGAGCTCGCCGATCAGCTCGCCGTCGAGCAGACGGTGGAGTTCGTCTCGCGCGGCCATTCCGATTGGCGCGACGCCGAGACAATGTCCTTCGAGGCCTGCCGCCTGCGCGCGCAGACCAATCAGCTGAAGGGCGGCGCGCGCGAGTTCGCCTTCGATTGCGGCACGGGCGACGGCGCCTCCGGCGGCGCGGTTCTGGCGGGCGAGCAGCGCGCCAAGCTCGGCGCCATTCTGGTCGGCTGGCGCAGCAATGATCCCTCGCGCATCGGGCCTTATTCGACGACGAATTACAATTTCGTCGTGTCAGTCGAAGGCGCCTTCCGCGAGGCGGTGCTCGCCGCCGCCGGCAATGGGACGCTCCCGGCCACCGCCAGCGCGACGCCCGCCGGCGAGAAGGCCGAAGCCGACAAGGCCGCGGACAGCGAGCAGCGCCGCTCCGCCGGCCGCGACTGACGAACGGCCGTCATCGCGAGGAGCGCAGCGACGAAGCGATCCAGGGGCCGCCCAACGATTCTGGATTGCTTCGCTTCGCTCGCAATGACGAGTTCCAACTAGATGAAATGCGCCCAGCGTCGCTCTCAGCGGCCGCCGGGCGTTTCGATTCCGCCCCCGATGCCGCCCCAGGAATCCTTCACCGCCTCGAAATGCGCGGAAGCGTCATAGGCGGCGACGGAAAGGCCGAGCTGCTGGGCCGAGAGACGGCCCATCGCCGCCAGCACCGCGTAGGAGGCGACGACGCGGTCGCGCTGCGCGACGACCAGCGCCAGCCGCGCGCCGAGCAGCTCCTGCTGCGCGTTCAAAATCTCCAGCGTGGTGCGCTTGCCGGCCTTGGCCTCCTCGCGCACGCCCTCGAGCGCGCGCTCGGCGGCGGCGATCTGCGCGCTGGCGGCGGCGATCTGCGCCTTGGCGGCCTGCAGCCCTCCCCAATTGGCGCGGGTCAGCGCCATCAGCTCGGCGCGCGCGGCGTCGACGTCGAATTTCTTCTGTCCCGCCGTCTCTTTCGCCTGGCGCAGCCGCGCCGAGGTCCCGCCGCCCGAATAGATCGGCACCGACAGCTTGCCGAGCAGCTGCGCGCCGACGGCGCGATTGCCGCGGCCGTCGATATCGGACTCGGTGTAGACCTTGCCGACCATGGAGAGGCTGGGCAGAAAATCGCTCTCGATCACCCTTATGTCGAGATCGGCGGCCTCGGCGTCATGCTGCGCCGCGCGCACCACGGGATGCTCGACGAGCGCGATGCGTTCGGCCGCCTCGCGCGTCTTCGGCAGCAGGCGATCGATCGGCTCGGCCGGCGCGAGACGCTTCGCCTCCGCGCCCATGATCTGCGCATAACGCGCGAGGCCGGCGTCGAGCTCGGCGCGCGCCGTCGCGGCTTGCGAGCGGCCGGCGGAGAGGCGCGCCTCGGCTTGCGCGATGTCGGTCGGCGTGATCTCGCCGGCCGCATAGCGCTCCTTGGTCTGGCGCAGCTGCTCCTCGAGCACGGAAACATGGTTCTGCTGCAAGCGCAGCGCAGCGGTGTCGCGCAGCACGTTCATATAGACGGAGACGGCTTCGAACAGCACCCGCTGCTCCATGAGCCGCAGACGCTCGCGTCCCCCATGCACATTGGTCTCTGCGGCGAGCGCGGCGTTCTGCGTGCGAAAGCCGTCGAACAAGGGCTGCTCGACGCTGAGCACGGCGGACCGCGGCGGGCCGCCGCCACGATTGTTCTGAATGCTCTCGACCCATATCGGATCGAGGTAATTGCCATTGTCGTATTCGAAGGACTTCTGCACCGAGCGACGCCGCTCGACGCCGAGAAAAGCGTCTGTCCTCACGCTGGGACGAAATTGCGCGAGCGCGCGCGGCACATTCTCGTCATTGGCGCGCTGGCCGGCGCGCGCGGAATTGATCGTCGGATTGAGCTCATAGGCGCGCGCCAGCGCGCTAGCGAGCGTTTCCGCCGAAGCGACGGCGGGCGTCAGCAGCGCGAGCCCCAGAGCGAAGACGGAAACGGCTCTCATGCGTCGGCGCCTCGTGGCTCGGCGACGACGTCCTCCTCCGCCACGACGACCGCTTCGTCGCGGCCGAACAGCGCATAGAGCGCCGGCAGCACGAAGAGCGTGAGCACTGTCGCGCTGACCAGACCGCCGATGACGACCGTCGCAATGGGCTTCTGCACTTCCGCGCCCGTCCCTGTGGCGAAGGCCATGGGCAGAAAGCCGAGCGAGGCGACGAGCGCCGTCATGGCGACAGGACGCAAGCGCGTCATGGCGCCTTCGACAATGGCCTCGCGCGGCGCGCGGCCTTGCTGCACCAGCTGCAGAATATAGCTGCGCATCACGAGGCCATTGAGCACGGCGACGCCGGAAAGCGCGATGAAGCCGACAGCGGCGGAGACCGACATGGGCATTCCGCGCAGCCAGAGCGCGGCGACGCCGCCGGACAGCGCCAAAGGCACGGCGCTGAATACGATGAGCGCATCACGCGCCGAGCCGAGCGCCGAATAGAGCAAGAGGAAGATGAGGAAGAAGCACAGCGGCACGACGAGCACGAGCTTTTGCCGCGCGGCGGCGAGATTCTCGAACTGTCCGCCCCAGGAGAGCCAATCGCCGGAAGCGAGCGTGACTCTCGCTCTCACCCTGTCCTGCGCGTCGGCGACGACGGAGGCGATGTCGCGGCCGCGCACATTGGCGGTGACGACGACGCGGCGCTTGCCATTCTCGCGCGAGATCTGGTTCGGCCCCTCATGGAAGGAGAAGGAGGCGACCTGCTTCAGCGGCACGGTGCGCGTCTGCCCCGTGTCATGTCCGCGCACGGAGACGGGAAGATTTTCGAGCGCGCGAATGTCGTGGCGCAATTCGTCCTTCAGACGCACGATTATAGGAAAGCGCCGATCGCCCTCGAAGACGACGCCCGCGCGCTGGCCGCCGACAGCGGCGCCGATGACGTCCTGCACTTCCGCGACGCTGAGGCCGAGATGCGCGATCTCGGTCTTGTCGATCTTGATCTCGAGGAAGGGCAGGCCCGCGATCTGCTCGACCTTCACATCCTCGGCGCCGGAGACGCCGCGCAGCACGCCGGCGATCTGCTCCGCCTCCTTGGCCATGGAGTCGAATTCTTCGCCGAACACTTTCACCGCTATGTCGCCGCGCACGCCGGCGAGCAGCTCGTTGAAGCGCAGCTGTATCGGCTGCGAGAATTCATAGAGATTGCCGGGAAGCTCGGAGACCTTCGCGCCGATGCGGCGGATCAGCTCCTCCTTGGGGAGCTTGGGATCGGCCCAGCCCTCGCGCGGCTTCAAGAAAATATAGGTGTCGGTGAGATTGGGCGGCATGGGGTCGGTCGCCGCCTCCGCCGTGCCGGTCTTGGAGAAGACATAGGCGACCTCGGGCGCGCGATGAATGGCGTTCTCGACCTCGTTCTGCATCGCCTGCGACTGGGTGAGCGAGGCGCTCGGAATGCGGCCCGCCTGCATGGCGAGGTTTTTCTCGTCGAGCGTGGGGATGAACTCCTGCCCGAGGCGCGAGGCGAGCAGCAGCGCCAGCAGAAAAGCGCCCGCGCCTATGGCGATGGGCCGACGCGGCGCCGCGATGGCGCTCTGCAAGCGCGGCAGATAGGCGCGCTTCAATGACGCGATGAAATTGTTCTCGCTCTCCTCTATGCGGCCGGAGACGAGAATGGCGATCATCGCCGGCACGAAGGTGAGCGAGAGGATGAAGGCCGCGGCGAGCGCCAATATCACCGTCAGCGCCATGGGGTGGAACATCTTGCCTTCGACGCCCGAGAAGGACAGCAGAGGCACATAGACCAGAATGATGATCGCCTGCCCATAGACGGTGGGGCGGATCATCTCCACGGCGGAGGCGATGACCGTCTGCAGCCGATCCTCGAGCGAGAGCGCGCGGCCGAGCGCATGGCGCCGCTCGAAGAGATGACGCAGGCTGTTCTCGGCGATGATCACCGCGCCATCGGCGATGAGGCCGAAATCGAGCGCGCCCATGCTCATGAGATTGGCGCTGATGCGGCCATAGACCATGCCGGTGGCGAGCAGCAGCATGGTGATTGGAATGACCAGCGCCGTGATGAGCGCCGCGCGGAAATTGCCGAGCAGCAGAAACAGCACGACGATGACCAGCAGCGCGCCCTCGGCGAGATTGGAGGCGACGGTGCGGATCGTCGCGTCGACGAGCACGGTGCGGTCGAGGATGGTCTTCGCCTCTATTCCCGGCGGCAGCGAGGCGCGAATGACATCGAGCTTGGCGCCGACGGCGGCGGAGACCGAGCGGCTATTGCCGCCGATCAGCATCAGCGCCGTGCCGATGACGACCTCCTCGCCATCCATGCTGGCGCTGCCGACGCGCATCTCGCGGCCGACGCCGACCTCGGCAATGTCCTTCACGCGCAAAGGCACGCCATTGCGCGTCGAGACGACGACGCGCTCTATATCGTCCATCGTCTCCAGACGGCCGCCGCTGCGCACCACATAGCCTTCGCCATTGCGCTCTATGTAGCCGGCGCCGCGGCTCTGATTATTGCGCTCGAGCGCGGCGGCGACATCGCCGAAGGAGAGGCCGAGCGAATAGAGCTTCATCGCATCCGGCCGCACGTCGAACTGCTTCACGAAGCCGCCGAGCGAATCGATGCTGGCGATGTTGGGCACCACTTTGAGCTGCGGCTTGACGATCCAATCCTGCACGGTGCGCAGATAGGCCGAGCGCTCGAGCTCGCTGCGCAGGAGCTGTCCGTCCGGCGTCAGATAGGTCCCGTCATTCTGCCAGCCCGGCTCGCCGTCCAGATATTTGCGGCCCGGCGTCTTTGGCGCATAGCGGATCGCCCACATATAGATTTCGCTGAGGCCGGTCGCGATCGGCCCCATGCGCGCCTCGACGCCAACGGGGAAATTCTCCTTCGCCTCGGCGAGACGCTCGTTCACCTGCTGGCGCGCGAAGTAAATGTCGAGCTTCTCGGCGAAGACGGCTGTCACCTGCGAGAAGCCGTTGCGCGAGAGCGAGCGCGTATATTCGAGGCCGGGAATGCCGGCGATCGCATTCTCTATCGGGAAGGTGATCTGCTTCTCGACCTCGGTCGGCGACAACGCCGGCGCGATGGCGTTGATCTGCACCTGATTATTGGTGATGTCCGGCACGGCGTCGATCGGCAGGCGATCGAGCGAGGCGGCGCCGATGAGGCAGGCGAGCAGAGTCAGCAGCGCGATGAGCCAGCGCTGGCGGACCGAAAAGGCGATGCAACGCTCGATCATCTATCGTCACACATTTCCCGTCGCGCGCCGCCGTCATCGACGAGGCGGGCGGTCAGTCCAACCCTTCGAGCCGCGACTTGCCGAGTTCCGCCTTCAGCACGAAGACATTGGTCGCGGCGATCTGCTCCCCCTCCTCGAGACCCGCGACGATCTCGATCGCCTCATTGTCGCTCGCGCCCGTCTCCACCTTGCGCTTCACGAAGCCTTCCGGCGCGCGCACGAAGACGACCGTCTCGCCCTCGAAAGTGAGCAGCGCCGAGCGCGGCAGGCGCAGGCGCGCGCCCTTCTCCTCGAGGGTGATGCGCGCCGTCATCGCCGTGCCGGGACGAAGCGCGAAATCCGCATTGGCGAAAGACGCGACGGCGCGGCCCGAATGCGTCTCATGGTCGAGCATGGGGCCGATGAAGACGATGCGGCCCTCGGCCTCCTCCTCGCCGTCATGCGAGAGGCGCACGCTCTGCCCCTCGCGCACAGACGGCAGATCGGCGATGGCGACGGCGATATCGGCGAAGACCGTGGACAGATCGGCGACCACATAGATTTGCGCATCGCCGCCGACCGGCTGGCCGAGATCGGCGCGGCGCTCGATCACCTTGCCGGCGATGGGCGCGCGAATCTCCTTGCGGCGCAATTCGCCGACCGGCTGGCCGGCGAGAGCGGCGATCTCTCCCTCCGAGAGATCGAGCGCGGCGAGCTTCTGCCGCGCCAGCTCGACTCGGAGCCTCGCCTCCTCAAAAGAGCCGCGGGCTTTCAGGAAATTCTGCTCGGCGGAGATCTTCTTGTCGAAGAGCCCTTTCTCACGCTGAAACAGCGCCGATTGCAGATCGAGGCCCACTTTGGCGGCGAGATAGTCGCTCTTGGCGTCGGCGACCTCGCGGCTCTCTATGATAGCGATCACCTCGCCCTTCTCGACCGGATCGCCGAGCCTCTTGCGCAATTCGGCGACCACGCCGGCGACCTTGGCGGCGACGCGGCCGATGCGGTCGGGATCGACAGAGACGACGGCGGGCGCCGCCACATCGCGCGTCAGCACGCCGGAGGCGGCCGCGACCGTGGCGATCTTGGCGGCGGCGATCTGCTCGGCCGTCAGCTTGACGAGGCCATCGACGCCCTTGGCGTCGGCGCTCTCGGCGGCTTTCTCGCCGGCGAGCAGCGCGCGGATCGGCGCGGAGATTTGCGGAAACAGCGAGCCGAGCATGGCGCTCGCCAGCAGCGCGGCGCAAAGGCGCGCGCGCCCCGAATTAGAAGAGTTCCAAACTGGAATGACGCTCGGCGGCCGTCCCCCCGCGTCGGCGGGAACGACATCGGACGCCGCCAGGCGGCGGAGGATATGGGCCAAGTCTCGCAGTCGCATCTCGAGACTTCTTTAACCCGTACGGCCGGCCGCGTCCACGCCGCAGCGCCGGAAAAACGGGCGCCTCGCCTGCTTCTCGAACAGCCGATGAAAAAAGCCCGACGCAAAGCGCCGGGCTCTTCTCCCCCGATCTCGGAAGAGATCAGTATTTCGCGATCACCGGACCCGGCGCGCCGAACAGATTGAAGTGATAGTTCAGGCCGACGCGGACGGAGTGGAAGTGGTTCTCCACGCCGCGCTGGTTGACGAGCAGCACCGGCGGGAAGCTCGGGGTTCCGATTGCATTGCCGCGCTCGAGCTCCGTGTAGAGATACTCGACCTTGGCTGACCAGTTCGGCAGGAAAGCCCATTCCACGCCGCCGCCGGCGGTCCAGCCGGTGCGCGTGCCGGACTCGGAGCCGAAGGCGGTGAAGCCGGCGCCATCCGCATAGGAGAAGGTCGTCGAGCCCTGGCCATAGGCGAAGCCGCCCGTGCCATAGACCAGCAGGGTCGGCAGAACGGCGTAGCCGAGGCGGCCGCGCACCGTGCCGAACCAGTCGAGACGCTGATTCGCGGTCACGCCGGACGGCAGCAGGCCGAAGCCGAAGCCGCCGGTGGAGCCCTTCAGATCGGCGCCCTGGAAATCGGCCTCGAGGCCGACCACGAAGCCCGTGCCGGCGAACTGATAATTATAGCCGAGCTGGACGCCGCCGAGCACGCCATCGGCGTTGGAGGCGCCATAGGACCAGGCCGAAACCGGCAGCAGGCCGAAGGACGACAGGCCGCTGACATTGTTATTGTCGGTCCAGCCATAGCCGATGTTCACGCCGGCGTAGAGGCCGGTCCAGCTGAAGGCCGGAGCAGCCGGAGCGACGAAGGCGGGCGCGCCCTTCTGCGACGGAAGGTCGGCCGCGAAAGCCGGAGCGGCGGCGATGGCCAGCGCGATCGCGCCGACGGTGGAAATCGTCTTCATGTTTCCCTCACTGATCAGTGCGGCCGTCGTGACCGTCCCGCGCGCCCCCCGACGCCGGAACCGAACGACCGCTCGGTGTTGCCGATCGACCATGATCTATGCCCCGACCCAAAGCCGCGTCAACGCTGTCGGCGCCGATTTGCTTCGTCGCTGGTTCGATTTCATTATGATTGTGACAATTACGTCACATTGAATACGCTGTGACAAAATCTATGCTTGACATATTCGGATGCGCGTAATCCCGCCCGCTCGAATCACGAAAAAATCTGCAATATAGAATAATGTCAATACATTAGCGCAGAAGCCGCATCGACCCGCGGAGGCCGGGGCGACCACAAGGACGATGAGCGCCGCCCAGGCTCGAATGCCGAATGTGAACAAGCATTTGAAGATAAGTCGGAACGCGATGTAAGCATTGAAGATGAATATCCGCAGACGGAGCAGCGCGTTTCGCCATCCGAGAACGACTCTTCTTTCAATGATTTGCGCGCCGTCAGCCGCCGCGCCGCTCGCGCCGCAGCCGCTCCCAATAGTCGAGGCGCTTGGCGATCTCACGCTCGAAACCGCGCTCCACGGGCCGGTAGAAGCTCTGTCGGCCGAGCGCCTCCGGCCAATAATCCTGGCCGGAGAAGGCGTCCGGCTCGTCGTGATCGTAGCGATAGCCCTCGCCATAGCCTTCGCTCTTCATCAGCTTGGTCGGCGCGTTGAGGATGGTCTTGGGCGGCATGGGCGAGCCGCTCTCCTCGGCGAGGCGGCGGGCGGCCTTATAGGCGACGTATCCCGCGTTGGATTTGGGCGCGCTGGCCACATAGAGAACGGCCTGCGCGAGGGCCAGCTCGCCCTCCGGGCTGCCGAGAAAATCATAGGCGTCCTTGGCGGCGTTGGCGACGACCAGCGCCTGTGGATCGGCGAGGCCGATATCCTCCACCGCCATGCGGACGATTCGCCTCGCCAGGAACAGCGGGTCCTCGCCCGCCACCAGCATTCGCGCGAAATAATAGAGGGCGGCGTCCGGGTCGGAGCCGCGCACGCATTTGTGCAGCGCGCTGATGAGATTGTAATGGCCCTCCTGCGCCTTGTCGTATATGGGCGCGCGCCGCTGCACGATCTCGGCGAGCCGGGCGCGATCGAAGACCTCGCCCTCCCCCGCCGCGCGCCAGACATCCTCGGCGAGGGTCAGAGAGGCGCGGCCATCGCCATCGGCCATCGCCACGAGAGCGGCGCGCGCATCCGCGTCCAGCGGCAGGGGCTTGCCCTCGGCCTGCTCGGCGCGCTGCAGCAGCTTCTCGATCGCCTCGGCGCCCAGCGATTTGAAGGTCAGGACGCGGGCGCGCGACAAGAGCGCGGCGTTGAGCTCGAAAGACGGGTTTTCCGTCGTCGCGCCGATCAGCGTGACCGAGCCGTCCTCCATCACCGGCAGGAAGGAATCCTGCTGGCCGCGGTTGAATCGGTGAATCTCGTCGACGAAGAGCAGCGTGCCCTGCCCCATGGCGCGGCGGGCGCGCGCCGCCTCGAAGGTCTTCTTCAAATCGGCGACGCCGGTGAAGATCGCCGATATTTGCACGAAGGCGAGATCGGTCTCATGGGCGAGAAGGCGCGCCACCGTCGTCTTGCCGGTGCCGGGCGGCCCCCAGAAGATCAGCGAGCCGATCGAGCCGGAGCGGATCGCGCGCGTCAGCGCCCCGTCCGGGCCGACGAGATGGTCCTGGCCGGCGACCTCCTCCAGCCGCTGCGGACGCAGGCGGTCGGCCAGCGGATGCGGCGCATTGCGATCGAGCCCGGCGGCGGCGAACAAATCACTCATGGGACGCCTTTATAGCGGATCGCCGGCGAGCGCGCCCGACCCCGTCCGTTGTTCGTAGTTTCCGAACCTTTACCTTTGCCGGGGCTCGTTTAACCAGCGGTTAACCATTCCCAGGCTATTACGATTCTGTAAAATTCTACCGACCCCCCTGTTCTATCGTGGCGTCCTGGCGGCGTAGGAGCCCAACTTTCAAACACAGGTCGATCAGCATGCGCACTATCGCATTCGTCACGCAGAAGGGCGGCGCCGGAAAGAGCACGCTCGCCAGCAGCATCGCCGTCGCCGCCAGTAGCGCAGGCGAGCGCGTTTTCATTATCGATTTGGATCCGCTTCAATCATTGGTCAAATGGTCGAGGGCGCGTGAGGCGACCGACGTTCCGGTCGAGCATGTGCCGCCGGCCAAGCTCGGCAAGGCGCTGGCCGCGCTCGAGAAAAAGGGCGTGACCCTCGTCGTCATCGACGCGCCCGGCGCCGACAGCGAATATTCGGACGCCGCTATTCGCGTCGCCGATCTCTGCATCATCCCCGCGCGTCCCAATGTCTTCGACCTCTGGGCCTGCGAGCTGACCCGCGCCAGCATCAAGGACAAGAAGAAGGATTACGCCTTTCTTCTCAACCAATGCCCGCCCGCGCAGCAGAACGCCCGCGTCGACCAGGGCGCGCAAGCGCTGCAGTCGATCGGCGCGCTGCTCTCCCCCATGGTCTCGGCGCGCGTCGATTATCAGGAGGCGGCTCGCCTCGGCCTCGGCGTCTGCGAGCTCAATCCCGAGGGCGTCGCCGCCCAGGAGATGCGTGAATTGTGGCAGTCGGTGAAGCGCCGCCTCAAGAAGGGCTTCACGCCCGCGGCGGTCGCCAAGCCGGAGCCGAAGGCGGAAGCTCCCGCCAAGGTCGAGGCGAAGCCGGCGAAGGCGGAAGCCAAGGTCGAGGCCAAGGCGGAGGCGAAGCCCGCGGCCAAGGTCGCCGCCAAAGCGCCCGAGAAGGTCGCGCCCGCCGCCAAGGCGGAGAAGGTCGTGGCCAAGCAGGAGCAGCCCGCGGCGCGCAAGCAGGCGGCCGAGCCCGCCGCCGCCGAGAAAGCCAAGCCGCAGGCCAAGCCCGCGGTCAGGAAAGCGGCCTGAC
This sequence comes from Methylosinus sp. DMC45, assembly GCF_056313885.1. NCBI lineage: Bacteria > Pseudomonadati > Pseudomonadota > Alphaproteobacteria > Hyphomicrobiales > Methylocystaceae > Methylosinus > Methylosinus sp. DMC45. The sequence continues at coordinate 183,775 of NZ_JBQUZK010000019.1, forward strand.
GCAAAAACGAACCGCGCGGCCGCCGCGCGGTTCCTCGCCGGAGAGTCAGCCGATCTCGATGATTTTGGCGCTGTGGTGGATCACCTCGACGCCATCGCCGACGCTCTTGCCGAGCAGCGCCTTGGCGAGCGGCGCGACATAGGGAATGAGCCCTTTGGCGGGATCGGCCTCGTCCTCGCCCACCAGACGAAAGCTCTGACGCTTGCCGGTCTCGTCCTCTATGACGATGCGATGGCCGAAGCGCGCCTGCTCGTGATCGGCGATCGGCCGCACGACCTCCGCCGTGGCCCGCCGCGCCGACCAATAGCGCAGATCGCGCGCCGCCAGCGCAACGGCGCCCTTGTCGTCCCGCGCCTGCGCCGCCTCCAGCTCGTCGTGCAGCCGCGCCAGCTCCGCCTCGATCATCGCGAGGCCTTCCGGCGTCACGAGATTGCGATGCGGGCTGATGGGACGATCGGGCAGCTCCTGGCGGAGCTCGTCGTCGTCCTGCTCTTTGGTGAAAGCGCTGCTCATATCATCACGTCCTGTTCGACGCCGCTGCGCGTCAACCGATCTCGATCACCAGCCGGCCTCTGATCTTGCCGGCGACGATCGATCGCGCGCGCTCGAGCGCCTGCGCGAAAGGCGCCGTCTCCGTCATTCTGGCGAGCAATCCTTTGTCGAGATCGCGCGCCAGACGCTCCCAGCCCATGCTCCGCAAGGGCAGGCTGGGCCGAACGCTCTCGACGCCGATGAGCGAAATGCCGCGCAGGATGAACGGCGCGACGGTCGTCGGCAGCTCCATTCCCTGCGCATTGCCGCAGGCCGCGACGACGCCATCGATCGAGGTCTGCGCCAGAACATTGGCGAGCGTAACCGAGCCCACCGTATCGACGCCGCCGGCGAAACGCTGCTTCTGCAACGGCTTGCCGGGGGTGGAGAGCTCGGCGCGATCGACGATCTCCGACGCGCCCAGGTCTTTCAGATAGGCTTCTTCCTCGGGACGTCCAGTGGATGCGACGACCCGCCATCCCAGCGCCGCCAGCAGCGCCACCGCCACGGAGCCGACGCCGCCGGCCGCGCCCGTCACCACCACCGGCCCGCGCGAGGGCTCGAGCCCCTGTCGCTCCAGGGCCATCACGCAGAGCATGGCGGTGTAGCCGGCGCTGCCGATCGCCATCGCCTGGTCCGGCGTCAGCCCTTGCGGCAAATGCACCAGCCATTCGCCGCTGACCCGCGCACGCTGCGAGAAGCCGCCGTAATGCTGCTCGCCGAGCCCGCAGCCGCCGGCGATCACCTGCTCGCCTGGGTGGAAATCGGGGTGGCTCGAGCGCGTGACGACGCCCGCGAAATCGACGCCCGGAATCATCGGAAAGCGCCGCACCACAGGCGCCTTGCCGGTGACGGCGAGGCCGTCCTTGTAATTGACCGTGCTATGCGTGACCGCGACGTCGACGTCGCCCTCCATCAGATCGCCGTCGGCGAGCTGCGCATAATCGGCGCGATAGCCGGCCTCGTCCTTGTCGATGCGTATGGCGGTGAATGCGCTCACTGTATCCCCCCTCTCTCGCCGGGACGCGACATGCGCGCCGCCATCCGTGGCTATACGTAAAACTCTATGTAAACGAAAGATTTCTGAAGCAGGACATTACCAAACATTAAGTTGCTTTTCGGCGGTCGAGAACGAATTGTATGAGTGTCAAGTCCACCCATTCCCCCCAGGTGAACGCTCATGAAGAAACATCTCCTCGCCGCCGTCGCCGCGGTCGCTCTCACCCTCCCGCTCTCGGCTGGAGTCTTTGCAGAGCCGGCTCCCGGCGAGCATCATCATCAACAATTCTCGGCGGAGGATCACGCCGCCTTCACCGACGCCAAGGTCGCCGCTCTGAAGGCCGGATTGAAGCTCACTCCGGCCCAGGAGAAGAGCTGGCCGGCGGTGGAGACCGCGCTGCGCGACATCGCCAAGGCGCGCGCCGCCCGCTTCGCCGAGGCCAAGGACAAGATGAAGGAAATCCACGAGCATCGCAGCGTGATCGAAGGCCTGCAGTGGCGCTCCAAGGCGCTCGCGGCGAAAGCCGCCGAGACGGAGAAGCTCGCCGAGGCGGCCAAGCCGCTCTTCGACAGCCTGGACGACGCCCAGAAGCGCCGCTTCGCCATTCTGCTGCATACGATCGCCAAGGGCCCGCATCACGGCCATGAGTGGGGCGGTCCGCACGAAGGTCCCGAGCACGACTGACGCTTCCCGCGTCCAAACCTCTCAGAGCGCTTTCCGATCGAACGGAACGCTCTAAAAGCCTCCTCGACGCCCCGCATGGCAATTCGCCTGCGGGGCGTTTTCACGTCAATAGGCGCGCTCGACGCAGAAATCGACGACCTCGAGCAGCGCCGACTTCCACGGCGAGGCCGGGAAAATCTCCAGCGCGTCGCGCGCCATGGTGCCGTAATGGCTCGCGCGATCGACCGTGTCCTTGATGGCGTCGTGCTTTTTCATCAGCGCGCAGGCGGCCTCGACATCGCCGTCGTTGATCTCGCCCTTCTCCAGCGTGCGGCGCCAGAATTCGCGCTCGGTCTCCGAGCCGCGACGGAAGGCCAGCACGACGGGAAGCGTGATCTTGCCCTCGCGGAAATCATCGCCGACATTCTTGCCGAGCTTGGAGGATTGTCCGCCGTAATCCAGCGCGTCGTCGATGAGCTGGAAGGCGATTCCGAGATTCATGCCATAGCTGCGGCAAGCGGCCTCGTCCGCCTTGGAGCGGCCGGTGAGCATGGGGCCGACCTCGGCCGCGGCGGCGAACAGTTCCGCCGTCTTGGAGCGGATGACTGCCATATAGGCGTCTTCCGTCGTCTGCGTGTCCTTGGCGGCGTTGAGCTGCAGAATCTCGCCCTCGGCGATGACGGCGGCGGCCTGCGAAACGACAGAGAGGCAGGAGAGCACGCCGGGCTCCACCATCATCTTGAAGGCGTGGCCGAGCAGAAAATCGCCGACCAGAACGCAGGTCTCATTGCCCCACAGCATTCGCGCGGCGATCTTGCCGCGGCGCATGTCGCTCTCGTCCACCACATCGTCGTGCAGCAGAGTGGCGGTGTGCATGAATTCGATGCCGGCGGCGAATTTGATATGGCCGTCGCCCTCATAGCCGCACATTCCGGCGGTGGCGAGCACGAGCATCGGCCGCAGGCGCTTGCCGCCCGCAGAGATGAGATGATTGGCGACCTCGGGGATGGTCGTCACGTCGGAGCCGGTGCGCTGCAGAATCAGCTGATTGACGCGCTGCAGGTCGGGGCCGATCAGCGAAAGGAGATTATCGAGGCCGGCGGACTTCTTTTCCTTTTCCTCCAGCGGTATGACGATGCCCACGTAGACCCCTTTGGCTTGACTCTGTCGAATGTGAAGGGAACTTAAGGCTTTGCAGCTCTCGCGGCAAGCCGGGATGCGCGCAGGCGCCTCCCGCGCCAAAAGCCTCGTCCGCCCCGCGGCTTGCCACGGCGCAGGCGGCTTCGCCTCCGCGCGCCGGCCTGCATGAGCGCGCCCGCCGCGCCGCGCGCCGACGCCTTTCTCGGCGGCAAATTGCGGCTGCTGCAACCCTCGCGCGGCCATAGGGTAGGAACGGACGCCATTCTGCTCGCCGCCGCTGCGCCGCGCGAGCTCGGCGGCCTTTTGCTCGACATAGGCGCCGGCGTCGGCGCCGTCGGCCTCATCGCCGCGCTGCGGGCGCCGCGGGCGACGATCGGCCTCGTCGAGATCGACGCTTTGTCCGCTTCGCTCGCGCGCGAGAATATCGCGGCCAATGGCCTCGCAGAGCGCGCGCGCGTTTTCGAATGCGACATCCTCGCCGCCGCCGCGCGCCGCGCCGCCGGGCTCGAGGGCGCGAACGCCGATCTGATCCTCACCAATCCGCCCTATCTCACGCCCGGCCGCGCGCGCGTCTCGCCCGATCCGCGACGCGCGCTCGCCCATGTGAGCGCGGGCGGGCTGGAGCCCTGGCTGCGCGCTTGCGTCGCGCTGCTGCGCCCCGGCGGCGCGCTGGTGATGATCCATCGCGCCGACGCTCTGCCCGATTGCCTCGCCAGCATCGGCGCGCGGCTCGGCGGCCTCGCGATTTTGCCGATCGCGCCGCGCGCGGGCCAGGCGGCGACGCGCATTCTGCTGCGCGGCGTCAAAGGCTCGAAGGCGCCGCTGGCCCTCTACCCGCCGCTGGTTCTCCATGGCGCCGACGGCGGCTTCACGCGCGACGCCGACGCGCTCCATCGCGGCGACGGCGCGCTGCCCTGGCCAGCCCCGGGCAATCACTAAGTATATCCCACAGATAGACTAATTGTTGCGGCATAGCTGAGACTGTGGCTATATTCTACGTAGAACTACGCATACGCGCTGCTCGGCAGGCGCTAAAATCACTATATCCTAGTATGTTAGAGGCGAAAATGCAGCAAAAGCGGCTCGTCGGACGCAGCCCCTCGCTGGAGGCTTCCAAGCTCGTTCTCACTCTCATTCTCGCGGCTTCCGCCTCGCGCGACGCCGCGCTCGCCCAAGCGGCGCCCGAAAATGCGCAAATCGAGGACGTGCGGGTCGGCGCCGCGGTCAATGACGCGGGGCTGACACGACAGGAGGAGAAGGTCCTCGTCAAGACGCCGCGCTCGGGCGATTTCGTCGGCGGGCAGAAGGCGCAGACCGAGCATTTGGAGCGGCTCTCGGACTTTTCCCAGCTCGTTCCCAATTACCGTCCGAACATCTCCAATCCGCAAACGTCCCGCCCCGCCATTCGCGGCGTCGGCCAGGGCGCGGGCACGGGCAATGGCTCGGAGAACGACACCGGATTCATCATCGACAATGTGTTCTGGAAGGCGGTCGGCTTCCAATGGGCGGATTTCGTCGAGATCGAGAATTTCGAGCTCGGCCTCGGACCGCAGGGAACCGCGGGCGGCAAGAACACCACGGTCGGCAACATCATCGTGCGCACGCAGCTGCCATCCTTCGAGCGCAAGGCGACGTTCGAGACCTCCTTCGGCAATCACACGCATCTCATCGAGAAGCTGAATGTGACCGGGCCGATCATCGACGAGAAGCTCGCCTATCGCGTCACCTTCTTCTACGACAAGGATCGGGGCTTCCTGAAAGACCAGGTGACGGGCGCCGGCATTTCCGACTCCAATCGGTGGGGCGCGCGCGGGCAATTATATTACGTCGGCGACGAGGTGACGGACCGGCTCATCTTCAGCTATGCGCGCTCGGCGGAATACAACAACAACAACAACGGCCCCTTCTCCAATTCGCTGCAGATATTCGCCAATGGCACGATCGCGACCGATTATGCGACGACCGTGTTCCGGCGGCTCGGCAAGCAGATACTGACCTTCGACCCCTATAAGCCCTATTACACGCATCTCGGCACGCTGGACTCGCGCACCATCACCGTCTCGAATGAATTGAACTGGCAGCTCGGCGAAAACACATTCACATCGATCTCCGCCTGGGGCGAGTTCCGCCTGCTGCCGTACAACAACACCGGCAATCAGCTGATCGACATCAGCGACAGCCACACCAATCAGTGGACCGATCAATATCTGCAGGAGTTTCGCCTCTCCTCGCCCAAGGATCAGCCGCTCGAATGGACGGTCGGCCTCTTCGGCCTCTATGAGAAGGTCTTCAATTACAGCGAGACGGAATATGGCTCGGACGCCGCACAATGGTTCGGGTCGCGGACGACGAACAAGGGCCTGCTCTGGGGCGTCGATTACCACACGGACGGCAAGGCGCTGACGATCAACGGCGCCGCCTATGGACAGGCCACCTATCACGTCGATGAGCAGCTCGCGCTCACCTTCGGTCTGCGCAACGGCTATGAGGTGAAGGAAGGTTCGGATTTCGGCTGGATACAGCCCGGCTATCTCAGTGGCAATTTCACCTTGCAGCAATTGGCCAACGCCGTGCGCGGGGCGAGCTCGACACAGCAATTCTTCGACACTGGCGGAACGTCGAAGGGCGCCAATCTGCTGACCGGAATCTTCAATCCGTCCTATCGCTACAACGATAATATATTGGTCTACGGCCTCGTCGGACGCGGCGAGAAGGCGGCGGCCGTCAATTTCGCCGTTCCGATCTACGACTCGACCAACGCCTTCAAGGGATTTCAGCCGATCCTCACCAAGCGCGAGGTCTCCTGGGACTATGAGCTCGGCGCCAAGACCAATTGGCTCGACGGCAAGCTGATCGCCAATGTGAACTTCTACTGGAACGATCTCTATAATTTCCAGGCCAATCAGACGGACACGAGCTATGTCGACTCGACCGGCTCGCCCATCCGCTCGACCTATCTCGGCTCGGTCCCGCATGTGCGGCTGAAGGGCGTCGAATTCACCGGGCGCTGGAATCCGATCGAGCGCTTGTGGATCAACGCCTCCGGCGCCTTCACCGAGGCGCGCTATGTGAGCTATCCCGACGCGGCGCCGCCGGCGGACTGGATTTGGACGACCAATATCAACGGGGTGAAGCCGCCGCTCACCATCTCGCGCTCGAACACGCGTTGGGAGAATTTGCCGATATGGGCCTTCAACATCGGCGCGAATTACGAGCATCCGCTCGGCGCCGCCTTTGCCGAATGGGGCGAATGGGCCAAGCAGCCGGTCACTCTGTTCGGCTATGTCAATGCGAGCTGGACGGACAAGATTCTCTTCACCAGCCCGGTCGCGACCAATACTTATTGGCAGGCGCCCTTCACCATTCTCAACGCCGGCTTCGGATTGCGCAGCGACGACGAGCATTGGAGCATTTCATTCTGGGTGAAGAATCTGCTGGATCGCCGCGAGGTGACCAATACGACGACCTCCACCAACACCAGCGCCGCCAATAATAATAACGGCTGGTCGCCCGGCTCCGCGACGACGCCGGCGACGATGGCCTTCACCAATCAGCCGCGCAGCTTCGGCGGCAGCCTGCTGGTGAAGCTCTATTGAAGCGGCGCGGCGTCACGCCGCGAGATCGGCCACCACGGCGTCGAGCACGGGGAACCCCTCCGAGCTCACGCGGATACGATCGTCGCGGGTCAGCTCCACGAGCCCGTCGCCGATCAGCTCGGCGACGCGCGATTGCGACAGCTTCTTGCCGGTGAGCGCGAAGAAGCGCGCCGGATCTATGCCCTCGCGCAGGCGCAGGCCCATCAGCAGAAACTCGTCGCCCTCCTGCTCCGCGGAGAGCAGATCGTCCTCGACGAGGCCATGGCCCTCCGTCTCGACGCAGGTGAGCCACATTTCCGGGTGCTTCTCGGTCGCCTGGGCGCGGCGGCCGCGCGGCGTGATGAGCCGCCCATGCGCGCCGGGGCCGACGCCGGCATATTCGCCATAGCGCCAATAGACGAGATTGTGCCGGCATTCCGAGCCGGGCCGCGCGTGGTTGGAGACCTCGTACGCCGGCAGGCCGGCGCGGGCGGTCACTTCCTGCGTGACGTCCCATAGCGCGCGCTGCGTGTCGACGTCCGGCAGATCGAGCTTGCCGGCGTCCGCCATGCGCTCGAACATCGTCTCCGGCTCTATGGTCAGCTGATAGAGCGAGACATGCTCCGTCACGCGCGCCAGAGCGAGCTCGAGTTCCTTGCGCCAGGCCGCCGGCGTCTGCTGCGGACGGGCGTAGATGAGATCGAAGGAGGTGCGCTCGAAAATCTTATTGGCGACATCGAGCGCGGCGAGCGCCTCCGCCACCGAATGCTGACGGCCGAGCGCCCGCAATTCTATGTCGTTGAGCGCCTGCACGCCGAGCGAAGCGCGATTGACGCCGGCCGCCTTGAAGCTGCGGAAGCGCGAGGCCTCGACGCTGGTGGGGTTGGCCTCGAGCGTGACCTCGCAATCGGCGGCCATCGGCCAATGATCGGCGATCGCCCGGAGGATCGCCTCCAGCGTGGATGGGAGCATGAGCGAGGGCGTGCCGCCGCCGAAGAACACCGAGCGCACCTCGCGTCCCGGCGCCAGAGCGGCGCGATGGGCGATCTCCGTGCGGAAAGCGTCCACAAAGCGATCTTCATCGACCTCGCCCTTGCGGACGTGGCTGTTGAAGTCGCAATAGGGGCACTTCGACAGGCAGAACGGCCAGTGCACATAGACGCCGAAGCCCGGGTCGAACGCGTTTCGAATCGTCGCAGCCATGGGGGCTTTATGCCACGCCAGGCCGAGAAGGTCACGCTGCTGAAACGCGGCCGGAGGCTTTGCCGGAACGAATGGTTTCGCATTGCCGCATTGAAAGGCGCGAAAGCGGCGTTAATTGCCGCTTCGCGGGAGGTCCCGCTCGAGATGCCGCGCCCCACATGACCTATTTCCTCAGCTTTTATGGAATTTGGCTCGTCAGCGCCTTTCTCGTCGGCGCCCTCTCCGGCCTCGCCAGCCTGCGCCGTGCGGGCGACGACCCCTCTCTGCTGCGAGAGGGAGACTTTCTGCTCGCGTTGACGCTGTGCCTCGGCGCCATTCTCGCCAAGGCCGCGCTCGGCCGCGTCGCGCTCTATCTCGAGGGCGCATTCGCGCTCTACATCGCCTTTCTGGCCGGGATCGGCGCTGTGGCGCTGTGGTCGGGGCCGATCGCGCGCGATCATATCGGCTGGCGCATCGGCGCCGGCGTGGTCGCCGTCATCGCCATTCTCGCCAATAGCGAGGCGGCCGTGAGCCTCGAGGAGGCGCTCGGGCATCGCCTCGGCTCGCTGGTGCAGCGGGAGGGCGGCGATCCTCTGAATTTCGAGGTCAGCGGCCGCGACGTCTTCTTGCCCGCCGACGCTTCCGGCCATCGGGCTCTGGCGGAGCGGCTGGCGAGCGCCGCAGGCGTGCGGACGGTCTGGCGCGTCGACTCCCTCTCGCCGGAGGCCGCCTCCCAGCGCGAGGAGGCGCTCGCCGCCGTCGCCGCCGAGCAGGACGCCCATCGCGCCGCCGCGGCCGCCTGGGCCGAGCGCGAGCAGGAGCGCGTCGCCGCCGCCTCGGCCGCGCGGCCCGCGACGGTCGCGGCGCCGACTCTCCCCAAAAAAGGCCGCAAGGACAGACTTGCCGAAGGCCGTACGGCCGAGCGCTCCGCGGCCCCCGCCGAGCCGCCTCCGCCGCCTGCCGCGCTGGTTTGGAACAGCCCTAATGACCCGACGCTGCCGGCGCCGGAAGGGCCGAGCCTGCCGCCGCCGGCGACCGCCGAGGAAAGCTCGCCCTGCCGCGCGGCGCTGGCGGCGCTCGCCGCCTCGGAGAAAATCCGCTTCTCGGCCAAGAGCGTCGCGCTCGGCGCCGGAGCGGAGAAATTCCTCGCGCGTCTCGCCGGCGCGCTGAAGCAATGCCCGGATGCGGCGCTCGAGCTGCGCGGCCATTCGGACTCTGTCGGCTCGCCCGAGGACAAGCGCGATTTGTCGCAGCGCCGCGCTCGCGCGGTCTTCGACTATCTGCGCCGCATCGGCGTCTCCCGCGAGCGGCTGACCAGCGCCGGCGTCGGCGACGAGCAGCCCGTCATCGCGGGCGACGATCCGGCGAGCCGCGCGGAGAATCGGCGGGTGGAGATTTTATTGCGCTGAAGCGCGCGTCCTTCACGAAGCCCCTGCCCGCCGCAGCGCGCAGGGGCTTTCCGTGTCAGGCGAGGCAGGCGCGCGCCAGCGCCTGAAAGGCGCGCGCGCGATGCGACAGCGCGCGCGAGCCGTCGCCCGGCAGCGCGTGCTTTTCGGCCGACATCATCTCGCCGAAGGTGCGATCCAATCCGTCCGGCAGAAAGATCGGATCATAGCCGAAACCCTTCTCGCCGCGCGGCGGAAACACCAGCACGCCATCGACGCGACCCTCGAACTCTTCCGTATGGCCGTCCGGCCAGACGATGGCGAGCGCGCAGATGAAATGCGCGGCGAAAGGCGCCGTCGCGCCGCGCTCATTCAGCTCGCGCTCGACGCGGCGGATGGCGGCGGCGAAATCGCGATTATCGCCGCCCCAGCGCGCCGAATAGACGCCCGGCGCGCCATCCAGCGCATCGACGCAGAGACCGGAGTCGTCGGCGAAGGCCGGCAGGCCGGTCGCCGCGCAGGAAGCGCGCGCTTTCAAAAGCGCATTGCCGGAGAAGGTCGTCTCCGTCTCCTCCGGCTCGGCGACGCCGAGCTCGCCGGCGGAGACGGCATCGACGCCATGCGGCTCGAGCAGCTGACGCAGCTCCCAGAGCTTGCCGGGATTATGCGTCGCGATGACGAGACGACCTTCGATTCTGCGCGTCACGCCAGCGCCGCCTTCTGCAATTGCACGAGCTTCTCGATGCCGCCGCGCGCCAGCGTCAGCATGGAGCCGAGATTGTCCTCGGAGAAAACGGCGACTTCCGCCGTCGCCTGCACCTCGACGAGCCCGCCCGAGCCGGTGATGACGAAATTGGCGTCGGTCTCGGCGGTCGAGTCCTCCGTGTAATCGAGATCGATCACCGGAGCGCCATTGCAGACGCCGCAGGAGACGGCGGCGACATGATCGCGCAGCGGATTGTCCTTGATGATGGAGCGCGAGCGCATCCATTGGAAGCAATCATGCAGCGCCAGCCAGGCGCCGGTGATGGAGGCCGTGCGCGTGCCGCCGTCGGCCTGGATGACGTCGCAATCGACGACGATTTGACGCTCGCCGAGCGCCGGCAGATTGGTGACGGCGCGCAGCGAGCGGCCGATGAGGCGCTGAATCTCCTGCGTGCGGCCGGACGGCTTGCCGGAGCTCGACTCGCGGCGCGTGCGCGTATGCGTGGCGCGCGGCAGCATGGCGTATTCCGCCGTCACCCAGCCGCGCCCCTGCCCGCGCAGCCACGGCGGCGGCTTGTCCTCGAGCGTCGCGGCGCATAGGACATGCGTGTTGCCGAATTTGACGAGGCACGAGCCCTCGGCGTAGCGGGCGACGCCCCGTTCGAAACTGACGGGACGCATTTCGTCTGGCGCGCGTTTGCTCGGCCGCATGAAGGCTCCTTGCTAGAGAAGCGGCCTTAGTAACGCGGTTCGGCCGCCAGTGGAAGCCGGGCGGACGGATAGCCGACGGACCGCCCGCCCACGGCGGCAGGCAGTCAGGCTCTGCTGTATTTCTCGAAGAGACGATCGGCGTTGGACCAGCCGGCCGCCGCCATGACAATCTTGACGTAATCGGCCGCTTTCGCCCCGAAATCCATCTGATAGGCGTGCTCGAACATGTCGAGCACGAAGATCGGATCGCCGCCCGCCAGACATTGCGTATGATCGTTCGCCCAGCTGTTGACCAGCCGCCCGCCATGCTTGTCATAGGACAGAACCACCCAGCCGGAGCCGCCGCCGAGCGCCTTTCCCATGGCGACGAATTCGGCGCGCCAGCGATCGAAGGAGCCGAAATCACGGTCGAGCGCCGCGGCGAGCGCCGCCCCCGGCTTGCCCGAAGCGCCGAGCCCGGCGAAATAGACCTCGTGCAGGATCATCGAGTTGGCGGCGATCAGCTCTTCGCGCTTCAGCCCGTTGATCTGAAATCCAGGGGCTTTGTCGAAATCGAGGCCAGAGAGCTGATCGAGGATCGCGTTCAACCGCTTCACCGCGCCGATGTAATTATTTTCGTAATGCGAGACGAGAATCTTCTCCGACATTCCTTCGACGCGCTGAGGATCGAAGGCCATCGGCTTCGGCTGATGGACGACGGCGGCGCGCTTCACGGCGGCGGCTTTCTCCTCGGCGCGCGCCGCGCCGGCGGCGGCCAATGCGACGCCGGTCGTCGCCGCTGCGCGCAGAAATTGTCTGCGATGAAAATCCCGCGTCATGCTCTGCCTCCTCGAACCGACGATCTTACATTCTCCGCGCGCCGGAGCGAATTTGCTCCGAATGACATTCGGCCGCTTCGCGAACGGAGGGTGAGATCGTCTCAAAGTGAATTATCGCATAATTGAGCGCAGGAACGACCGATTTCTCGCCGCTGCGCCGGATTACGAAAATCGCCTATGGAGGCCTCGGAGAAATGACGAAACGCCTGCCCGACGAGATCGCGAGCGCCTTTGATTTTCAAGCGAAGGCGTGCCGCGATCTCGCCTCGCCCTTCACCGCCGCGCTCTGCGAGACGCTCGCCGCCGGGCTCGACGAGAGCAGCGCCTTCGGCCGCAGGATTTCCGCCTGGGGTCCGCGCGCCAAGGCCGATGCGCTGGCGCTACGCGCTTGCGGCGCGCTGCATTTTCTGGCGCGATCGGGAAAGGCGCCGGGGCTCGCCGCCGCCTATCCGCCCCATGCGCTCGACGAAGCGCGACTCGCGCGCGAGATCGCCCGCGCGATAGAGGAGCATGACGAATTTCTCGCGGGCTTTCTCGATCGCCCGCCGCAGACCAATGAAACAGGGCGCTCCAGCGTCATTCTCGGCGGCGCGCTGATCGTCGCCGCGGCGACGGGCCTGCCGCTGGAGACGTTCGAGATCGGCGCCAGCGCCGGCCTCAATCTGCATTTCGATCGCTATGGATATGATCTTGGCGTCGGCGCTTTCGGCGATCCTGCCGCGCCTCTTCGCCTCTCCTGCGATTGGCGCGGCGCGGCGCCTTCGCTCGATGCGCCGTTGCAGATTGTCGGCCGCGCCGGTTGCGATGTCGATCCGCTCGATCCCGGCGACGCCGAGCATCGCGCGCGGCTGCTCGCCTATGTCTGGCCGGATCAGGACGCACGTCTCGCGCGCATGGAGACAGCGCTCGCCCTCGCCGCTCTGCATCGCGAGCGCGTCGAGCGCGCCGACGCCGGCGATTGGCTCGCCGCGCGACTCGCCGCTCCGCCTCCCCCCAATGTCACGCGCTTCGTCTATCACACGGTCGTCTGGCAATATTTGCCGCTCGAGACCAAGCGCCGCGCCACTGCCGCTCTCGAGGCGGCGGGCGCCGCAGCGAGCCGCGCGGCGCCGCTGGCGCGGCTGCAAATGGAAGCCGACGGCGATACGCGCTCCGCCGCTCTCACGCTGACGCTCTGGCCAGGCGGCGAGAGCTTTGCGCTCGGCCGCGCCGATTTTCACGGTCGCTGGATCGAGTGGAGCGGCGCCGTTTCGCCTCGTCTCGCCTAGCTCTCGGCTCCCGCGCATCTATGCGGCGCCGCAAAGCTTTTCAGCGCTTGCGCGACGACCCATGTGGTGGGAGCATCAACCTCGACGGAGCCGACAAGGTTTCCACTCGCCGGCGCCGGGAACGGGAGCGGGACATGAGTGAAACGAGAACGTCCGGCGCGGCGCGAGCCGAAGGCGCGCGACTGATCGCGCTTGTCGGCCCTTTTCAAAGCGGCAAGACCAGCCTCTTCGAATGCCTGCTCGCGCGCTGCGGCGCCGTGCAGCGGCAAGGGCTGGTGCGCGACGGCTCCACCATCGGCGACGCCTCGCCGGAAGCGCGCGCCCATGCGATGAGCGTCGAATGCAACATCGGCCGCGCCGATTATCTCGGCGATCGCTACACTTTGGTCGATTGTCCCGGCTCGGTCGAATTCGCGCATGAGCAGCGCCGCGTCCTCGCCGTCGCCGACGCCGCCATCGTCGTCGCCGAATCCGATCCGCGCAAGCTGCCCGCCTTGCAGCTCGCGCTGCGCGCGGTGGAAGAGGCGCGCGTTCCGCATTTTCTGTTCCTCAACAAGATCGACTCCGCAACGGGCAATCTGCGCGACTCGCTCGCACTGCTGCAATCGGCCTCGCGCACGCCGCTGCTGCTGCGGCAAATCCCGCTCTGGAACAATGGCATCGCCGTCGGCTTCATCGATCTCGCGCTGGAGCGCGCCTATGTCTATCGCGAGCACGCCCCCTCCGAGGTCGTCGCAATGCAAGATGGCGACGCCGTGCTGGAGAAGGAGGCGCGCTATTCCATGCTGGAGCGGCTCGCCGATTACGACGACGCGCTGATGGAAGAATTGCTCAGCGACATTGAGCCGCCGCGCGACCAGATTTTCGACGATCTCGCCAAGGAGCTGCGCTTCGGCCATGTCGCGCCCGTGTTCATCGGCTCGGCGGAGCGCGGCGCCGGCGTGACGCGGCTGCTGAAAGCCTTGCGCCACGAGGCGCCGAGCGTCGCCGCGACCAGAGCGCGGCTCGGCGTCGCCGATTCCGGCCCCGCCCTCGCCCATGTGTTCCGCTCCATCCATACGCCGCATGGCGGCAAGCTGTCGCTGGCGCGCGTGCTGCGCGGCTCCTTCTCGGACGGTCAGACGGTGATCGGCTCGTCCGGCGCGGAGGAGAAGATCAGCGGCGTCTCCTCCCTGCTCGGCGCCACGGCGACGCGCCAGGCCAAAGCGGAAGCGGGCGAGACCGTGGCTTTTGGGCGGCTCGACGGGATCGCCGCTGGCGAGGCTTTGCAGGACGCCCGCGCCGGCGCGCCGCCCGCCCCGGCGCCGCTGGCCGCACCGCGCCCCGTCTATGCGCTGGCGCTGTCGGTCGGCGATCGCAAGGACGAGATGCGCCTCGCCGCCGCGCTCGCCAAGCTCATCGACGAGGATCCGTCGCTCGTCTTCCTGCATGATCAGGCGCTCGGCGAGATGAAGCTGCTCGGCCAGGGCGAGATGCATATTCGTGTCGCTTTGGAACGCCTCGCCACGCGCTACGGCGTGACCGTCTCCACGCACGCTCCCGCCATCGGCTATAAGGAGACGATCCGTCATGCGGTGAACGTGCGCGGCCGCCACAAGAAACAGTCCGGCGGCCATGGGCAATTCGGCGATGTGGTGCTCGAGGTGGCGCCACGCGGACGCGGCGAAGGCTTCGCTTTCGCCGAGCGCGTCCATGGCGGCACTGTGCCAAAACAATACTTCTCCTCGGTCGAGTCCGGCTGCCGGGACGCTTTGGCGCGCGGACCGCTCGGCTTTCCCGTCGTCGATGTGGAGGCTGTGCTGGTCGACGGCTCCTATCATAGCGTCGACTCCTCCGACATGGCCTTCCGCACGGCGGCGCGCATCGGCATGATCGAGGCGCTGGGCAGAGCGGAGCCGGTTCTGCTCGAGCCCATGCTCTCCGTGGCGATATTCGCGCCGAGCGAGGCGGTCTCTCGCGCGACGGGCATTGTCTCGGCGCGGCGCGGGCAGATATTGGGATTCGGGCCGCGCCCGGGATGGGAAGGCTGGGACGAGCTCGACGCGCTCATCCCGGAGGCGGAGATTGGCGATCTCATCGTCGAGCTGCGCTCCGCCACATCGGGCGCCGGATTCTTCGAGGCCACGTTCGATCATCTGACCGAGGTGGTCGGGCGTCAGGCGCATGAGGTCGTCGCCGCGCGCAGCGCCGCCAGCCACTGAGCGCAGCCACTGAGAATGGCGAAGCTTCGGCTCGTTTCGGGACGGTCGCCTGTGGCGCGGTTCTTGATCGGCACAGGTGACGACGAAACATTGTCCCATTTTGGCAATGTTCGCATTTGGTCCCA
The DNA here is from genome assembly GCF_056313885.1 of Methylosinus sp. DMC45. Lineage (NCBI taxonomy): Bacteria > Pseudomonadati > Pseudomonadota > Alphaproteobacteria > Hyphomicrobiales > Methylocystaceae > Methylosinus > Methylosinus sp. DMC45. The sequence goes on from NZ_JBQUZK010000019.1 coordinate 199,079, forward strand.
TCCGATTGGCGGATCGAAGGCGAGCGGGCGCGTCCTGCAAACCGGAGATGGCGGCGGCACATACTGGAATGAATAGATGCAGGCTGAGACCGCGACGGAATTCGTGACTCTACGGTCGCGGAGCGAGCGGCTGTCGCGCCCCTCTGGCATAGAGGGCGCCGGAGAAATGCCTTGGGGCACGCATTTCTGCCAATTCTTCGATGATGTCGACGATCTGCTCGACATCGTCGCCCCCTATTTCGCGGCGGGCCTCGCCGCCAATGAGCGCTGCATATGGATCGCCTCGCCGCCGCTGACCGTTGCGGCCGCCAAGGCGCGCCTCGCGACTCTCGTTCCCGATCTCGAGGCCGATCTCGCGGCGGGCAGAATCGACATTCTGCCGCCCGAGGAATGGTATCTGCGCAATGACCGGCTGGATGGCGTCCGCCTGCTGGACGATTGGCGCTCGGCCCATGACGCGGCGCTGCGGGCGGGCTTCGACGGATTGCGCGCCAGCGGCAACGCCTTCGAGGTGGACGCCACGGCCTGGTCGATCTTCATGACCTATGAGACCGGGCTCGCCGCCATGCACGGCTCGGTGCGCATGCTGACGCTCTGCTCCTATTCTCTGAATCTGATCGGCGCGCCGGAGATCGTCGAGGTGATCGCCCGACATGAATTCGCGCTGATCCGCCGCGGCGGCCGCTGGGAGACGATCAAGAGCCTCGACTATGAGCGCGCGCGCAAGGCGCTGCGGCAGAGCGAGGAGCATTTTCGCCTGCTGGCCGAAGGCGCGCCGTCCTCGGCGATCTTCTCGCTGGACCGGCAGGAGCGCATCGTCGCCTGGAGCGAGGCGGCGGAACGCATCACCGGCTGGAGCCGCGACGAAATTCTCGGGCGGCGTCTCTCAATCCTTCATTCGGCCGAATCGCAAGAGGAGCTCGGCGCTCTCGTGGCGCAGGGCGTCGTCAAGCGCCATGAGCCGCGTCGGCGCCGGGACGGCTCGATCTTTCCCGCCGAGGAGCTGATCGCGCCGCTGCGCGACGATTCCGACAATCTCTACGGCTATGCGGTGATGCTCAGCGATCTCAGCGAGCGCTCGCGCGCCGAGCAGGAGCGCCGCGCGAGCGAGGCGCGCCTTCGCGCGATCGTCGAAGGCGCAGTCGACGCGATCGTCATCATCGACGGCGACGGCGTCATTCACGCCGTCAATTCCGCGGCGACGCGGCTCTTCGGCCATGAGGCGGCGGAAGCGATCGGGCACCCGGTCGATATTCTGTTCCCCGAGCCCTTCCACGACCCTCGCTTCGCGACGCTGGGCGCAGATGGGGCGGCGCCCGCGGCGGCGGAGCCCGAGCGGATCGGCCGCCACAAGGACGGCTCGCTGTTTCCGCTGGAGCTCTCCGTCAGCGAGGCGGGGCATGACGGCGAACGGCTGCTCGTGCTGTTCCTGCGCGATCTCACCGAACGCCGCCGGGCCGAGGCGCAGATGCGCAAGCTCCGCTCCGACAGGCTCGATCTGATGGCGCAAATGGCGGCGAATGTCGCCCATGAGATCAATCAGCCGCTCTCGGCGATCTCCACCTATCTCAGCGCCGCGCGCCGCGTGCTGAGACGCGCCGAGTCCGCGAGCGCCGATCTCGAGCCGATCCTCGACAGCGCCGTCGCGCAAGTGACGCGCGCGGCGCAGATCATCAGCCATTTGCGCGGCTTCGTGACGCGCGCCGAGCCGGACAAGACTCAGCAGCGGCTGCACGACATCATCCGCGACGCCTGCGCCTTCACCGACATGGCGCGCAATCATGTCAAAGTCGTCACCACGCTCGATCTCGCGGCGACGGATGACGCGGTGATCGTCGATCGCGTGCAGATTCGGCAAGTGCTGGTCAATCTGAAGCGCAATGCGCTGGAGGCGATGCAGGGCGCCGAGAAGCGCGAGCTCGTCATCTCGACCCGGCTCGACGAGAGCGGCATGATCCGCACCGATATCGTCGACACGGGCGCGGGCCTCGCCGATGAAATGGCGAATGAGCTGTTCGAGCCCTTCACCTCGACGAAGAAGCATGGTCTCGGCGTCGGCCTCGCGGTCTCGCGCGCGATCGTGGAGGCGCATTACGGGAAGCTGTGGGCGGAGCAGAACCCCGGCGGCGGCGCGCGTCTGAGCTTCACCCTGCCGCTGGCCGACGATCGGCTGGAGGAGCCGGACGAAGAGTGATCGAACCACAGACGGAAAACGCCCCGAGCCCCCCATCCTCGCCTTCTCCCCGCCTGCGGGGAGAAGGAAGAAGACGAAAACGGCGCGAGGCGATTCGCAAGACGAGCTGGAGCGCTCCGGTCAGGTCAGATACTGGCCGCCATTGATGGTCAGCGTCGAGCCGGTGATGAAGCCGGCGTCGTCCGAGGCGAGGAACACCACGGCGCGGGCGATCTCCTCCGGCTCGCCGAGGCGGCCGACGGCGATGTAAGGAATGATGTGCTTGTCGAGCACGTCCTGCGGCACGGCCTTCACCATCTCCGTGGCGATATAGCCGGGCGCGATGGCGTTGACGGTGATGCCCTTGGAGGCGCTCTCCTGCGCCAGCGCCTTGACGAAGCCGATGTCGCCGGCCTTGGAGGCGGAATAATTGGTCTGGCCGGCCTGGCCCTTCTGGCCATTGATCGACGAGATGACGATGATGCGGCCGAAGCCGCGGTCACGCATGCCGTTGATGACCGGGCGGGTAACGTTGAACAGCGAGTTGAGGTTGGTGTTGATCACCGCCTGCCACTGCGCCAGCTCCATCTTGTGGAACAGACGGTCCTTGGTGATGCCGGCGTTGTTCACGAGCACATCGACCGCGCCCAGATCCTTCTCGATCTGCGCGATGGCGGCGGCGCTGGCGTCATAGTCCGACACGTCGAACTTGTAGACCGGAATGCCGGTGTCCGCCTTGAACTTGTTCGCCGCCTCGTCATTGCCGGCGTAAGTCGCGGCGACATTATAGCCGGCCGCCTTCAACGCCTTGGAAATCGCCTCGCCGATGCCGCGCGTGCCGCCCGTCACAACCGCTGTTCTGCCCACCTCGTCCTCCTTCATCGAATTTTTGGAAAACTGGACCGCGAGCCTTCAGGCTCGCGGTCCTATTTTTATATTTAGCGCTCGATCGTCAGGGCGACGCCCATGCCGCCGCCGATGCAGAGCGTGGCGAGGCCGCGCTTGCCGCCGCGGCGTCCGAGCTCATAGAGCAGCGTCGTCAGAATGCGCGCGCCCGAGGCGCCGATCGGATGGCCGATGGCGATGGCGCCGCCATTCACGTTGACGATCGCCGGATCCCAGCCGAGATCCTTGTTCACGGCGAGAGCCTGCGCGGCGAAAGCCTCATTGGCCTCGACGAGATCGAGGTCGGAGATCTTCCAGCCGGCCTTCTCCAGCGCCTTGCGCGAGGCCGGGATCGGGCCGGAGCCCATGATCGACGGATCGACGCCAGCGGTCGCCCAGGAGGCGATGCGGGCCAGCGGCGTGAGGCCGCGCTTGGCCGCTTCCGCCGCCGTCATGATGACGAGCGCCGCCGCGCCGTCATTGAGGCCAGAGGCGTTGGCCGCCGTCACCGTGCCGTCCTTCGTGAAGGCCGGCTTCAGCTTGGCGACGCCCTCGAGCGTCACGCCATGCTTGATGTATTCATCCTGATCGACAATCACGTCGCCCTTGCGGGTCGAGACGGTGAAGGGGACGATCTCGTCCTTGAACTTGCCGGCCTTCTGCGCAGCCTCGGCCTTGTTCTGCGAGGCGACGGCGAAAGCGTCCTGCTCGGCGCGGCTGATCTGCCACTTGGCCGCGACGTTCTCGGCCGTGATGCCCATGTGGTAATTGTTGAAGGCGTCGGTGAGGCCGTCGACGATCATCGTGTCGACGAACTTCACATCGCCCATCTTGGTGCCGGCGCGCATGTGAGCCGAGTGCTGCGACAACGACATGGACTCCTGGCCGCCGGCGACGATGATGCTCGCGTCGCCCGACCGAATCTGCTGAGCGGCGAGCGCCACGGCGCGCAGGCCGGAGCCGCACACCTGATTAATGCCGAAAGCGGTCTTGTCCTGCGGCACGCCCGCCTTGATGGCGGCCTGACGCGCCGGGTTCTGTCCCTGCGCGGCGCCCAGCACCTGGCCCAGGATGACCTCGTCGACGTCGGCGGCCTCCAATTTGGCGCGCTCGATAGCGGCCTTGACAGCGACCGCGCCCAATTCATGGGCGGGCGTTGAACCGAAAGCTCCGTTGAACGATCCCACAGCTGTGCGCGCCGCGGAAACGATCACGATCTCCGTCGTCATATCGTTCTCCTGATTGGTCGGGCTGGCGCCGGCGGACGCCGCTCGCGCACGTTGAGCATTTTGAGTCGCGGCTCGTCAAGCGCCGGACGCGCGCATCGTTGACGCGGCGCGTCAATTCTTCGGGCGACGGAGGCCGAATTGAAGGAAGCGCCGCGTCGCGAGGCCGGCGCGCGCGGCGCAGGCCGGCCGAAAGCCGCGCAAGCCGTTCGACAGAGCCGCGCATGAGCCTCTCGCCCGAAATAGCCGATGGCGCCGCCGGCCGCCCCCTGCGCATGGGCGGCGAGAGGCCGCGGCCTCCGCTCCGTCCGTCTCGCGCCCGTTATTCCAAATGCGCGCTCTGACGGCGAGCGCGATCGCTGCGCCGTTTCCGGGCGCGGCTCGACCGCCTGCCCAACGCCTACCCTCTCAGGCGATGCGAGAACCTACCCGAACCGTCCATTTCGGTCGGCTGCGCCATTCTCGTCGGCCGAGTCGATCGATAGCGGAGGGGCGACCGAAAGCGACCTTTCGTCGGGCCGGCTCGGACGGCGGCTTCGTGCTTCTCGCGAGGCGAGGCATTTTTTTGCGCACCCTCGGCGTTTTTTTAAAAAAATTGCGCCGGAACTCGATGAGCGCGACAATCGCGCCGCGTCCAGCCTCACGGTTCGAGCGTCACGCCCTAGATTCGGGGCAGGCTCGCCCCGGATTTCATCAATGTCTCAGCAAAACCCGTCTCGGCCGAAACGCGCTTGGCTGTTCTTCCCCTCCCTGCCGCAGGCCGCGCTGCGCTACGACCTCGCGGCCGGGCTGACGCTGGCGGCCATCGCCATACCAGAGCAGATGGCGACGGCGCGGCTCGCAGGCTTTCCGCCGCAGATCGGCTTCTTCGCCTTTCTGGCCGGCTCGCTGGCCTTCGCGGCTTTCGGCTCCAGCCGCTTTCTCTCCTCCGGCGCGGATTCGACGATCGCGCCGATCTTCGCCGGCGCTCTCGCGCTGCTGGCGACGCGCGGCTCGCCGCAATTCATGGCGCTCGCCTCCTTTCTCGCTCTGCTGGTCGGCGGCATTCTCGCGCTCGGATTTCTGCTGCGCGCCGGCTGGGTCGCAGATCTCCTCTCCGTTCCGGTGACGACCGGTTTTCTCGCCGGCATCTCCATTCACATCTTCATCTCGCAGCTGCCCGCGCTCATCGGCCTGCCGAGCGTCGAAGGCAGCGAATTCTATCGCGTCGCCGAAATGGCGAAGCATTGGCGCGAGGCCAATCCGGCAGCCATCGCCATCGGCCTCGGCGCGCTCACGACCATTATCATCGGCGAGAAGATCAGCCCCAAGCTGCCGGCCGCGCTCATCGCGCTCGCCGGCGCCGCTTTCGCGGTGCGCTATTTCCATCTCGAGGAAAGCGGCGTCGCCGTGCTCGGCAGGGTCTCGGCGGAATTTCCGCACCCGCGCTTTCCCGAGATCGCGCCCGCCGATCTTCCCCATATCGTCGGCCTCGCCATCATCATCTCGGTCGTCATCATGGTACAGACGGCGGCGACCTCGCGCTCCTTTCCCAATGAGGAAGGCCGCGCGCCGGATGTCGATCGCGATTATCTCGGCGTCGGCGCGGGCTGTCTGCTGGCGGGGCTGGTCGGCGCCTTCGCCGTCGACGCCTCGCCGCCGCGCACGGCGATCGTCTCCGCCACCGGCGGGCGCTCGCAGCTCTCGTCGATCGTCGCGGCGCTGGTCATCGCCGCGCTGCTGCTGTTCGGCGCCTCCTTGCTCGAGCAAGTGCCCAACGCCGCGCTCGCCGGCGTGCTGATGTTCATCGCCGCGCGCATTTTCCGCCTGCATGTGATGCGCGACATTTATTCCAAGACGCATGGCGAGTTCGCGCTCGTGGCGCTGACCATGGCGGCCGTCGTCGCGCTGCCGGTGCAGACGGGCGTATCGCTATCCATATTGGCGTCGCTGCTGCATGGCGTGTGGACGACGACGCGCTCGCGCCTCATCACATTCGCGCGCCTGCCGGGAAGCTCGGTGTGGTGGCCTTGCGCATCCAGCGGAGCCGAGCCTTATGGCGAGCGCCTCGAGGGCGTGCTGGTGACGGCCTTTCAGGCGCCGCTGTCTTTTCTCAACGCCTATGGTTTCCAAAGCGATTTGCGCGAGGCGATAGAGGAAAAGCCGAAGCTCGTCGTGCTGGAGGCGAGCAATATCGTCGAGATCGATTATACGGCGGCGCGCATATTGCGGCAGGCGATCGAGGATTGCCGCGCCGCGGGCGCGGATTTCGCCATAGCGCGGCTGGAATCCGTGCGCGCGCATGAGGCGCTGACCCGCTTCGGCGTGCTGGAGACGCTCGGCGAAGGCCGCTTGTTTCGCAGCGTCGACGAGGCGACGCGGGCGCTGGCGCCGAACGCCGTCGCAAGAGAAATGCGCGCCCCTTCTCCCCTCGCGGGAGAAGGTGGCCCGGCGTAGCCGGGTCGCAGGAGGGCTAATGCCGGTGCATTCTATAATTTAGCATTCAAAGATTCTCGAATCCTACAGCTCGCCTTCCAGAGACTCTGACTGCGATTCGACGCACGCTCTGCAGACCAGCCCGATTCGACGAATTCGCAAAGCCGCGCGTTGTATCCAAATCCCTGCGACGCAGCGGCACCTTTAATCGGTAGAAGATCATTTCGAAGCTCCCTCGGCGCCGAGCGAGCAAGCCTTAAAAGATACCGTTTCGGATCTGGCAGGCCCTCGGGATTTGGATCAATTTTATGCGGAGAAATATGAAGGAACTCCCCTATCCCTTCTCGATCCGCCAACAACCATGTTTCGACTTCACGAACAGCTACTCGGAATACGAGCTTCGAGGGACAAATCTTCGTTCCAAACCACTCACGAATAAGCATAGAAGGGCAAGAAACCGCATCGAGGTCCGTGAGCACAATGACCGGAATTCTCCTCGCCGTTTCACAGAATTTGTCGATGTTCCGTCGAAGATAACCATTGCCTTCCCTCCGAACCCTGCGGAGGCCCTCGTCGCTTCCTCGAGCTTCGATGACAAGTCGACAAACGACTGCCTCGCTCAGCTCGTCTTCCGTCGCAACGAGCAACATCAGTTCAAAACCATCTTATGCAGTTTTTTTGGATGCGCTTGTGACAAAAGGATTTCCGCCGGTGAATAGCCATCTCTCATTAGCCCGAGTTCTTGATCTGTTGGCAAATGAACCGTTGTTCCCTCCTGAATACGCTCTAGCCAAATAACACCCCTTCCATCAACGCTATTATTGCTTAGCAACGATTGGCTATGAGTGCTAATGATTATCTGACTGGTTGAGCGCCGTACCTGCTCGATTAGACGAGGAAGATTTCGCACTATTTCCTCGTCGAGAGAAAGCTCCGGCTCCTCTAATAGTAGCAGATGATTACTTTCCATTAGCAACCAAAACAAAGCGATCAATCGTAAAGTACCATCAGAGAACTGATCCTCCCGTTGCCACCCCGCACCCGGACGATGATGTGCATATCTCGCCTCTAAATGTGGGCGTCCGGTGATCTCATCACGTTCAAATTTTATTTCCTCGAAGAGAGGCACAGCGATCGACAACGCCTTTTGTATGCGCGCCAATCGTGAATTTCTTGTTCGCGCATTTGATTTGGCTACATGCTCGAGAAATGCTTGGCCGAATGGATCGCTTTCGACCGTCTGCCCCCCGATCGCACTTCCAAACTTGACAAGCTGAGGCACCAGATGAAGATAAGTTATCTCACTGAAATGATCAGCCAGTTCTCTGAACTGAGAATTCGTCTGAATTTGTTCCAACGATGTCTGCGTAAGGCGCTCCCTATCCGAAAGGTCGGTTTCATCTGGTCGTTTGAGCAGGCAGATTTCTTTGCCGTCTACGGCCTTATAAACTTCCTCTGCGGCAATGAGCGGTCTCTTGATTTTATTGCTTTCCGACTTGATTGCGAGAACGTATCTCCACATAGGCTGCGGATCATCGAATTTATCAGAGAGGTGAACCTCGATGACGATCTCGGGTTTGTTTCGAGCATGTAAACAACGGAGTTTCGTCAGTCCCCCTCTATCCGCAACCGCTTTCTGAAGGCCTCCGCCTTGCGCCTTCGCGATATCCCGCAAAAAACGGAAGACGTCGAGAAGATTGGATTTACCTGTCGCATTCGCGCCGAGCACATAGGTCACGTCCAAAAACTTTGCTTCCGCGTGCTGGAAGTTTTTCCAATTCTGGAGCTTGACGTGAGAAATGAGCATGACCTATGCGCCCGTCTGATGTCGATCACGTGAGTGCGTCACGTCCGAATCTATATCGAGGAACTGACGACAAAGGCCGACGCGCCTTCAAGCCGCCTTCTGCTTCGGCGTGATGAGCTTGCGGTTCGCCAGCACTTCGGCGATCTGCACCGCGTTCAGCGCCGCGCCCTTGCGCAGATTGTCGGAGACGCACCACAGAACGAGGCCATTCTCGACGGTCGGATCGTCGCGAATGCGCGAGATATAGGTCGCGTCCTCGCCGGCCGCCTCGTGCGGCGTGATGTAGCCGCCGGGCTCGTGCTTATCGATGACGAGCACGCCGGGCGCCTCGCGCAGAATATTGCGCGCATCCTCCGGCGACAGCGGATTCTCGAACTCGATATTGATCGCCTCGCTATGGCCGATGAACACCGGCACGCGCACGCAAGTGGCGACGAGCTTGATCTTGGGGTCCAAAATCTTCTTCGTCTCCACCACCATCTTCCACTCTTCCTTGGTGAAGCCGTCCTCCATGAAGACGTCGATCTGCGGAATGAGGTTGAAGGCGATGCGCTTGGGGAATTTCTTCGATTCCAGAGGATCGGAGACAAAGACCGAGCGCGTCTGCGAGAACAGCTCGTCCATGCCCTCCTTGCCCGCGCCCGAAACGGATTGATAGGTCGAGACGACGACGCGCTTGATCTTGGCGGCGTCGTGCAGCGGCTTCAGCGCCACGACCAGCTGCGCGGTGGAGCAGTTGGGATTGGCGATGATGTGCTTTTTCGTGAAGCCCGCCGCGGCGTCGGCGTTGACCTCCGGCACCACCAGCGGAACATCCGGGTCCATGCGCCAGGCGGAGCTGTTGTCGATGACGACGCAGCCCTTGGCGCCGATACGCGGCGCCCATTCGCGCGCGACGTCGCCGCCCGCCGACATCAGACAAATATCCGTGTCCGAGAAATCATAAGTGTCGAGATGGCGGCATTTGAGAATCTTGTCGCCGAACGACACTTCCGTCCCGATGGAGCGGGACGAAGCCAGCGCGACCACTTCCGAGACCGGAAAGCGGCGCTCCGCCAGAATGTCGAGCATCTCGCGGCCCACATTGCCCGTGGCGCCCGCGACGGCGACCTTGTAACCCATGGGATGGAACTCCTTTTGCCCGCTTATGACGGCGGGCGCGCCTTTTGTCGAGGGAATGGACGAGAATAGCGAAGCGGCCCCGCTGGCCATTCGGCCACGGAGCGGCTTCGCATCGATCTCGCAGCTCGGCCACGGCGGCGGGCGCCGCGGCAGACGGGCTCAGAAAGGCATGCCGACAGACATATTGCCGTTATTGCCCATGCTCACCGGCGCCTTGCCGAAACGTGAGCCTTCGTCCTCTTTTTCTTTCTTCTTGGGCGGGGATTTGCCCGGCGACCAGCCCTCGAGCTCGCCGAATTGGCGGTTCTCGGCCTTGGCCGGCGGCTTGCCGGGCGCGGCCGGCTGACCAGCCGTAGCCTGTTGCTGCTGTTTGTTTTTCTTCGGCTTCGCCTTGGCGGCTCCGGCGGCGGACGTATCCAGCCGGCTGGGGTCGAGCGCATCCTCCGCCCCCGCGGAGAGCGGCAGCGCGGACGAAAAGGCGAAAATAGCGGCGACCAGAAGAAGGCGCGATCGCATGGCGGCTACTCCTCGAGCATCAGCTCCAAAATGCTCCCAGGCCGGAAAAAAGACAAGTTCCGGCGATCCCGAGGCGAAGATTGCGCACAAAAACAGGCGCCATTACGGCGCCGGCTCCGTTTTCCTCACTCGCCGGTCGTCTGCGCGATGGCCAGATTTTTGAGCTCGGCGATGGCGGTCCCCGGCAACAGGCTCTTCGGGCAGGCGTTGGAGCAGTTCAGAATCGTGTGGCAGCGATAGAGGCGGAAGGCGTCGTCGACATAGGCGACGCGCTCGGCCGTCGATTCGTCGCGGCTGTCCACCACCCAGCGATAGGCCTGCAACAGCGCCGCCGGGCCCAGGAATCGGTCCCGGTTCCACCAATAGCTGGGGCAGGAGGTGGAGCAGCAGGCGCACAGAATGCACTCATAGAGCCCGTCGAGCTTGCGGCGGTCGTCCGGCGCCTGCAGCCATTCCTTCTCCGGCTCCGGCGTCACCGTCTGCAGCCAGGGCTCGATGGCGGCGTGCTGGGCGTAGAAATCGGCGAGATCGGGCACGAGATCCTTCACCACCGGCATATGCGGCAGCGGATAGAGCTTTATCGCCCCCTCGATCTCGTCCATGCCCTTTGTGCAGGCGAGCGTGTTGAGCCCGTCGATATTCATCGCGCAGGAGCCGCAAATGCCCTCGCGGCAGGAGCGGCGGAAGGTGAGCGTCGGATCGATCTTGTTCTTGATCCAGATGATCGCGTCGAGAACCATCGGCCCGCAATCGTCGAGATCGACGTAATAAGTGTCTATGCGCGGGTTCGACGCCTCATCGGGGTCGAAGCGATAGATGCGGAACTCCCTCACCCGGCTCGCGCCCTCGGGCCGCGGCCAGACCTTGCCCTCGACGGGGCGGGAGGATTTGGGAAGGACGAATTCGACCATGATTTGTCCACTCGCATTCTATGCGGCTTCGAAGCCGGCGATCACGCGCTCAATACACTCGCGCCTTCGGCTCGATATAAGCCACCTCATTGGACAGCGTGTAGCTGTGCACCGGGCGGTAGTCGATCGCAACACTCTTGCCCGCCTCGTCGATCGTCGAGAGCGTGTGCTTCATCCAATCGGCGTCGTCGCGGTCGGGAAAATCCTCGCGGGCGTGAGCGCCGCGGGATTCGGTGCGGTTCTTCGCCGAATCCATCGTCACCACGGCCTGGACGATGAGATTGTCATATTCCAGCGTCTCGACGAGATCGGAGTTCCAGATCAGCGAGCGATCCGAAACCTTGACGTCGTCGCTCTTCTTCCACACCGCATGGATCGCCTGCGATCCCTCCTCCAGCACCTCGCCGGCGCGATAGACGGCGCAATGCGATTGCATCACGCGCTGCATCTCGAGCCGCAGATCGGCGGTCGCGATCGAGCCGGAGGCGAAGCGCCGCGCGTCGAGACGCGACAGTGCGAGCTCGGCGGAGTCGGCGGGCAGCTCGGGCTGCGTCTGGCCGGGCTTCACCAGCTCGGCGGCGCGCTGGCCGGCGGCGCGGCCGAAGACCACGAGATCGACCAGCGAATTGGAGCCGAGACGATTGGCGCCATGCACGGAGACGCAAGCCGCCTCGCCGATCGCCATCAGGCCCGGCACGACGACATCGGGATCGGCGCCGACGCGGCGCAGCGCCTCGCCGTGAAAATTCGTCGGTATGCCGCCCATGTTGTAATGCACGGTCGGCAGCACCGGAATGGGCTCGCGCGTCACATCGACGCCGGCGAAAATCTTCGCGCTCTCGGAAATGCCCGGTAGGCGCTCATGCAGGATCGCAGGGTCCAAATGCTCGAGATGCAGATGGATGTGATCCTTCAACTTGCCGACGCCGCGGCCCTCGCGAATCTCCACCGTCATCGCGCGCGAGACCATGTCGCGCGGCGCGAGATCTTTCACAGACGGCGCATAGCGCTCCATGAAGCGCTCGCCCTCGCTATTCGTCAGATAGCCGCCCTCGCCGCGCGCGCCCTCGGTAATCAAGCAGCCCGCGCCATAAATGCCGGTCGGGTGGAATTGCACGAATTCCATATCCTGCAAGGGCAAGCCGGCGCGCAGCGCCATGCCGCCGCCGTCGCCCGTGCATGTGTGCGCCGAGGTCGCGGAGAGATAGGTGCGGCCATAGCCGCCCGTCGCCAGCACGGTGAGCGCGGCGCGGAAACGATGGATCGTGCCGTCGTCGAGCTTCAAGCAGACGACGCCGCGCACGGCGCCCTCCGCATCGACGATGAGATCGATGGCGAAATATTCGACGAAGAATTCCGTGTCGTGACGCAGCGCCTGCCCATAGAGCGTATGCAGCATCGCATGGCCGGTGCGGTCGGCCGCGGCGCAAGTGCGCTGCGCGGGCGGGCCTCTGCCGTAATCCGTCGTCATGCCGCCGAAGGGCCGCTGATAGATGCGTCCGTCCTCGGTGCGCGAGAAGGGCACGCCCCAATGCTCGAGCTCATAGACGGCTTGCGGCGCGTTGCGGCACAGATATTCGATCGCGTCCTGGTCTCCGAGCCAGTCGGAGCCCTTGACGGTGTCGTACATGTGCCATTTCCAATCGTCCGGCCCCATATTGGCCAGCGCCGCGGCGACGCCGCCCTGCGCCGCCACCGTATGCGAACGTGTGGGAAACACTTTTGTGATGCAGGCGGCCTTCAGCCCCGCCTTGGCGCAGCCGACGACGGCGCGCAGTCCCGCGCCGCCCGCGCCGACGACGACGACGTCGAATGTATGATCGACGATCGGATAGGCCCTGCCCCCGATGTTCACCGTCGTCTTGCCGTTCGCAGCCATTCCCAATCCTCGTCGAAAGAGCGCCCGAGCGCGAACGCGCGTCAGCGCGGCGCGGCGATGATCATTATGGCGAGCGTCCAGATCGCCGCGATCGCGATCACCAGCCATTTGTTGACGATGAGCGCCTTCGCCTTCAGCGCTTCGTCGTGAACATAATCCTCGATGATGTTCTCCACGCCGAGCCGCGCGTGATAGGCGACGACGACGATGAAGGCGATGAGCGCTATGGCCGGCAGCGGCCTTCCGATCTCTGCGCGCGCGGCCTCATAGGGCTTGCCGACGAGACCGACGATTTGCCAGATCGAGAGCAGAGCGAGCGGCGCCAGCGCGCGCGCGCTGTGCCGCATGGCGAGCGCATGCAGCGAGCCGGAGCGATCGGAGACGAAGGCGTCTCCCTTGCCGCTGCGGCCGCTCTGGAATCTCGACATATCGGTTTCTCCATCGATCTAGTTCGATTATAGCGCGACAGGCGCCGCCGCAGTCTCAGCCGAAGAGCGAGGATGCGATCCACAAGAGCGCCGTCAGCGCCACGCCGCCGCCCAAGGTCGCCTTGGCCAGCAGCTCGCGGCCATCGCGATCGAGATAGAGGCCGCGATCCCATATCGCGTGACGCACGCCGCCGAGCAGATGATGAAACAGCGCCCAGCTGAACAGCAGAACGAAGATCCGCCCGACGAGAGAATTGGCGATCCAGGACACGGCCTCGAAGGCCGAAGGACCGAGCGCCAATCCGAGGAAATAGAGCGCGAGCAGAAGCGCGCCGACATAGAGCGCCGCGCCGGTGATGCGATGCGCGATCGACATCGCCATTGTGAGGACGGGCTTGTAGATCGTCAGATGGGGAGAGAGCGGCCGCGCGGCGGCGAGGCTCTCGCTCACAGGATCGGCGTCGGCCATTTTCAATTTCTCTCCGCTCGAGGCTCGGCTGGGACTGATAATTCAATCGCGTCGCCGCTGCAACACACGTATCCGAACGGAGGCGCCAAGCATTTCGTGACTCGTGCATCGCGGCGAAAGGACGCATGACTTACGTAACGCGTCGCGACGCCCGACGCAATCGATGCGCCGATGCGTAGGATTCGAGTCGAAAAACGTGGCGCGTGCGTTACGATCTGTTAACATGCAGCCGCCGACGTTGCCCGGGACCAGCCGGCGCATCGTCGTTCGGAGCCGGCTTTTTCTCCACCGGCTGCGGACGTGTCGAGTAGCGTTGAGCGTCGAGGTTGGTCTGCGTGGCTCGAGAGTTCGTAATGTTGCGTCGGCGCCCCGAGTAAGCGTCGTGTTGCCGTGACGTCGGACTGCCGACTATTTTGTCGGCGGCTTGAGTTCGCTGGTCTCGTCGAATGACTTTTTCGTCAACTCATCTCGCGAGCGATCTATGAATTACAGTGAAACCATCCATATCTTGAACGTCGATCCGATCATCCGCTCGTCTCTGACGAGCGCCCTGGACAAGGCGGATTTTCACCTCCGCCTCCATGAGGACGCGGGACGCTTCTTCGAAGCCGTCGAGACCGACAGCCGCGGCTGCGTCATCATCTATGTGGACATGCCCGATATGATCGGGATCGAGCTGTTGAGAGACGCCAAGGCGCGGCGGGTCGAATTGCCGATCATCGTCGTCACCGCGCAGGCCAATGTGCGTGGCGCGATCCAAGTGATGAAGGAAGGCGCGTTCGATCTGCTCGAGCTGCCTATCAATGAGGCGAAGCTGCTCGCTTCGGTGCAGCAGGCGCTGACCCGCCGCATCGACCACCGCGCCTATCGCGGCCGCGCGCGGACCACGCCCGGCCGGCTCGCCACGCTCACCAATCGTGAGAACGACGTGCTCGCCGGCCTCGTCGAGGGCAAGCTCAACAAGGTCATCGCCCATGAGCTCGGCATCAGCGCCCGCACGGTGGAGACGCATCGCTCGCACATCATGACCAAGATGCGCGTCAAGAGCGTCGCCGATCTCGTCCGCATCTCGCTGGGCGCGCCCCGGCCCGATCCGGCCGTCCGCCTCGGCGCGCCGCGGCCCCCGGCCGATCCGACCGCCCGCCTCGGGACTCCGGCCCCGCGGCAGATGGTCGATTCGGGCGTGAATCTGCCCCGCCGCTGACGCGATCGACGCGGCAAATCGCCAAAATTAACGACGCCGGGGCATGGCGCATGCAATTGGCCATGCGAACGCCATGCTCCGGCGCTAGAATATTGCCTCATGAGATTCGACCGTTCGGCCCGAGCGCCCCTGAATGAGACCGCCCCCGCCGAGGCGCGCGCGGGGGCGGCGCTCACCATCGATCTTGCCGCCCTCGTCGCCAATTGGCGACGGCTCGCCGCGCTCGCCAGCGCGAGCGAATGCGCGGCCGTGGTCAAAGCCGACGCTTATGGATTGGGCGCCGAGCCGACCGTGCGCGCGCTGGCGGCCGCCGGCTGCCGCAGTTTTTTCGTCGCCACCGCCGGGGAAGGCGAGCGCATCCGCGCCGTCGCGCCGCGGGCCATCGTCTATGTGCTCGAGGGACTGCCGCCCGGCGGCGCCCGCGCGCTCGCCGCGGGACGGCTGCGCCCGGTTCTGGCCTCGCTGGAGGAAATCCGCGAATGGGCGGCCTTCGGCCGCTCTATCGGCCGCCGCCTGCCGGCCGCGCTGCAATTCGACACCGGCATGAATCGGCTGGGACTTTCGCTGCGAGACGCCGAGGCCGCGGCCACGGCGGCGCAGGACATCGACCTCACGCTGACGATGAGCCATTTCGTCTGCGCGCAATGGGCCGAGGACCCGCGCAATGCGGGGCAGATCGCCGCTTTCGAGACGGCGCGGCGCGCTTTCCCCGGCGTGCCGGCCTCGCTCAGCAATTCCTCGGGAATCTTTCTGGAGCAGAAGCCGCATTACGATCTTCTGCGCCCCGGCTACGCCCTCTACGGCGGCAATCCGACGCCGGCGGCGCCCAATCCGATGCGAACCGTCGCCCGGCTCGAGGCCCCGATTCTGGCGACGCGCCGGATCGAGGCCGGCGAGAGCGTCGGCTATGACGGCGTGTGGACGGCGACGCGGCCGACGCGGCTGGCGACGCTCGGCCTCGGCTATGGCGACGGCTTTCCGGCCGCCGTCGCCGGCCCGGGCCGGCCCGCCCCGGAGGCGATCGTCGCCGGACGGCGCTGCCCGATCGTCGGCCGCGTGTCGATGGATTTCGTCATGCTGGATGTGACCGACGTCCCCGAAGGCGCCGTCTATCGCGGCCAGACCGCCGAGCTTTTGGGCGAGACGATCGGCGTCGACGAGCTGGCGCTGCGCTGCGGAACGATCGGCTATGAGATTTTGACCCGGCTCGGCCGGCGCTATGAGCGGGTCTATATCGGAGGGTAAGGGCTCACGCCCGCTCGAACCAGGGCGTCAGCACCGGATAGCCCTCGCCGGCCAGCAGCGAGGCGGTCTCATAGAGCGGCAGGCCGACGACGGCCGAATAAGAGCCGATGAGCCGCACCGCGAAAGCGCCCGCGAGCCCCTGAATCGCATAGCCGCCCGCCTTGCCGCGCCATTCGCCGGACGCGAGATAGGCGTCGATCTCGGTCGAGGAGAGGCGCTTGAAGCGCAGGCGCGATTCGACCAGGCGACGGCGCTCGGCCCCGCGCGGGGTGATCAGCGTGACGCCGGTAAAAACCCTATGCTGGCGGCCGGAGAGCAGGCGCAGGCAATCCTCGGCCTGCTCTATGTCCTCGCATTTGGGCAGGATTCGTCGCCCCACGGCCACCACAGTGTCGGCCGCGAGCACATAGCTGCCCTCGAGATGGGGCTGATAGGCCCTTATCTTTATGGCCGCGGCGGCCTTCTCGCCGGCGAGACGCTGGGCGAGGCTGCGCGGCAGCTCGTTGCGCTGCGGAGTCTCGTCAATGTCGGTCGGCAGCAGAGCGTCGGCGTCGAGGCCGATCTGCTGCAGCAGCTCGAGCCTGCGGGGCGAGGCAGAGGCCAGCACCAGCTTGGGCCGCGTGTCGGTCGGGTGGGACGTCAAGACGATCGGCTCCGCCATAAATCGAAATTATTTGAAACGATAGGTAATCCGCCCTTTGGTGAGGTCATAGGGCGTCATCTCCACGAGAACCTTGTCCCCGGTGAGCACACGGATGCGGTTCTTGCGCATCTTGCCGGCCGTATGGGCGATGATCTCGTGCTCGTTCTCGAGCTTGACCCGAAACATCGCGCTGGGCAGCAGCTCGGTGACGACTCCGGGAAACTCCAACAGTTCTTCCTTGGCCATGTGGTTCCTTCTTCAGAGGCCGTTAGCGGACCTCGGATAGCGAAAGGCCCGCTTGCGAAGCGGGCGCTCATCAATATGGGATCGAAGCCGGGACGCGCAAATCCGCGCCGGACCCTAATCGAGTACGGCCGATTTGTGAACCTCGCCTTTTGCTCCGTCGCGCGCTTCAGCGCTCCGGGGCGTGGACGATCGAGCCGGCGGCGGGCGGCTCGATCACGCGGGGCTCGGGAGCGGCCTCGCCCGCCGATGGGACGAGGGCGCCGCCCTTGCTGTCCCCCGCCCAGGCGCTGAGCAGCTCCCAGGCGACGGCGAGCACCACTGGGCCGACGAAAAGGCCAATGATTCCATGCACCAGCACGCCGCCGATGACGCCGACGATAATGACCAGCAGCGGCGTCGTGAGCCCGCGCGCGATGACGATGGGCTTCAGCACATTGTCGACCAGCGTCACCGTCAACATGCAGCAGGTGAAGAGCAGCGCCGGCAGCGTCTGCATCTCCGTCCAGGCCCAGATGATGGAGGGAACCACCACCATCAGCGGCCCGATCTGGACGATGGCGAGCACCAATATGCACAGGGTCAGCAGGCTCGCGCCCGGCGCGCCGGCGAGCTGCAGGCCGAGGCCGCCGATCGCCGCCTGCAGCAGCGACACGCCGATGACGCCTCGCGAGACGGTGCGGATCGTCGAGCCGGCGAGCTCGACGAAATGCTCGGCGCGTTTCGAATCGATGCGCGTCACCGCGGTCTTGATGGCGCGCACCAGCGCCGGCCCGGGCGCGAACAGAAAGCCGGCGATAATGACCGAGATCAGGAATTTGAACACGCCGGCGCCGGCGTTCTTGGTCGCGTCCAGCGCGATCTCGCCATAGGGCTTGAGCTGCGGCAGCGCCTGGGCCAGCGCGCTGCGCAGATTGGTGGAGGCGAGCTCCCAGAATTCGTACGCCGATTCGCCGACGAAGGGCCAAGTGCGCAAGGTTTCGGGCGGCGGCGGCACCCAGACGCCGCCGGCGTCGATTCGATCGGCGAGCGCGCGCAGGCCGTCGACGACGCCGAGGCCGAGCCAGGTCGCCGGCCCGATGACGAAGAGCAGGCCGAGAAAAGTGATGATCGTCGCCGCCAGCCGCCGGCGGCCGCCGAGCCGGCCACTCATCCATTCAAAGATGGGATAGAGCGCCACGGCGAGAATGGCGCTCCAGGTCACGATGGTGACGAAGGGCCGCACCAGCAGGAAGGACCAATAGGCGAGCGCGCCGAGCGCGCCGAGCCGGATGATCAGGTCGATGAGTGTCGCGTTGAGCCGCCGCCGGCCGGACGCTTCGCGCTGGTCCTCGATCACCGAGCTATCCCCAATTTTTTCTGCGCCCCGCCGCTGCGACGCGCCTCCCCCCGGACAACATAGCGCGGATCGGCAATGGTTTCACGCCCGCGGCTGCGTTTACGCCTATCGCCCGAGCGCCATGGCGAGCCGCGCCACGATCAGCCGCCCGAAGAGCCGCAGCGGAAAGCCGCGAAAGCTCGGCGCATCCTGCGGCAGCGGCAGCGAGGAGCGGCGGCGCGCGACCTTAGTTCGCATTTCTATGGGCGGCAGATCGCCGACATAGCGCAGCCGATAGGTGGAAACCCAGAAGCCGGGATCGAATTTCAGGAACATGCCCGTGCTGCAGCAGGAGGCGACCACTCTGCGGGTCGGCGAATCGGGCTTCAGCCGGTGATCCTCGAGCAGTTCCGCGCCCGCGACGCAGCGAAAACGGTCGTCGCGATAGGTGAGATAAGGCGTGCCGCCGTCGGGATCGCGCAGGAGATGGGCATGGGGCAGAGATTCGATCCTGCGGCCGCCCTCCTGGCAATCGGAGCAATAGCAGACGGCGCTGACGATCGGCTCACCGACCGCCTCGCAGCGCACGCGCCCGCAGGCGCAGGTGAAGCTTCGGGATACGTGAGGCACGATCCAAATCCTCCGGCGACCCTCGCGCGGCGGGCGCGCCGCGCCTTCCAATCACCCCATCACAGAAACTTGATGAACTCGCAATCGAGGCATTTGCCGAGCTCCGCATAGGCGGCGACCAAGGCCCCGCAAGACGCCAGAATGCCCTTGACCAGATCCTCCAGCTTGAACCCTCTCGACCCGACGAAGGTCAGCTCGCCGAGCTTGTGAATGAGGTTTTGCGTCGCCACGGCGACCGCCATGCTCTGCTTCGAGCATTTTGCCATTTTCTCCGGGGTCGGGTCGCATTTGGCGCGTTCCTGCGCGAGCCGCTTTATGAACTCCATCACCATCTCACGTATATTTTCGATAACGCGCTGCAGCACTTGCCCGGGTGAGGGAAGATTCATCGCCTCGCGCAATTCCTCGACCTTGCGGTTCATGAAACGATCGAAGTCTTGCCGCGCGCGCGGGTTGGCGTTCAGCATCGCGACCAGCGCCACATACATCAGAATGATCACTATGAGGATAACGGGGATCGCCACCACCGCGCCGCCTGTGACGGGAACCAGATCACCGACATATTTCGCGGTCTTGCGATCGAATTCGTTCAATTGGCGATTTTCGACGCCGGCCAGCTCCAGCATTTTCCGCATTTCTTTGATCGCCTCGTCGATTTCTCCCAAGGTCAGCGCCAAGGCCGGAGCGGTATGCGGGCCGATGACGCCATCGGCGATCAAGCCCCTGCTCCGCTGAAACTCGATGACGCGGCCCTTGGTCAGCGGTCCGAAAATTCCATCGACAGCGAGACCATCGAGCGAAGAGGGAGGAGCGGCGTTGAGATAATGCTGGGCGTGCGAGACCTCCGAGCCTCGGCATCCGAAACTCAGCAGCTGCCCGGGACGCAACCATGACTGGGCCATGACGATTCCTCTTCGAAAAGCGACGATGGTCGAATTTCCTCGCGGCGCGGCTTCCGCGCATGCATCGAGGCCCATCGGCGAACGATCAAAAACGTCTCCGAGTATTACGCAATTCGTGTCGACTGCAAGGCTTCCGGCGTCGCGCGGAGCTGGGTCTTCCGCCATTCGATCGAGCGCCGCGCATGGTCTATGGCCAGCGAGGACACGGGATATTGATCCGCCGCGGTCTCGCCATCCGCGAGCTTGTTGACGCAATCGGCGACGAGCGCGCGAAACTCCGCCTCGATTCGCTCGAGGCCGGCGCTGTCGGCGGTCAGCGCCTCGTCTGCGAGGGTCAGCAGGCGAAAAACGCGATTTTGATCCTGCGCGAGCCGCCGATTGTTCCATAGGCCGAGCAGCAC
Organism: Methylosinus sp. DMC45; assembly: GCF_056313885.1. Classification (NCBI taxonomy): domain Bacteria; kingdom Pseudomonadati; phylum Pseudomonadota; class Alphaproteobacteria; order Hyphomicrobiales; family Methylocystaceae; genus Methylosinus; species Methylosinus sp. DMC45. The sequence goes on from NZ_JBQUZK010000019.1 coordinate 219,496, forward strand.
GGCGACGAGCGAGCCCAAAAGGCTCAGCGGAATGCCGATAATGTAGAAATATTGCTGGAGCGAATCGAAAAAGCTCTGATCGCCGCTCGCGAGATAGGCGGCGACGCCGGGATGGACCGGCAGCAGCGGATTCTGCGACTCAAGATCGGGAGCCTCGATCTGCGCGCCGCCCGGCGACAGGGCAGCGAGCTTGGCCTTGGTCTTGAAAATGGAGCGGCCGATCGCCCCGGCGACGACATTCAGCATAGAGAAAGGCGCGACCAGCCGATAGGTGACGGCGAGGCCCTTCACCGTATCGTCGGGCACGGGCGGATGCGCCTTGAAGGCGCCTTCGGGGATATCCACAGATTCGAAGCCCGGAAATCGCTTCACCAGCGCGTCCGCCTGATCCATCGCCAGGAGCTGGGGCGGGCTCTTCATCGCCTTGGCGATGGAGGCGACGACATCGACCGCCTGCCCCGGCCCGATCGGCCCCACCGCCAGCGCCGCCGCCGCGCGGCCTGCGCGCAGGGCCGGGCCGATCTCGCCGAGCGGCAGGACGAGGCGCTTCACGCTCGCCGCCGGAACGTCGAAATAGGCGAGGATTTCATCGAGCGCATGCTGATTTTCCGTCTGCAGCGCGCCCTCCGGCACGGCGATGGTCTTGCGGGCGAGGCCGGCGGCGTCCTTGATCGGCGAGCCGTGCGGCAGCACGATCGCCACCACGTCGCGGCGCAGAATGGCGATGGTCTGGCCATTGGAGGGCGCCGCGACATCGGTGCGCACAATGGCGAGATTGACCTTGCGGTCCTCGAGCGCCTTGGAGCTGGCCTCGAGATCGGCGACCGGGACCTCCTCCACGCGGAGGAAAGGATGCGTCCCGGACACGACATGAATGAAGGTGGAGATGGCGCGCTGGGCCGGCGACGTCGCCGGGCCGGTGGTGATGCGCAAGGTCGCCCGCGGCGACAGGTAATAAAAGAGCGACAGCGCCGCCGCGAGTGCGAACAGCAGAATCGCGACCCAGAAGATCAGGCGCGGCGCATGGCCTTTGGGCATGGGGCCTCCTCCCTATGCGAGGAGAAATAGGCCGGCGCGCGCCACAGCCCACGGCCTCGTCATGCGCTCTTCCCAATCGCGCGCGCCGGGCATAAATCTCGCCGCATGAGCGATACGCCCGACCTTCCCGAAACCCTCGATGAGGAAGAGGACCTCGCGGAGGAGGCCGAAGGCGCCGCTCCGCCCGAGCTCGCGGCCGACACGCCGGAGAGCGTCAAGCGCGGCGTCTCGGTCATCAAATCCTATTGGAAGAACGCGCCCAACGGGCCCGGCGTCTATCGCATGATCGCCGAGAATGGCGAGGTTCTCTATGTCGGCAAGGCCAAGAATGTCCGCAAGCGCATAGCGAGCTACACGCGCCTCGCCGGCCATGTGAACCGCATCGCGCGGATGATCTCGGCCACCGCCTCGATGATGTTCATCTCGGTCGAGACCGAGACCGAGGCGCTGCTGCTCGAGACCAATCTCATCAAGCAGATGAAGCCGCGCTTCAACGTGCTGATGCGCGACGACAAGAGCTTTCCCTATATTCTCATCGCGCGCGATCACGAGGCGCCGCAGATCGCCAAGCATCGCGGCGCGCGCTCGCGCAAGGGCGATTATTTCGGCCCCTTCGCCAACGCCGGCGCGGTGGGACGCGCGCTCAATGCGCTGCAACGGGCGTTTCTGCTGCGCTCCTGCACCGATTCGTTCTACGAGAATCGCACGCGGCCCTGCCTGCTCTATCAGATCAAGCGCTGCGCCGGCCCTTGCACGGGCGAGATCTCGATCGCGGATTATTCCGTGCTGGTGCAGGAGGCGCATGACTTTCTGACCGGCAAGAGCCGCTCCGTGCGCGAGCAGCTCGCCACGGAGATGACTGCGGCGGCGGAGCGCCTGGAATTCGAGCGCGCCGCGCGGCTGCGCGACCGCATCTCCGCGCTGTCGCTCATTCAAGGCACGCAAGGGGTCAATCCGCGCAGCGTCGAGGAGGCCGACGTCGTCGCCATCGCCAAGGAGGCGGGGCGCTTCTGCATCGAGGCGTTTTTCTTCCGCGCTTTTCAGAATTGGGGCGATCGCGCCTATTTCCCGCGCGCCGATCAGAGCCTGTCGGAGGAGGAAGTGCTCGGCTCCTTCCTCGCGCAATTCTACGGCGAGCATCCGCCGGCGCCTTTGGTGCTGCTCTCCCATGCGATCGAGGATCGCGAGCTGTTGACGGAGGCGCTGTCGGACAAGCTCGGCCGCAAGGTGGAGATCGCGACGCCGCAGCGCGGCGAGAAGCGCGAGCTGGTCGAGCATGCGCAAACCAACGCCAAGCAGACGCTGACGCGCAAGCTCACCGAGGACGCCAGCCAGGAGAAGCTGCTGGTCGCCCTCGGAGAAATGTTCGGCATGGAGAAGCCCCCGCGCCGCGTCGAGGTCTATGACAATTCCCATACGGGCGGCCAGCAGGCCATAGGCGCGATGATCGTCGCCGGGCCGACCGGCTTCATGAAGACGCATTATCGCACCTTCAACATAAAGAGCGCCGAGATCACGCCCGGCGACGATTACGCCATGATGCGGGAGGTGCTGGCGCGCCGCTTCGCCCGAATCGCGAAGGACGCAGAAAAGCCGGAGGAAGAGGCGCCGGACGCTTTTCCGTCGAAGCCCGATCTCGTGATCATCGACGGCGGCCGCGGACAATTCGACGCCGCGCGCGCCGTGGCGGCGGAGATCGGCCTCGAGGGCGTGACCATCGCCTCCATCGCCAAGGGCGCCGACCGCAACGCCGGCCGCGAGATGTTTTTCGTCGAGGGGCGCGAGCCCTTCCGCCTGCCGCCGCATGATCCTGCGCTCTATTTCGTCCAGCGCCTGCGCGACGAGGCGCATCGATTCGCCATCGGCACGCATCGGGCGCGGCGCAAGAAGGAATTCGCCAAGAACCCGCTGGACGAGATCGCGGGCGTGGGGCCGGCGCGCAAAAGGGCGCTGCTGCTCGCCTTCGGCACCGCCAAGGCGGTGGCCGGCGCCGCGCTCTGCGACCTCGAGAATGTGCCGGGCGTGAACAAGGCGACGGCGCGGCTCGTCTTCGACCATTTCCAGCGCGGCGGCTGAGACGGCGAGCGTCTAAAATTTGTGCGCGGCTCGGCGACGGTCTCGTCGGCGCTGACCGAGCGGCAAAATGCCGGTTTTGCCGAAGCTTCCCGCCGCTGCGCAGGAGATCGGACCGGCGACGGAGGCGCGCGGCGGCGGCGAGGAGCCCGTCTCTTCTATTGACAAGGGAGGCGCTCGCCATGTTCCTTCGCGGCATGACATCGACGGCCATTCCGCCGCGCCGCGGGCGCGCGCTCTCCCTGCCCAATATTCTGACCTACGGCCGGCTCGTCGCCGTGCCCGTGGTCGCGGGACTCCTGCAATGGCCCGACGAGCATTGGATGCGCTGGACGGCGCTCGGCGTCTTCACCGCCGCCGGCATCACCGATTTCTTCGACGGCTATCTCGCCCGCGCCTGGGCGCAGCAATCGTCGCTCGGCGCCATGCTCGACCCCATAGCCGACAAGCTGCTCGTCGCCGCCACTCTGCTGATGGTGGTCGCCGACCAGACCATTTCCGGGCCGACGATCTGGGCTGCGCTCATCATTCTCTGCCGCGAGATTCTGGTCTCCGGCCTGCGCGAATATCTCGCAGAGCTGAAAGTGCCGCTGCCGGTCAGCGCCATCGCCAAATGGAAGACGACGCTGCAGCTCTTCGCGCTCGGCTTCTTCATCGCCGGCCGCGCCGGCGAGCTGGTGCTGCCCGGCACGGTCAATATCGGCAGCGTGCTGCTGTGGATCGCCGCGCTGCTGACGCTCTACACCGGCTATGACTATATGAGAGCCGGCTGGGCGCATTTCGGAACGGACGAGGCGCGATGAAGGCTCTCTATTTCGCCTGGGTGCGCGAGCGAATCGGCCGCGCCGAGGAGGAGCTCTCCCCTCCCCCGGAGGTGGCGACCGTCGGCGAGCTCATCGCCTGGCTGAAGTCGCGCGACGAAGCCTATGCTCTGGCTTTCGAGAACGCCGCCGTCATTCGCACGGCGATCGACAAGGCCCATGTGCGCCATGAGACGCCCATCGCCGGAGCGCGGGAGATCGCCTTTTTCCCGCCGATGACCGGAGGATAAGGGGGCGAGTAGCGAGTAGCGAATAGGTCTACTCGCTACTCGCTACTCGCTGCTCGATCATGACCCCCACCATCCGCATCCAATCCGCTCCCTTCGATCCCGGCCATGAAGCCGCGCTGATCGAGGACGGCCGCCGCGACATCGGCGCGATCGTCTCCTTCACCGGCCTCTGCCGAGACGAGGACGGCGCGCTCGCGGCGCTGGAGCTCGAGCATTATCCCGGCATGGCCGAGGAGGAGATCGCCCGCGTCGCCGAGGAGGCGCTCGCCCGCTGGCCGCTCTCGGCGCTCACGATCATCCACCGCCATGGGCGCATTCTGCCGGGCGAGCGAATCGTGCTCGTCATCACGGCCGCGCGCCATCGCGGCGAGGCCTTCGCCGCGGCGGAGTTTCTGATGGACTATCTGAAGACCAGAGCGCCCTTCTGGAAGAAGGAGCATCGCGCCGACGGCGGCGTCGGCGACTGGGTCGAGGCCAAGGCCAAGGACGACGCCGCCGCCGAACGCTGGAACAAGTAGCTAGAGCCTCGTCACCGCCCCGTCCGCCGTCGCGACGCGAATGTCGGCGTAACGGCAGGCGCCGCGACGACGCTGGAAGGGCGTGATCGCCAGCAGCCAAATATGGCTGATCGCCTTGGCCGGCCCGCCGATATGGGCGGCGTAATCGGCGGCGACGTCGCGCTCCAGCGCCCGCCACTCTCCGAGCCCCGCGGCGCCCGAATCGACGACCATATGAGTCTCGACCGCGCTCCAGCCGGCGAGCGGACACCGGAAGACTTTTCCGGTCGGCAGACCGGCGCTCCAGAAATAAGTGAGGTCCTGCCCGTCCTCGAATTTCACGCCGATCGAGAGATAGTCGTGAAAGGGCGGCGCATCCTCCGGCTTCGCCGAAGGAAGCTGGTCGATTTTCCAGCGCCAGCCGAACTTGGGTCCAGTGGCGAAAGGGATCGGCAACGGGCGCTCGATGATGGAAGCGGAGCCGGCGCTCTCGCAGACGATCTCGCCATTCGCCTCGCGTGCGAAGATTTCCGCGCCGCCGCCGAGACTGAAGAGATCGTTCCAGCCATCCGGCAATTTGCGGCCGCGTTTCAGCCTGGCGATCTCGGCCGCCAGCAGCCCGTCGACGTCGCCATGTGCGGCGAGGCTCTCGAGACCCCGAGCCGCATCGCCCTTCCACAGCAGCGCGACGCCGAGGATTTTCACCTCCTGCTTGCGATATTCCGCCTCGGGCGTCCACAGCCTGCCGTCCGCATCGGCGAATTGCGCGGCGGAGCGGGCGATCTCCAGCGGGCCGTCATGGGCGGCGGTCATTGTGCCCGTATCGACGCCGGGGCTGTAGATCGGCCGCTTGCCGCGCGTGCGGGCATGAAAGACGAGGCCCGGCGCGAACCAGAGGTCATAGGGCCGAGCGATCCACATGCGGCCGGTGACGAGAAAGCTGACCTGCTGGCCCTTGGCCGCCGTGAGGCGGAGGTCGATCCAGGGCAGATCATCGCCATCGATCTCGAACACACGATAGGAAACGAGCTCGCCCGAATGGGCGCGCGCAATAAGCGCCGCCATGTCGCGTTTGAAAGCGTCACGCTCGAGATCCGCGCTCTCGGCCATTGCGGCCGGAGCGATGAAAGGCAGAGCGGCGCCCAGCGCGCCCATCTGCAACATCTCGCGCCGAGACAATCCAGCCGACGCGCGTCCGAGACAATAGAGGCACATGTCCAAAAATCCTCCCCGAATTCGGGCAAATCCCCCGATGGATCGGCCTTTGTGAGCCGATAGGGAATGCTATCGTCCGGCCGCGGGCGACGCTTGCCAGGACATGCCGAAAACGCCGTTCGATGGCGCGCGAGGGCAGATGCGACAAACGGGCTACACACGCGCGAGCACGCTGGGGCCGATCGCCGAGGTCGTCGGGGCCACTGGCGGCTCGATCGAGCGCGTGTTTCGCCGCGCGGAGCTGCCGCTCGGCCTGCTCGAATCGCCGGACACGCTGCTGCCGCTGCGCGATCATTTCCGCCTGCTCGCCGCCTCCTCCCGCGAGCTGGCCGACGAGGCCTTCGCCGCCCGCCTCGGCCGCAGGACGTCGATCGCCGGCCTCGGCGTCTATGGCAAATGGGTGACGCTGGCGCCGACTCTGCTCGAAGCCATCCATCGCGCCGGAACGAGCCTGCCGCATATGCTGCAGAGCGCGACGCGGCTGGTCCTGCGACGGCAGGGCGAGGAGGTCGTCTGGTCCTATGAGCTGGACGACCCCGCGACCGAGGGCCGGCCGCAGAACGAGATGCTGGCCGTCTGGTATATGATCGCCCTCGTGCGGCATTTCGCCGGCGCGCGCTGGCTGCCGCGCCGCGTGATGTTCGGCGGCCTGCCGGCGAGCGCGCGACGATCGATCGGCGAGCAGATGGGCGCCGACATCGTGCTCTGCGACGGCCCGGGCTCGATCGTCTTCGATCAGCGACTGCTGATGACGGTCAATCCGCGACTGAGCGAAGGCGATGGACTCGGCGCCGAGGAGATCGCCTGCATCTTCGACATTCCGGCGCGGGACGATCTTCCCGGCAAGATCGGCGTGCTCATCGAGCTGGAGCTGCTCGGCGGCCGTCCGACGCTCGAAACCGTCGTGCGGCGGGCCGGGCTGTCGAAGCGCACGCTCCAGCGACGGCTCGGCGATCTCGGACTCAGCTACGCCGATCTCCTGCGCGATACGCTGCAGCGCCGCGCGATTCGTCTGCTGCGCCGATCAGACCTATCGATCACCGAGATCGCCGCCCGGCTCGGCTATAGCGATCCGGCGCATTTTTCCCGCGCCTTCGAGCAATGGAGCGGCCTCGCACCCAGCCGCTGGCGCGAATTGGCGAGAACGGCGGATCGATAGGCGAGAAACGAAAAAGACGGCCACTGGGGCCGCCTTTCTCATTTTCCGCGAAAGAAGCTCACTCCGTATAGGCGAGCGCCCCGCCCGGCAGCTGCTGCTCCACGCCCTTGTAGCGATTGGAGCGCTGGCCCATCATCGCCTCGAAGGCCTGGTGAACCTCGCTCACCGACTTCGGCTTCATCTTCTTGCCCTCGCGGGCGAAGAAGATCGGCTTATTGGCGCGGGCGGGCCGCGGCAGCAGCTTGGCGGCCGGCGTGTTCGGCGCCTCCTCCACCTTCGCCATGAAGCGCGCGGCGTCGTCCGGCCCCAGGAAGTGGATGAGATAGGTCTCGCCCACGGTCAGCGGACGGCCGAGGCGCTCGGCGATGCGCTCGCCGTCATGCTTCAGCATCTCGGCGGCGAAGACCGCGGAAAGATACGGATCATTGCGCATGGCCAGAATCTCGGAGCGCTTCTGCGGCGCGACGCGATAGTCGCCGTCGATCGCCTCCGCCGCGGCCTCCTGGCCATAGCTGCGGCCGAACATGCGCACGGCCTTCAGCCAAGTCGAATCGATGAACTGGAACAGCCCGCTCGCCGAGGAGGTGCTGGCCTTGGCCTTGGGCGCGAAGCTCGACTCCTTGTCGGCGATCGCCATCAGCATGGCCGGATCGGAGCCCGTGGTCTTGGCCGCCTGCACCACATGCTCGACAATGGCGCGGGCGACGCGCACGGGGCCGAACTGCAGCACAGCCGGAGCGCCGGAGAGGCTCGCCTGCGCCTCATTGGCGAGGTCGGCGGCGCCGGACCACGCTTTCACCGCCTCGCCCATGGCCTCGGCGGCGTCGGCGTCGAGAGGCTGATCGGTGAGGCCGCGATTGGTCAGAAAGAACAAGGGCGGCGGCGCCCGTCGGCTCTGCGCCCCGGCTCGCGACGCCTCGGACAGTCTGAACCGGCCCCATCCATCCGGCATGGACAGCAGCGCCGCAACCAGGGCGAAGGCGAGAGCCGTCGCTATGGCGAAAGCGCGAAGGAGCATGTGAACGGATCCGTCGGCCCCCGCGAGGGGGCGGTCCGCGTCTGCGCGGTTGAGCACGGGCAGAAAGCGCGACCATTTCGGCGCCGACGCTTCGCCGCGAACGGCAGGAGCTATCGCTTCGAAAGACACTCTGTTTCATTCCTCGCTGTTGTTTGGACGAGACAGAGGCTAGCAACCGCGAGGGGCGAAAAATCGACTGCGCGCGTCACGCGCGCGTCACATTCGGGCGGGGCTCCGCATTTCCCACAAGCCCTTAAAAATGAAGCGATCGGCTACGTACGGAGCCGGCGGGCCGATTCGCCCGCCACATTTGCGCCGAATCGACACAGCCACGCTTCTGATTGAAAAAGCTAAGATTTTTTCCAAATCGTCAGAAGCTGGTCAGCTTCGCCAGCATATTGCGCACGAAATTGAACTCGGCCCCGGCCGTGGGCGTCGTGCGGCTGATGAAATCGACGACCTTGCCGTCCTTCAGCCCATAATCGGCGATGCGCTGGACCTTTTTCGACTTGTCGAAATAGACGGCGAGAATGTGCTGGTCGGCGACCTCGGGCGGCAGGAAGGCCAGCTCGCGCTCTATGCGCTGGCTGAAATAGTACCAGGCGTCGCCGCCGATCGTCGATGTCGTCGACGGCGTGCCGAGCAGAGCCAGCACTTGCGGGGCCGGCAAGCCGACCTTCACCTGCGCGGCCTTGCGCTCGTCGATGACGGCGCCGCGATTGATGACGCCGTCATAGCCGAGGCACCCGGCGAGCGGCGCCGCCAGCAGAGCGAGGGCGGCGAGGCGGCGGGCCTGCCGCGAGACGACGACGAGCGAAACCCGAGACCGCATTTTTCTCTCCGCGCTGCGCCTCTCCCGAGGCCGACCTCTGTCGCGACAATGTTCGAGCTTGCCTAACTCTCGCTCTTCACGAAAGCAAGCAGCGACGCCTCCGGCGCGACGCTCGGGCTGGCGTCGGGGCCTCTTCGACCGTATCAATGGCCGGAAAATGGCGAAGCTTCGACCAATGGGCGCGGCGCCCATCTATATTTCATATTGTCGGCCGAAGCGGCGACGTCCGAGAAGAAGGAGCGGCGAATGAGCGACGATCTGCAATTGCCCGAAACCCCGTTCTCGCGCCCGCTCGCCGCCACGGACGTTCCCGAGGACGGGCTGGAGCTGACCATCTCCGCCGACGCCTCCGAGCGCGCGGCCCTCGCCGAAACGGACGATCTCGTCGCGCTGAGAAGCCTCGAGGCGAAGCTGAAAGTGACGCGCGCGGGCCGCGGCGGCCTGCGCGTCGCCGGCGAGCTCACCGCCGATCTTCGCCAGACCTGTGTGGTGACGCTCGAGGAGTTCGACGCCCGCGTCGTGGAGCCCATAGACGTGTCCTTCGCGCCGGAGGCCGCCCCCGCCGCCCCGCCCCCGACGGAACGCATGTCGCGCCGCCGGCGCGAGGCCGAGCCGGAGGAGCAAAAGGAGCCGAGAGCGAGCCGGCACATCGCCGATCTCGACGAGGACGCGCCCGATCCGCTCATCGGCGGGCGAATCGATCTCGGCGCCATCGTCGCGGAATTTCTCGCGCTGGCGCTCGACCCCTATCCGCGCAAGCCCGGCGCGCGCTTCGCTCCGCTGGAAGAGAGTGAGGAGGAAGAAAAGCCGCCGGCGAAAGTCTCGCCCTTCGCCGGCCTGCGCGACGCGCTCGGCAAGGGTCGCCGAAGCTGAACGCGCCCCGCCGGGACCGGCCCGCACGCGGGAAGCGAGAGCGGCGGCAGGAATTGCTCTTGCGCTGGCGCCGCGCAAATGGCAATTCGTCACCCGCTGGCGCCTTGGGCCGGCGGCGCGCCCGATCCACGACGAGAAATCGCGAGGAGCCGAGGGCAAGAGCGGGCCTCAGCGGCTCCGCTTCGCCGCATCTTTCGCGCGTTCGGCGGACCCGTGGGGCGGAGCGTTGCGGGCCGCGCGGACATTCGCAATTCGTATTCAGTTCGGGAGACGAGGCAGAATGGCGCAGCCCATTCGCATAGCGTTGGACGCCATGGGCGGCGATCATGGTCCGAAAGTCACCATCGCCGGCGCCGCCATCGCTCACGATCGTCATCCCGACAGCAGCTTTCTGCTGTTCGGCGACGAAGGGCAGATTCGCGCCGAGCTGGCCGCGCATCCGCGCCTCGCCCATGTCGCGACCGTCCGTCACTGCGATGTCGCCGTCCGCATGGACGACAAGCCGAGCCAGGCGCTGCGCTCCGGCCGCCGCGTCTCCTCCATGTGGCAGGCGATCGAGGCGGTGAAGAAGGGCGAGGCCGATGTCGCCATCTCCGCCGGCAACACGGGCGCGCTGATGGCCATGGCCAAGGTCTGCCTACGCACAATGGCCAAGATCGAGCGTCCCGCGCTCGCCTGCCTGTGGCCGGCGCCGACGGCGCGCGGCTATTCCATTGTGCTCGACGTCGGCGCCTCCATCGGCGCGGACGCGCGTCATCTCGTCGATCTCGCCGTCATGGGCGTAGCTATGGCGCGCTCGCTCTTCGACATAGAACGGCCGAGCGTCGGCCTGCTCAATGTCGGCGTCGAGGAGATCAAAGGCGTCGAGGAGGTCAAGACCGCCTCGCGCCTGCTGAAGGAGGCCGAGCTTCCCGATCTCGACTATCACGGCTTCGTCGAGGGCGATGAGATCGGCAAGGGCGTCGTCGACGTGGTGGTAGTGGAGGGCTTCTCCGGCAATATCGCGCTGAAGACCGCCGAAGGCACGGCGACTCAGATCACCAATTATCTGCGCGAGGCGATCGGCCGCAGCTGGCTCGCCAAGCTCGGCTATCTCTTGGCGCGCGGCGCCTTTCGCGAGCTGCGCGACAAGATCGACGTTCGCAACATCAATGGCGGCGTGTTTCTCGGCCTCGAGGGGATCGTCATCAAGAGCCATGGCGGCGCCGATGCGCTGGCCTTCGCCCGCGCGGTCGAGATCGGCTATGAGATGGCGCATCAAGGCCTGCTCTCCAAGATCCGCGACATGCTGGCCTCGAGCCGCCGCGACGACCAGGAAGCCGCTCAGTGACTCTTATCCAGCGCCCTCTGCGCTCTGTCGTCGTCGGCCTCGGCAGCTATCTGCCGAGCCGCATCCTCACCAATGAGGAGCTCGCCGCCAAGGTCGACACCAGCGACGAATGGATCACGCAGCGCACCGGCATAAAGGAGCGTCACATCGCCGCGCCCGGCGAGACGACCTCCATGCTCGGCGAGAAAGCGGCGCGCGCCGCGCTGGCCGACGCCGGCCTCGGCCCGGAGGATATCGATCTCGTCATCGTCGGCACATCGACGCCCGACTATACTTTTCCTTCGACGGCGACGCAGATTCAGGCCGCGCTCGGCATGACGCACGGCGCCGCCTTCGATCTTCAGGCGGTATGCTCGGGTTTCGTCTATGCGCTGACGACGGCGGAGAAGTTTCTTCGCTCCGGCTCGCATAAGCGCGCGCTGGTGATCGGCGCAGAGACGTTCTCGCGCATTCTCGACTGGACCGATCGCACGACCTGCGTGCTGTTCGGCGACGGCGCCGGCGCCGTTGTGCTCGAGGCGCGCGAGAGCGAAGGCTCGCTCGCAGAGCGCGGCATATTGACGACGCATTTGCGCTCGGACGGACGCCATCGCGCGAAACTGCATGTCGACGGCGGCCCCTCCTCGACCGGAACGGTCGGGCATTTGCGCATGGAAGGCAAAGAAGTCTTCCGCTTCGCCGTCGGCATGGTAACGGATGTCGTTACGGACGCCTTTGCGGCGACGGGTTTCACGGCGACGGACCTCTCCTGGTTCGTGCCGCATCAGGCCAATCGCCGCATCATCGACATGTCGGCGACGAAGCTCGGAATCGCGCCGGAAAAGGTCGTCGCCACAGTGCATTTGCACGGCAACACCTCGGCCGCCTCCATCCCCCTCGCACTGTCGGTCGCGCGCGACGACGGACGCATCAAGCGTGACGATCTCGTGATGCTCGAAGCGGTCGGCGGCGGATTCACCTGGGGTTCGGCGCTCATCCGCTGGTGAGGCGCCACGAAATCCCGGTCGTGAAACTGCAACCTGCGCTTGATTTTCGTCGTAGTTTCTGAAAAATAATCAAATTGAGTTTTTCGCTCCTCGCGAACGGGGCCTGCGGCGCCCTGTTGCGATCATCCGCGACGAACCCGCCTCGCGCGAGAGTTGTCACAAACCAGAAAAAGAAGTCGAGCTCGACGATGTTAGTTTCGTTTTGAATCGATAAGGCCGATCATGTCGCAAAATGTTTCAGAAAAAGCCCCGCCGGCAGTCGAAGACCTTTCCCGGGACGAAAACGTCATTTCCGAGATTCCAACCTCACAGGGACATCACACGGTGACGCGCGCCGATCTCGCGGACGCCGTACATCGCCGCATCGGCCTCTCGCGCGCCGAGTCCGGCGAGTTCGTCGAAGCCGTGCTGTCGGAGATTTTCAACGCCATCGTCTCCGGCGAGGACGTGAAGCTCTCCTCCTTCGGCTCCTTTCATATTCGCTCCAAGGGCGAGCGCGTCGGGCGCAATCCCAAGACGGGCGCCTCGGCGCCGATCACCGCGCGCCGCGTCGTGATGTTCAAAGCGTCCAATGTGCTGCGTGGACGCATCAATGGGCGTCACGACGCAGAGGATTAGCGCTTCTCGTCGAGCGGCGCCGGATCGTTTCGCTTGCCGAGGCCGCGATCGGCGACGTAGAAGCGCGCCATGAGCGAGCGAGCCAGAGACTCTGCGCAGACGGTCGAGCGAGCGTCCATGCCCACCGCCGTCTGGGCGCTGGGCGTCACCTCGCTGTTCATGGATTTCTCGTCCGAGATGATCCATGCGCTGCTGCCGGTCTATCTCGCCGGAACGCTCGGCGTCGCCATCGCCGAGATCGGCTGGATCGAAGGCGCGGCGGAAGCGACGGCGCTCGCTGTGAAGGTCGTCTCCGGCCGCGTCTCGGACATGATCGGCCGCCGCAAAGGGCTGGCGCTCTTCGGCTACGGCCTCGCCGCGGCGGTGAAGCCGATCTTTCCGCTCGCCAGCGGCGCGGCGGAAGTTATCGCGGCGCGCGTGCTCGACCGCGTCGGCAAAGGATTGCGGGGCGCGCCGCGCGATGCGCTGATCGCCGACGTCACCACGCCGGAGCAGCGCGGCGCCGCCTATGGCCTGCGCCAGACGCTCGACACGGTCGGCGCGGTCATCGGCCCGCTGGCGGCGATCGCATTGATGCTGGCGACGCATGACGACACGCGCTTCGTCTTTTGGATCGCCTGCCTGCCGGCGCTGATCTGCGTGCTGGTTCTCGCCGTCTTCGTTCACGAGCCGGAGGAGACGCGCCCGCCCGCCACTGGACGCAAGGCGCTGCTCGCCGGATTTTCCGAGCTGCCGCGCGCCTTCTGGCTGCTGCTCACATTCGGCGCCCTGCTCGCCGCCGCGCGCGTGGGCGAAGCCTTTCTCGTGCTGCGGGCGACGGACGCGGGCTTGCGCATCGCCTTCGCGCCGCTGACGCTGGTGGCGATGTCCTTCGTCGCCATGATCGCCGCCTATCCGGCCGGCAAGCTCGTCGATCGCTGGAACGAGCGCCGTCTGCTCGTCGCCGCGAGCGTGACGCTGGCGATCTCGGAGGCCGCGCTCGCCGCCTCGCGGGAGCTTTCTTTCGTCTTCGTCGGAATCGCGCTCTGGGGCCTGCATATTGCGCTGGCGCAAGTGGCCTTTTCGGCGCTGATCGCCCGCGCCGCGCCGGCGCATTTGCGCGCCACCGGCTTCGGCGTCTTCGGCCTCGCCAACGCCGTGGCGGTGATCGCCGGCAATGTCGCCTTCGGCGCGCTGGCCGAGGCGAGCGGCCAAGGCTTCGCCTATGGCTGCGCCGCCGCCGCCGCTCTGGCGCCGCTGGCGCTTCTGCCGGCCATGTCGGGAGAGGGCGAAGCGCGCAATGGCTAAAGCCCGCCAGAGCTTCTTCTGCCAGAGTTGCGGAGCGGTGACGAACCGCTGGCAGGGCCGCTGCGAATCCTGCAACGAGTGGAACACGATCGTCGAGGAGAATGGCGGAGCCGGCGGCGGCTTCGGTCCGACGGCGCGGGTCGGGCGCGGCCGGCCTTTCGCGCTCGAGGCGCTGGCCGGCGACGCGAGCCCTGCCCCGCGCATCGCTACGGGCATAGAAGAATTCGACCGCGTGACCGGCGGCGGCTTCGTGCCCGGGTCGGTGGCGCTGCTCGGCGGCGAGCCGGGCATCGGCAAATCGACGCTGCTGATCCAAGCCTGCGCGGCGCTGGCGCGGCGGGGCGAGCGCGTCATCTATATCTCGGGCGAGGAGGCCGCGGCGCAGGTGCGGCTGCGCGCCGAGCGGCTCGGCCTTTCCGACGCGCCGGTCGAGCTCGCCGGCGCCACGCAGGTCGAGGATATTCTCGCCACCTGCTCCGCCGGCAAGCGCGCGGCGCTGATCGTCATCGATTCGATCCAGACCATGCATACGGAGGCGGCCGATTCGGCGCCCGGCACGGTGACGCAGGTGCGCGCCAGCGCCCAGGCGCTGCTGCGCCACGCCAAGCTCAGCGGCTCCACCGTCATTCTCGTCGGCCATGTCACCAAGGACGGCCAGGTCGCCGGCCCGCGCGTCGTCGAGCATATGGTCGACGCCGTGCTCTCCTTCGAGGGCGACAGCGCGCATCACTTCCGCATGCTGCGCGCCTCCAAGAACCGATTCGGCGCGACCGGAGAGATCGGCGTCTTCGAGATGACCGGCGCCGGCCTCGCCGAGGTCGCCAACCCCTCCGCCCTGTTTCTCGCCGGGCGCGACGCCGCCGCTCCGGGCGCCGCCGTGCTCGCCGGCATGGAAGGCCAGCGCCCCATGCTGGTGGAGATTCAGGCGCTGGTCGCGCCCACCTCGCTCGGCACGCCGCGCCGCGCCGTCGTCGGCTTCGATTCGAATCGGCTGTCGATGATTCTCGCCGTGCTGGAGGCCCATGCCGGGCTGAAGCTCGGCATGCACGACGTCTATCTCAATGTCGCCGGCGGACTGCGCGCCGATGAGCCGGCAGCCGATCTCGCCGCGGCGGCGGCGCTCGTCTCCTCGCTGACCGGCGCCACTCTGCCCGCGGAGCTGCTGTTTTTCGGCGAGATCGCGCTCTCCGGCGCGGTGCGGCCGGTCATTCACGCCGGCGCGCGTCTCAAAGAGGCGGGCAAGCTCGGCTTTCGCCGCGCCGTGCTGCCGCAGGCGCAGCAGACGAGCGAAGACGACAAAGCGTCGGGAGTCGCTTTGTCGCATTGCGGCCATGTCGCCGCGCTGGTCGCCGACATTGCGAAAGATTCGGTCGGCGCGCGCGAGCGCGGACGCCCGCAGCGGCAGAGCTGAAGCCGTAAAAAGGCTTTTCGCACGCGCCGAACGACCGGCTCCGCCCCGCGCGCCTCTTTGCCCTCCACTCAGAATACGTAGCCACAGCCCTGACGAATAGGTGTTTTTACTTGTCTCCCTCAACAAACATCACAGGAATGACGACGTAGACGCAGAATAATCGGTGCAGCGCCCCGCAGGGATGGTTGCAGAAAATTAACCACGCGCAATAATGATTTCATTCAGCGAATCACACGTTTTTCAAGTTTCCACGAGGCCGACCAATGCAATCTCGGGAATTTGCGGAGACGAGCAGAGAAATCGCCCGCTGGAGTGAGCCATTAGTCGCGGATCGAATATTCAGTGTCTATGAGGCCTGGTTTCGAGGACGTCGACAAATGTGGGACGCTCTGGGGCGGCAGCATTGCCGCATGTGGCGCAGCCTGCTCGAGGGCGAGCCGCTATTGGCGCGCGACGCCCGCAACGATCTCGTTCTGCTCGCCCGCCGCGCCAACATAGAAGAGCGCTCGCTCGAGGCCATAGACGAGACCGTGATGGACGAGCTCTTCCGCGTGATCCTGCGCCGCTGGCAAGGCCGCGACGAGGCGCGCCTGCACGGCATGGCGCTGATGATCGCAGCCTCCACCCTGGGGGAGATTCGCCGCGCCGCCTGAGCCCCTGCGGCGGCCGCCCCGCTTCCTCCGCACGCCTCCCGCGCCACCCTTCTCGCAAATGCCGCAATCGCGGGGTTTGTAGCGCGCATCGCGCGCGCTTGTGGACAAACGGCGCCGCCCGCGCCGGGACGTGACGAATTTGGGCCGCTCCCTTATACTCTGCGCCGAGATTCCGACGGCGACGACGAACGCGCCGGCCTCGAGCTTCGGCGGCGCCTTCGCAGCGCCGCCCGAGCGCCGGGCGCGACCCAAGGGATTCACGTTAGAGCGCGCGACCGCGCTCTAGAGAAGACGAAACACGAGAGGCCTTGCACATGCCGTCCTATCTCGATCTCGCCGTCACCATAGTGGTGCTGGTCTCGGGCCTGCTCGCGCTGCTGCGCGGCTTCACGCGCGAGGTGCTGGCCATTTTGTCCTGGGTGGCGGCCGCAGCCGCGGCATATTATTTGTATCACTTCGTCTCGCCATATCTGGCGACCTATCTGCCGAAGGAAAACATACGAAACCTCGCGGCGGCGGCGGTCGTGTTCTTCGCAACGCTGGTGGTCGTGTCCTTGTTCACCGTGAAGCTCTCGGACGTCATTCTCGACTCCAAGATCGGCGCGCTGGACCGCACGCTGGGCTTCCTCTTCGGCGCGGCGCGCGGCTTGCTGCTCGCCGTGGTGGCCTTTTTGTTCTATGCTTGGCTGGTGCCGGACGCGAGCCAGCCGGAGTGGATCAAGAACGCCCGCACCAAGCCGGTGCTACAGGCCTCCGGCGACAAGCTGCGGGAGTATCTGCCCGACGACATCGAGGGGCTGGTCGCCAAGATCAAGACGAAGAAGGGCGTCGGCGCGGAAGAGCCGCCGGCCGAGTCCGACGGCGACGCCGGCAAGAGCGACGCCGAGACCGCGCCCGAAAAGCGCGGCGATCTTACAAATCGGCCGTCCGTCGCCACATATGGCTCGAACGACCAGCAAAAGCTCGACGCCCTGGTCTCGGGGCGAAAAGCGCGGTGAGCGTAACGCGTCGACGTGACGACGCCTGAGGAGAAGCGACGAATGAACGGTTCTGACCTGGGCGGCGGCGGCGAACGTCCTTCCATGTCGACCATGTCCGACGATGATCTCGACGGCGACCGCCTCCGCGAATATTGCGGCGTCTTCGGCATATTCGATCATCCAGAGGCGACGGTTCTGACCGCGCTCGGGCTGCACGCCCTGCAGCATCGCGGACAGGAGGCGGCGGGCATCGTCGCCTTCGACGGCAAGCGCTTCAACTCGGAGCGCCGCCTCGGCCTCGTCGGCGATCATTTCTCGCATGAGAGCACGATCAAGCGCCTGCCCGGCAATTCGGCGATCGGCCATGTCCGCTACGCCACCACCGGCGAGACGATCCTGCGCAACGTTCAGCCGCTGTTCGCCGAGCTCAACACGGGCGGCTTCGCCATCGGCCACAATGGCAATCTCACCAACGCCCATACGCTGCGGCGCGATCTGATCGAGGAAGGCGCGATCTTCCAATCGACCTCCGACACGGAGGTGATTCTCCATCTCGTGGCGCGCAGCCGCAAGACGCGGCTGGTCGAGCGCTTCATCGAGGCGTTGCGCTCCATAGAGGGCGCCTATGCGCTGGTGGTGCTGTCCAACAAGAAGCTGATCGGCGCGCGCGATCCGCTCGGCATTCGCCCGCTCGTCATCGGCGAGCTGGACGGCAAATATATTCTCGCCTCGGAGACCTGCGCTCTGGACATCATCGGCGCGCGCTTCGTCCGCGACGTCGAGAATGGCGAGGTCGTCATCATCTCGGAGGAAGGGCTGGAGAGCGTCAAGCCCTTCCCGTCGCAGCCGATGCGTCCCTGCATCTTCGAATATATCTATTTCGCGCGTCCCGACTCCATCGTCCACGGCCGGCCCGTCTATGAGGTGCGCAAGGCCATGGGCGCAGAGCTCGCCCGCGAGCGGAGGATCGAGGCCGACGTCGTCGTGCCCGTGCCCGATTCCGGCGTGCCGGCGGCGCTCGGCTATGCGCGCGAGTCGGGCATTCCCTTCGAGCTCGGCATCATCCGCAATCACTATGTCGGCCGCACCTTCATTCAGCCGACGCAGACCGTGCGCGAGATCGGCGTGCGCTTGAAGCATAGCGCCAATCGCTCCGTCGTCGCCGGCAAGCGGGTGATACTGATCGACGATTCGATCGTGCGCGGCACGACTTCGGTGAAGATCGTGCAGATGATGCGCGACGCCGGCGCGCGCGAGGTGCATTTCCTCATCTCCTCGCCGCCGATCACCAATCCCGATTATTACGGCATCGACACGCCGCAGAAGGAGAAGCTGCTCGCCGCGACGCATACGCTCGAGGAGATGCGGCAATATATCGGCTCGGACAGCCTCGCCTTTCTCTCGATCGACGGCATCTACCGCGCCATGGGCGAGGACAAGCGCGATCCCGTGCGGCCACAATTCACCGACCATTGCTTCACGGGCGACTATCCGACGACGCTCACCGATGTGACCGAGGAGCGCGTGCGCACGCAGCTGTCGCTGCTCGCCGAGGCGAGCTGAGGCGCATAGATCGCCGCGTCACGCGCGATTTCGCTGAAATCCGCGGAGCGAATGAGCGCCTGTGGCGCGCAAACCGCCTCCCCCGAAATTCGGGGGAGGCGTAGCCGATCATTCACCAGCTGTATTTCAGACCGCCCTTGCCGCCATAGCTGCGCGTCAAATCCGAAAACTCGCCCTGGAAATCCACGAAGAGCGCCAGGCGATCCTCGAGATAGAGCTGCGCGCCGGCCTTGATCTGCGCAAGATTATAAGCTTCGCGCGGGCCGAAGACGGAGAAGCCCGCCCCTGGCAGCGCGACCAGCGTATTGGCGAGGCGTCGCTGCGGGAAGAACTCATGCACCCAGGCGACGCTGCCCGTCGGCGTGACGCGCCAGCCATTGTCGAGGCGGAAGCTGTCGGAGAAGCGCAGGCCGAGGAAGGTCGGCAGCGATGTCGTCGACTGGCCCCTGTTCGTCAACGCCAGCGGGCTCGCCGGATTGAGGCCCTTCTCGGTAAAGGCGTCGGATTCGTAGAAGGCGACCTCCGCCGCGGCGAAGGGCGTCAGCTTCACGCGGCCAATGTCATAGCCATGGCCGATCTCGCCGCGCGTGCGATATTCGCGCGAGGAGAAATCCGCGGTGAGCTTGTCATAGGGCAGGAAGCCGAAGCCGCCGGCCGTGCGCGTCGTCGAATTTTGGAAGACGCTGAACGTCTCGCTCAATTCGACATAGGAGCGGCCGAAGAGATAGCTCGTGTAGACGCCGCCGTGGAAGGCGGCGACGTCGCCGGTCGTCTGCTGCGATCCGACGCTGAAGCTGGACGCGCTGCCGCCGGCGGCGACGCCGAGCAGCCAGTTCGGATCGATCTGATAATCGAGGCCGATGATTCCGCCGTAGTAATTGGCCTTGGCGGAAGGCGCTCCGAGGCCGGCGTCGGAGGAGGTGTCCACGGCGCCGCCGAAGAAGGCCCCCCAAGCGCGCCAAGTGCGGGTGAAGGCCGGGGGGCTCTTCACGACGATGGGGCCTTTGCGCGATTCGAGCTTGGTATAATTGAGCGCGCCGGCGACGCTCTCGCGCGAGGTGATTCCGGTGACGTCGCTCATCTCGCCGGAGCGCCAGAAGGCGGCCTGATCGGCGATCGCAGAGCTCGCCAGCGCGCCGACATGGATCGCCGTCGATTGCGCGCCCGCGAGGCCGGAGCCGCTCAACGCATCGAAGCTCGCTTGCGCGCCCTGCGCCGTCTGCAGATAGAGCGTGTTGAACAGGCTCGCGCCCGCCGCGCCGTAAGGCCCGACGCTCGCCGCCGTCAACGCATTGGCGACGGCGCGCTGGTTGGAGGTGGCCGCCACCGCGCCGAAGGCGAGATCATTGCGGTTCAAGCTCAGATAGACATTATTCGCGTCATAGCCGAGCCGCGGCGTCAGAAAGGCGAGATTGGTTCCGACGCTGGAGAAGCTCCCCGTAACGCCGCCCTGGGCGTTGAGGATGGTGTAGGACGTGCTCGGCAGATAGAGGCCGGAGCCGGCGAGCACATTCACCGAGCCGTTGAGCGCGGCCGTCCCCGTGACATTGGCGCGATCCGCGAGCAGCGGCGTCGCGCGCACCGAATAGATCGAGCCGGGCTGGAAGGCGAGCGCGCCTTTGACGGTCAGCGTCCCGATGGAGTCGACGGCGCCCGGCGCGAGCGTGCCGCCCGAATTCACCGTCACATTGCCGACCGTTCCGGCGCCGGCCAGCGTTCCGCCCGCATTGACCGTGCTCGCCGAGACGATGGAGCCGGCGACTTCCAGCACGCCGCCATTGACGATGGTCGGGCCCGCGTAAGTGTCCGCTCCCGTGAGCGTCAGACGGCCGGTTCCATTCAGCGTCAGGCCGCCCGCGCCGGAAATGTCGTTGTTCCACGAATCCTTCGCGTTGAAGCCGCCGAGCGCCGTATTCATCGTCACCGAGACTTGCGAGCCGAAGGAGCCATAGCCATCCGCCGCGGCGAAGAGATTGAGCCGCGCATAGCCCGAGCCGTCGTCGAGCGGCTGGCCGGAGGCGAGCTCCGTCGTCGCCAGCACGTCGCGCAGCTGCGCCGTGGTGAGATAGGGAAAGCGGCTGGCGATGAGGACTTCCGCGCCGACGGGAACGACCGGCGCCAGATTGGTGGCGCCGACGGGCGCGAGGCCATAGGTCAGCCAATAGGTGTAATTGGCCTTGTCGGTCGAAACGCTGCTGAAGCGGTCGGTCGCCGATGTCGTCGCGCAAGCGGCGATCCCGCCGGAGCATGTGCTCAGCAGCGTGCGAAGATCGCTCTGCGCGGCGGAGAACAGCGCGGGAAAATTGCTGGTCGTGGTGATGGTCCCGCCGAGCAGGCCGGGCACGGTCCGATTGGCGTAATCGGGATTGCCGTTCAATATCTGCACCAGATCATAATAAGTCTGGATGCGCGCGCCGATGACGTCGAGCGGATAATGCGCGCCGAGCACGATGCGGCTGTTGCCGAATTCGGCGCCGCGCGTGATGAGCTGCTGATAGCGCTCGGGAACCATGATCGCGAGCAGCAGGCTCGAGGTGAAGCCATAGGTGGAATGGCCGCTCGGGAAGGAGGCGTTGCTCTTCAGCGTCGGAATGATCGCCGTGGCGGAATTGGTCGAGACGCCGAAATAGTCGTTGGCGACGAAGGTCTGAATCTGCGTGGGCGCGACCTGCGCCGGACGGCTGTCGCCGACCGTGTTGGCGTTGGCGGGCAGCGGATTATAGGCCTTGTCATAGACATTGAACTGGCCGCCGGCCGGCAGCGACACGCCGACCGCCTGATGCGCCGGATTTCCGTCCGTGCTGCCATTGGCGAAATAATTCTTGGTGAAGGCCGAGTCGCCCGCCGTGATCAGCGTGTTGATCTGGGTGAAGAGGCTCGAGAAATTCGTCGAGAGGCTCGTCGCGGTGAAATTGGCGGCGACGGAATTCTTCGTCGCGAAGACGGCGAAAAGATTGGAGCCGAGGCCGTCCGCCACCGACATGCCGTTCTGCATCGAGCCGACGAGCGAGGCGATCGTATTGTCGGAAATCGCCTGCGCCCGCACAGCCGCGGAGGAATTATTGTTGATGCCGATCGCGGTGGCGAGGTTTTGATTGAGCACGGCGACGCCGGCCGGCGTGTTGTCCAGGAGGCTGAAGCCGGAGAGCAGATTGGCGTTGGCGATATTGGTCGCCGATTGCGCCATGGCGACGGACGGCGCAATGCCGAAGGCGCCGGCGAAAGCCGCCGAGGCCAAGAGACGTCTTTTCATTTTAGGGGCTTCCTCTGGAGAGTGCCTGAAGCTTTGCCGCTCGGTTGCCCCTATTGCTCCTTCGTGTATGCCTGATGACATCGCGGCCGAGACGGCGCGGCCCCGCTCTTGCTTCGCACGCGATCGGAAAGGCTCTCAATGACGCCGGAAGCAGACGACAAGCGCCTCTACGCCCCCGCCGCCGCGCGCAATCGCGGGCCGATCCTCGACGTGCTGCGCGAGGAATTGCCGGCGGAAGGGCTCGTGCTGGAGATCGCCAGCGGCACGGGCGAGCATTCCGCGCATTTCGCCGCCAATCTGCCGGGCCTCGTGTTTCAGCCCACGGACCGCGACGAAAGAGCGCGGGAGAGCGTCGCCGCCTGGGTCGCAGCGATGGGGCTTCCCAATCTGCGCGCGCCGCTCGCGCTGGATGCGACTCAGCAGCCTTGGCCGGTCACGCAGGCGGATGCGGTCGTCTGCATCAACATGATCCATATCTCGCCTTGGGCGTCGACGGAGAGCCTCTTCGCCACGGCTGCGGCGATGCTGCCGGAGGGCGCGCCAGTCTGCCTCTACGGCCCCTATAAGCGCGGCGGCGCCCATACGGCGCCGAGCAATGAGGAGTTCGACGCCAGCCTGCGCGCGAGCAATCCCGCCTGGGGCGTGCGCGACATAGAAACGGTGATCGCCTGCGCGCAGAAAAACGGGTTTTCCGAGCCGCGCATCGTGGAAATGCCGGCCAATAATCTGACCCTCGTGTTTCGCCTGCTCCGTGCTAGATAGGCGCTCATGACAGCGCCCGCCCGCGAGCCGATGACGATAGCGGACTTCCTCGCCTGGACGGAGCGGCATGAGGAAGGCCGCTATGAGCTCATCGATGGCGAGATCATTCCTCTGCCGCGCGAGCCGTCCGAGCATGTGGCGGCCAAGGGCAAGATCTGGCGCGCCATCGCCGAGGCTCTGGTCCACGCCGGCGCGCCCTGCGAAGCCTATGTCGGCGGCCTCGGCGTCGCGGTGGACGCCCACAATGTCTATGAGCCCGACATTCTGGTGAATTGCGGCGCTCCCGTCGCGACGGAAGACGCGCTCGCCCCCGCCCCTATCGTCGCCGTCACGGTCCTCGGCCCCTCCTCCGACGCAGCCGCCGAGAGCGTGAAGCGGAACGGCTATTTCCGTGCGGCGAGCCTCGCCCATTATCTCATCGTCGACCTCGCCCGCCGCGCCGTGACGCATTGCCGCCGTGACGGCGCGGCGGCGATGCGGGAAGAGACCGTGACCGAAGGGTCGATAAGGCTCGATCCGCCGGGCCTCGACCTCGCGCTGAAGGATATTTTCGCATGACTCTGGAAGGCCGCGTCGCCCTCGTCACCGGCGCCTCGCGCGGCATAGGCCGCGCGCTCGCCGTCGCTCTCGCGCGCGAGGGCGCGCATGTCGTCGCGCTGGCGCGCGGGCAAGGCGCGCTCGAATTCCTCTATGACGAGATCACCGGCTTCGGCGGCCAGGCGACCATCGTCCCGCTCGACGTCACCGAGTTCGACAATCTCGACCGGCTCGGCGCCTGCATTCACGAGCGCTGGAAGAAGCTCGACATTCTGGTCGGCAACGCCGGCCTGCTCGGCCCGGTGACGCCGCTTCCGCATGTCGATCCGCCGCAATGGAGCCGTCTCTTCGACGTGAATGTCACCGCCAATTGGCGGCTCATTCGCGCGATGGACGTTCTCTTGCGCGCATCCGACGCCGGACGCGCGGTCTTCGTCACCTCTGGCGCGGCGCATCGCATCAAGCCCTATTGGGGGCCTTACGCCGTCACCAAGGCGGCGCTGAACGCGCTCGGCCGCACTTACGCCGCCGAGACGCAGAACACCTCACAAGTGAAGGTGATGCTGGCCAATCCCGGCCCGCTGCGCACGCAGATGCGCGCCGCCGCAATGCCGGGCGAAGATCCGATGACGTTGCGCACGCCGGAAGATCTCGCGCCCAAGCTCGTCGCTCTGTGCCGCCCGGATTGGACCGAGACCGGCAAGCTCTACGACTTTCCGACCGACAGCATCATCGATTTCGCGTGAGCGCCCGAAAGGCGCCCACGCCGCTCCGCCTCACCTTCAGTGGTGATGATGGTGGTGATGATGATGATGGTGGTGGTGTCGGTGGCAGAAACGGCCGTGATGGCGGCCGTGGCGACCGACCGGCTCCGGCGCGTAGCGCAGGCTGAGATGACCGACGCCAGCCGAGAGAATGAGGCCCGTATTCGCCTCGACCGAAATCGGCTGCAGCGTCACAGTGTCATTGGAGCCGCCGACGAGAACCGAGCCGCCGCCGCCGACGCCGAGCGCGAAAGAGCCATGCGCGCCGACATAATCGCCGGCGAGAGCGCCAGGGCCCGTCGCGCCGCTGGCCGCCACCACGCCCCAGGCGAGCTCGCCCGGACCGCCGACGCCGATCACCGCGCCGACATTGGTGACGCTGCCGACATAATGGACCGGCGGCGCGCCGCTCTCATCCTCGAAGAGGCAATCGACCGTCCGCTCCTCCACGACGATGGCGACCTTGTCGCCGGAGAGCTTGCATTCCAGCACGCCGGCGCGGCCATGCGCCGAGGCGGAGACCGGCGCGAGCGTCGCCAACAGAGCCGCGACGCCGACCGGCGCCGCCGCCACGCGAAAGAGAGTCTTCAGATAATTCGTCATAGCCACCTCCCAATTTTCGCCGCTCCCTCCGCCCTCGGCGGGACGATATGCGCGGCGCTTCGAAAGCCCGTCTTGTGCTTCGCCGTCACATAAGGACAGCGAAGGCGCTCTGAAAGTGCGCGCCCGCACAAGGCCGCGCTCGCCCTTGCGGCGCAGGCTTTTTCATCCGATCTTAGCGGCCGGGGCGGGAGCGATCGGAGAGGAAAAGCAAGCGTGTCGCAGGGACTTCCCGTCGTGATCGAGCGGCCGATGACGGAGGCCGACCGCGCCGCCCTGCAAGCGGCCGTCGAAATTCTGGAGCGCGAGAGCTTCGCCCAGCGGCTCACCGCGCTCGCTGGACGGCAGATCGGCTTCGCCGGCCGCATCATTCCAACAGCGCTGCAGGAAGTGGCCGCGAGCGCGACCCGCCGCGGCATCAAATCGGCCCTACGCGTCGCCATCTCGAGCCTCGATCCCGCCGCCCCGGCGCGCGACGCCTCGCGGCTGCATCTGCGCCTCGCCGCGGCGAGCGGCGCGATCGGCGGCGCCATCGGCCTCGCCAGCCTGCCGATCGAGCTGCCGGTCTCCACCGTCATCATGCTGCGCTCGATCGCCGACATCGCCCGCAGCGAGGGCGAGGACCTCGCCGATCCAGAGGCGACGATCGCCTGTCTGCAGGTCTTCGCGCTCGGCGGCCATGCGGAGGAAGGCAATCTCCTCGAGGGCGGCTATCTCGCCATTCGCGGCCTGCTCGCCAAAACGGTGAGCGACGCCGCGCATTATGTCGCCGCGACCGCCGTCGCCGACGAGACGGCGCCGGTGCTGGCGCGGCTCATCGCGCAAATTTCGACGCGCTTCGGCGTCGTCGTCTCGCAAAAGGCGGCGGCGCAGGCGACGCCCATTCTCGGCGCTCTGGGCGGCGCGGCGGTCAATATCGCCTTCACACGGCATTTCCAATCGCTGGCGCGCGGACACTTCACCGTGCGGCGATTGGAGCGCGCCTATGGCCGCGAGATCGTCTTTGGCGAATATGCGCGCTTGGCGGGACGCGCGTGAGGAGCTGATAGCGAGTAGCGAATAGCGAGTAGAGCTTCTTACTACTCGCTATTCGCTACTCGCTATTCGCTATTCGCTACTTCGCCACTTCCGCCGGATGCAGCGCGCGCCAGAGATTTTCCACCTGGCTCAGCGTGCCGATATTGGCCTCGTTCTCCTCGAGCAGAATAGCGTCGGCCTCTTCGGCGCTGGCGCGCAATTCGGCGAGATCGGCCGGCCGCCGCTCGCCATTGCCGGTCTCGCCGGGCGCGGTGTGATAGCGGACGAGATCGAAGTCGTCATTGGCGAGCCGCATGGAGAACCAATAATCGATCTGCGGCGGACACGGCGCCTGCGCGAGAGAAACAATGATCTCGCGCACGAAGCTGCCGCCGAGCGCGAGCAGCTTCGGCGGACGCGCGCATTGGGCCTTCGCATCGGGCGCGCGCAGAATGGTCGCCACCGGATAATGCGGATCGGGCCAGAGAAGATTGAGCAGATCGAGCAGATCGCGATCCGTTCCCAAAGCGACATTGTCGCGGCGCCAATCGAAATCGAACAGGCCGAGGCCCGCCTCCTCGCCGATGAGGCGCGTCGCCTCGCGCGTCGCCAGCGCGGCGCCGAGCAGATTCCAATGCGTGCCGCCGCGCGGGAAAAAGTCGATGTCGAAATCCTTTTTGCGCGCCTCGAGCAGCGCCGGCGAGTCGACAAAGCGCAGCCCGCGCGCATCCAGAGCCATGCGATAGGGCGCGAGCTTGTCGATGGTTCCGCGCGCCTGCGCCGGGCATTTCATCCCGGCGGGAAAATATTGCGGATATTGCGAGGCCTTGGACGGCGAGATCACATAGGCGAAGCCTTTTCCGCGCGCATGGGCGGCGGCCTCGTTCTCGGCGACGCGCTGCGCCCAGCGTGAGAGCGTCGCCTCGCTCGGCGGCGCGCCGCGGCGGCAGAATTCATCGATATAGAAACGCTCGAACAATTGCGCGTCGCGCCCGATGACGAGGCCCGGCGCTCCCGAGGCGCCGAACAACGAATAGAGCAGCTGATTGCGCGCGCGCACCGCGAAGGGAAACACCGGCAGCGATTGCGCGAGATTGTCGGAGAAGCTCTTCTGCGTCTCGCCGGAGAGGATTTTCTCGAGCGAAACCTGCGTCGGCGCCGGCTTGGCGACGCCGGCGAGCGGATTTGCGCTGCGCAGCCGCAATTTCGGATAGTCGCGCTCGACCGCGTAATTCCACAGGCTCGCGAGAAAGAAGAACAGGACGGAGCCGGCGGCGGCGTAGATCGGCAGACGATGCAGAAGCGTGCGGCGCATCGTTCAGAACCGGAAATAGATGAAGGGCTTGAACGGATCGGCGAGGCCCTTGCCGACTGCGCAGACGAAGAGCAGCGCGAGAACAGCGTTGAGCGCGAAGGCGTGACGCTGCGCCAGCAGGCTCGAGGAGAGCCTGTCGCCGAAGGAGAGATAGAGCCGCTGCGAAAGACAGATCGCCGCCGCAATGGCGAGCGCGACGAAGTGATAGGCGGGGATGACGACCGGCTCGGCGCCGCCCGCGAAAGGCCGCGCCATTGCGAGGTAGAAGGCGCCCGCCTGCTCGAGGGACGAAGCGCGGAACACGGTCCAGCCGATCGTCACGACGATGAAAGTCAGAAGATTGGCGAGGAAGACCGGGCGGCGCTTCAGCCAATCGAGCAGGAACAGCCGATCGAGCACCAAGAAGAGGCCATTATAGGCGCCCCAGGCGACATAGGTCCAAGCCGCGCCGTGCCACAGGCCCGAGGCGAGGAAGCAGAGCCAGAGATTGACCTGCGTGCGCAGCTCTCCGCACCGATTGCCGCCGAGCGGAATGTAGAGATAGTCGCGAATCCAGGAGGTGAGCGACATGTGCCAGCGGCGCCAGAATTCGGTGACGCTCGCCGCCACATAGGGCATGTCGAAATTCTCCTGCAGACGAAAGCCGAACATGCGCGCGAGGCCGATCGCCATGTCGGAATAGCCGGAGAAATCGAAATAGATCTGGAAGGTGAAGAACAGCACGCCCGCCCATGCGTCGAGAAAGCCGATGCGCGACGCCTCTTGCGAGAAGACGAGATCGGCGCCGCCGGCGAGCGTGTCGGCGATGAGCAGCTTCTTGCCGACGCCGAGCATGAAGCGCGCGAAACCCTCCGTGAAATCCTCGCTGGTCGCATGGCGGAACCGCGCCAATTGCTCGGCGATATCGTGATATTTCACGATCGGCCCGGCGAGGAGCTTCGGAAAGAAGAACACATAGAAAGCGTAGAGCGAGAGGCTCTGCGCCGGTTTGGTCACGCCGCGATGCACGTCGACGAGAAAGGTGATCTTCTCGAAGACGATGAAGGAGACGCCGATCGGCAGCGCGACCGAGGCGAAGGCGAGCCCCGGCATGGTGAGCGCGCGCAAGATCACATCGAGATTGGCGACGAGAAAGCCCGCATATTTGAAATAGACGAGCAGGCCGAGATTGGCGGAGACGCCGAGCGCGAGCCAGAGCTTGCGCGATTTATCGTCCGGCGGAAGCGCGGCTATGCGGCGCGCGATGAAGACATCGGCGAAAGCGGAGCCGAGCACGACGAAGACGAAGAGCGGCTCGCTCCAGGCGTAGAAGAAAAGACTCGCCGCGAGCAGTATGGCGAGACGCGCGCCGCGATTGCCGCCGACGAGCAGATAGAGGCCATAGACCGCGGGCGCGAAGAGAAACAGGAACAGCGGTTCGTAAAAGAGCATCCTCTCGTCCGCGGTCCTTTCCCCTCCGAGGACTGCGTCTTAGCAGAGTGGCGGGGCGCGAACAATCGGCGGCGCCAGCGTAAGCTCGGCGTCGGCGTCGGCTGGCGCCTCGCGCGCCACGCGCTATCTGCCTCCGCGACGCTCGCCCACCGGAGGCCGGGATGGATCTCGACTATCTCGTCTCGGCCTTTGTGACGCTGCTCGTCGTCGTGGAGCCGCTCGGCCTCGCGCCGGTCTTCGTCGCCGCGACCTCAGGGCTCGAGGCGCCGATGAAGCGCGCCATCGCCTTTCGCGCCGCCGTCTATGCGCTGGCCATTCTCGCGGGCTCGGCGCTGATCGGTCAGCGTCTGCTCGGCGCAATGGGCATTTCCATTCCCGCTTTCCGTATCGCGGGCGGATTTCTCTTATTTTCGATCGCCTCTGAAATGGTGTTCGGCGTGCGCATTCAGCGCGACTCCAAGGCGGCGGAAAAAGCGCTGGCCGAGCATGTGCACCATCTTGCCGCCTATCCGCTGGCCATTCCGCTGATGGCCGGCCCCGGCGCCATCACCGCGACCGTGCTGCTGGCCGGCGACGCGCATGGCGATGTGACGCTCATCGCGAGCCTGATCGCGGTGATCGCCGGAATAATGGCGATTTGCCTGGTCTTCTGCCTGATCGCGGGAGAGGTGGCGCAATTCTTCGGCACGGCGGCCAATGTCGTGCTGACGCGATTGCTGGGCGTGCTGCTCGCCGCCCTCGCCGTGCAATTCGTCGCCGATGGCGTGCGGGCGTTTCTGCAGGGGTGAGCGGCGACGCGATCTCGCGGGATCGCGTCGCTGCGTCGCGTCAATGGTGGACGTTCGCCCAGATCTTGCGCTTGGTGAAATAGACCAGGAAGGACAGGACGATCAGGAAGCCGACGATCTTCAGGCCGATCGACTTGCGCTCCTCGAGATGCGGCTCGGCGGTCCACATCAGGAAAGCGGCGATGTCCTTCGCATATTGGTCCACCGTCTGCGGCGTTCCATCGTCATAGGTCACGACGCCGTCGGAGAGCGGCGGCGGCATGCCGATACGATGGCCGGTCATATAGACGTTGTAATATTGGCCCGGCGGCAGCTCCACGCCATGCGGCGCATCCGTGTAGCCTTCGAGCAGAGCGACGATGTAATCGACGCCATGCTCCTGATAGGAGAAGCCCGGCAGCGCATCGGCGAGGAACAGCGGGAAGCCGCGCGAATAGCCGCGCGCCTTGGCGAGCACGGACATGTCCGGCGGATAGGCGCCGTTCATCGCCGCGCGCGCCGCCTGCTCATTGGGGAAGGGCGGCGGGAAATGGTCGCTCAGCCGGCCGGGACGCTCGAAATAATCGCCCGCGTCATTCGGCCCGTCCTTGATCTTATAGCTCTCGGCGATCTCCTTGGCCTGCGCCTCGGAGAGCTCCGGCCCGCCCTTCTCGGCGAGATTGCGGAAGGCGACGCGCGAGAGCGAATGGCAGCTCGCGCAGACTTCCTTATAGACCTTGAAGCCGCGCTTCAGCTGCGCCTGGTCGAAGCTGCCGAAGGCGCCGGCGAAGCTCCATTGCTGGCGCGGCGGCTTGGGCTGCGAATGCGCGCCGCCCTCCTCCGCCACAGCGGCGCCCGCGGCGCCGACCAGGGCCGCCGCCATCACGAGGGATTTGACCGATTTCATGATCGATGCTCGCTGACCGTCACGCATGGGGCTTCTCCTCCTCGGTGGCGGCCTCGCCGAGGGAAGCGGCGATCGACCGCGGCTCCGGCAGGGTCTGCTCATATTTGCCGAGAAGCGGCAGCACGACGAGGAAGTGCAGGAAGTAATAGGCCATCAATATGCGGGCGGCGATGAGATAGACGCCCTCCGCCGGCTGCGCGCCGAGATAGCCGAGTCCGACCGACACGAAGACGAAGACCCAGTAGAACTTCTTGAAGGTCGGACGATAGACGCCCGAGCGCACCTTCGACGTGTCGAGCCAGGGCAGCGCCGCCACGATGAGGATGGAGGAAAAGAGCGCGATGACGCCGACGAGCTTGTTGGGGATGGCGCGCAATATGGCATAGAAGGGCAGGAAATACCATTCCGGCACGATATGCGGCGGCGTCACCAGCGGATTGGCCTCGATGTAATTATCGGGATGGCCGGTGTAGTTGGGCGCGAAGAAGGTGAGCCAGGCGTAGAGCACGATGAAGATGACGAGGCCGACCGAATCCTTCAGCGTCGCATAGGGCGTGAAGGGCACGGTCTCCTTCTTTATGTCCTTCACCTCGACGCCCGTCGGATTGTTCTGCCCCGTCACATGCAGCGCCCAGACATGCAGGCCGACGATGGCCACGATGACGAAGGGCAGGAGGTAATGCAGCGCGAAGAAGCGGTTGAGCGTCGCGTTGTCGACCGAATAGCCGCCGAGCAGCCAGGTGGTGATGGAATTGCCCACATAGGGGATGGCGGTGAAGAGATTGGTGATCACCGTCGCCGCCCAGAAGGACATCTGGCCCCAGGGCAGCACATAGCCCAGGAAGCCGGTCGCCATCATCAGCATGAAGATCACGACGCCGAGGATCCACAGCACCTCGCGCGGCTCCTTGTAGGAGCCGTAATACATGCCGCGGAAGATGTGGATATAGACGGCGAGGAAGAACATGGAGGCGCCGTTGGCGTGCGCATAGCGCAGCGCCCAGCCCCAATTCACATCGCGCATGATGTGCTCGATCGAATCGAAGGCGAGCGTCGTCTCCGGCGTGTAATGCATCGCCAGAACGATGCCGGTCACGATCTGCGCGACCAGCATGAAGGAGAGGATCGCGCCGAATGTCCAAAGATAGTTGAGGTTCTTCGGAACGGGATAGGCGACGAAGGATTCGTGGATGAAGCCGAGGATCGGCAGACGCCGCTCGAGCCAGCGCGCAAAGCCGCTCTTCGGCGTGTAGGTCGAATGTCCGGTCATGGATAGTGGTCTCGGAAGTTGGGACGGCGACTTTGGGCCGCGATCAGCCGATCTTGATCTTGGTGTCGCTCAGGAAGGCGTAGTCGGGCACTTCGAGATTGGTCGGAGCCGGACCGCTGCGAATGCGGCCGGAGGTGTCGTAGGTGGAGCCGTGGCAGGGGCAGAACCAGCCGTGGAACTCGCCCTCATGGCCGGTGGGGATGCAGCCCAAATGGGTGCAGACGCCGACGACGACGAGCCATTCGGCCTTCTTCACGCGCGCCGAATCGGCTTGCGGATCGGGCAGCTCGGCGAGCGGGACATTCTGCGCGGCCTCGATCTCTTGGCGAGTGCGATGCCGCACGAAGACCGGCTTGCCGCGCCATTTGACGGTGACGATCTGCCCCTCGGGAATGGCCGAGATGTCGAGCTCCGTCGAGGCCAGCGCCAGCGTCGAAGCGTCTGGATTCATCTGTGCGATCAACGGCCATACCGCGGCGCCCGCTGCGACCGTCGCCGCCGCGCCCGTGGCGAGGAACAAAATATCCCGGCGGTTCGGCTCCGCCTTTGTCGCATTGCTCACTTTCTGGAACCTCTCTCGCGAGTTCGACCCTGGCCCCTGCCTCTCGGCTCGTAACGCGAATGGAAACAAATCCATCCGCGATGGGCGCGCCTGTTTTGAGCAGTTTGGCGTGAGACCGCAAGCGGCCTTCGCGTCGCTGCGACAAATAGCGCGCTTGCGATGCCTCGAGATCACTGACGCAGCACGCCGCTCTTGTCCACAAACGGCCCTTGGGAAATTTTGTCAACCGCCGGAAGCGTCGCGGCGGCGGCGTCCCTTGACGCGAGGGCCCGCGGCGAGGCTCATGCGGATCGCTCTGAGGAGGCGCGTGGGGACATGAGCGGCCGTTATCTGGTTTTCGTGGCGACGGTGGTCAGCCTCATCGCGGTTCCGGGGCCGGACATGCTCTATGTGCTCGGCCGGGCGCTGGCTTCCGGCGCGCGGGCGGGCCGCTTCTCCGCCGCCGGCATAGCCTTCGGCTATGCGCTGCTCACTCTTTTGGTGACGGCCGGCTTTCAGCTCGTTTTCGCGGCTTTTCCGGCGCTGTTCCTCGCCCTCAAATATATCGGCGTCGCCTATCTGTCCTGGCTGGCCTTTCGGCTCATCCGCTCGGACGGCGGCTTCGGGGCGCCGAGCCGCAGCCGGGAGCGCACGGATTGGGCGGCCTTTTCGGCCGGCGTCGGCACCAGCCTGCTCAACCCGAAGGGGCTCTTGTTCTATTTCGCGATACTGCCGCAGTTTTTCGACGCCGCGGACGGACCGTTCTGGCGGCATGCGCTCGTCTATGGCTGGACCACGAGCTTCCTGTGCCTGACGCTCTATTCCGCGCTCGCCCATGCGGCGAGCTATGGCGCCCGGCGCTGGACGCCGGAGCCGACGGCCAGCCGCAATCTCTCGCGTCTCGCCGGCGTTTTGCTGCTCGTCTCCGTTCTGGCCATGCTCGGCGCCGAATGGAGCGGCGCGGCCCTTCATTGACGCGCCCGCGGCCGGGAGAGGCCGCGGACTCGGCGAGGACCGACGCCTTATTTGGTCACGATCGGCGCGACCGTGGGAGCGGCGGGCGTCGTGAAGTGATAATTGAGGCCGCCGCGCACGATATGGCCGGCGCTCTTCACATTGAGCGGCACGGCGCCGAAATTGGTCGAATAGCTGACGCCCGAGTCGGCGAGCTGCGTGTAGAGATATTCGCCCTTCACCGAGATCTTGTCCGACCAGGCGTATTCGAAGCCTGCGCCCGCGGTCCAGCCGGCGCGAACGGTCGTGCCCGTGGAGAGGCGGCCGATCGTCACGGGCAGATTCGAGGTGAAGCCGCCCGGCGCGAAATCCGTCCCATAGGCGAAGCCTGCGGTCCCGTAGAGGATCCATTTCGGCGTGAAAGCATAGCCGGCGCGGCCGCGGAATGTGCCGAACACGCCCGTATCGGTCGGGCTCGGCGTGTTAAAGCCGCCCGTCTCGGCGTTGATCGCGCCGCGATAGCCGAAATCGGCCTCGAGGCCGAGGACGATGGTCGGCGACCATTGCCAATTATAGCCGAGCGTGCCGCCGCCGACGAAGCCCGAGCCGCGCAGCGGCGACTCGCGGAAATAGGTGAAGGTTCCCTCGCCCAGCAGCGCGCCGGCATAGGCGCCGATATAGGCGCCCTGCCAGCTGAAGACCGGCGCCGGCGGCGGAACGGGCGCGGATTTGGTCGACGGCAGATCCGCCGCCGCCGCCCCGCCCGCCGCGATCGCCGCCGCGAGGGCGGCGATCGTGCGGAAGCTTCTCGTCCAATTCGACATTATCCAACTCCTCATGCTTTCAGCTCGTCAGTAGAGCTTTACTTTCAAAGTCGCCCCGTAAGCGCGGAAGGCGTTATCGCCGAAAGTCACCGTCTGAGGAGCCGAGCCCGTGGTCGTCGCCGTGCCGATGGTCTGCGCGGTCACGTAACGCTGGTCGAAGAGATTCTTCGCCCAAAAATGCAGGCTGTAGCGCTCGTCGTCGGTCCTTAGGCCGATGCCGAAATTCACGATCGAATAGGAGGGCTGGAACACCGAATAGATGGAGCCCGGCTGTGATAGCTGCGTCTTGTATTTCCAGGCGAGATTGCCGTAGGTGAAGGCTGTGACCGGCACGTCGGCGAAGCCGCCGATCCCTTCGAATATGCGGCCGAGCGGAAGCTCGTAATTGACGCCGATATTGAAGGAGTAAGGCGCGACCGGGCTATTGCCGGCGACGCCGCCGGTGATGCGCTGGCCGGAAAGATCGACCGAGAGCGGCGCGGCGACGCCATTCACATTGAGCGAGGCCGGCCAAGTCCAATCCGGCGGCGGCGCGGCGTTCTTGTAATTGACGTAGCGCGCATCGGTGAGAGCGCCCGAGAAGGTGATCCACAAGCGCTCGACCGGATTCCAACGGCCGTCGAACTCGAAGCCGCGCAGACGCACATGGCCGATATTGCCGAGATAGGTCTTGCGCAACGGCACGCCCGTCACATCGACGATGGCGGTGTTCACCAATATCGACTGGAAGTCGTAGATGTCGTTCCAATAGAGATTGCCATTTAGGATGAGCTTATTGTCGAGCCAATTGGTCTTGACGCCGAGCTCATAGTCCCACGACACCTCCGGCTTGGTGACGACCGGCTGCCACTCCTTGAAATTCTGCTTGCTGTCGAACACGGGCAGAGCGGCCGTGTTGATGGCGCCAGACTTCTCGCCGCGCGCCGCCGAGCCGTAGAACAGAATGTTGTCGCTGTATTTATAGGACGGATTGACGAGGCCCGAGAGCGAGTTGCGCGTGGCCTTGCGTCCACCCGTGTCGAAGAAGGTGGTGCCGGCCGCGGTCTGCATCGCCGCCGCCTGCGCGCTCGTGTAGACGCCGCTCGACCAGCCGAAATCCGAACCCTCTCTGATCTCGAATGTGTCGCGCAGACCCGCGGTCAGCGCCCATTGCTCGTCGATATGCCAAGTCGCCTGGCCGAATTCCGCGAGGCTGAAGGTGCGCGCCTTGCCGTCCGTATGCTCGGAGGTTCCGTTGAGCAGCGCCGGATCGGCGTTGAAATTATTGAGCAGCCATTGCGACGCCTGATAGCCATAGTCCGTGTGCTGATAGGACGAGACGGCCTCGTGCAACGCATAGACGCCGACCTGCCATTCGATGGTCTGATCCTTGGGCGAGGCGAGGCGAACCTCCTGCGAATATTGATCCACCTTCACGTCGAAGGCGTTGCCGCTGATCTGCGTGTAATTATTGCCGAGCGAGTTGCGCGGATGCAGGATGAACTCGCGCCAAGCGGAGATCGCCGTGAGCGTGTTGTCGCCGATCTGCACATTGATCTCGTTCGACACGCCCGTCGTGCGCTGATCGAGATTGCCGAGGCGCGACAGCACCGGCGCATAGGGGCTGTTGACGAGAAAGGGAATGTGAAGGCGCGACGCGAGATTTTGCGCATAGGTCGTGTTGATCGCGCCATTGGCCCAGACCGGGAAGGTGTTGCCGATGACGCCGCTGTAATTATTGTACTCGTCGGAGCGCAGGCGATCGAAGATCAGGCGGTCGGTGAAATTGTCGCCGACATAATAGAGCTGGCCGCGCACGCCCCAGCGATTATTGTTGAGCAGGTCGGCGCCGGTGAGCGCGTCATTGATCGCGCCGTCGCTCTTGTCGAGAAAGAAGGTGACGCGATAGGCGAGCTTGTCGTCTATGATCGGGCCGCTGATATTCGCCTTCTCTATGATGCGGCTGCGATTGGCGAAGGAAGTCTCGAAGCTCGCCTCCGGCGTGAAGGACGGCAGCTGCGTGTGGATGACGACGGCGCCGACCGTGGTGTTCTTGCCGAGCAGCGTGCCCTGCGGGCCGCGCGCCACCTCGAGGCTCTGCAGATCGACGAAATCCGCCCATTGGAAGCCGACATGCGTGTAGAACACATTGTCGACGATGAGTCCGACGGCCGATTCCGAGCCGTCCGCGCCGCCGGAAATGCCGGAAATGCCGCGAATCGACATGGCGGACGTGCGCGGATTGGTGACATAGGGAACAAAGTTCGGCACTTTCTGCGCGAAATCGCCCAGACGCTCGATATGCTCGCGCTCGGCGGTCTTTCTGCCGACGACGCTGACCGGCAGCGGCACGTCCTGGGCTTTCTCCTCACGCAGTCGCGCGGTCACGGTCACATCGTCGACCTGCGCATTGGCGGCCGCCGCGGCGCCCGCATTATTGGCGTCAGCGGTCGGCGCGGGCGCCGATTGCGTGGCCGCCGGGCCGGCTCCAAAGACCAGAACGCCCGCCGCCGCCAATGAGGCGAAGCCGACGCTGCGCAACAAGCTCGCACGCGACTCTCTCTTCTCTCCACTCGCTCTCGACATCACCACAGTTTCCCCATGTCCCGTCGCACGCGGCCCCTCGCGGAGCCACGGCGACGGTTTACGCAGCGCTCCCCCATGGCGCGCTTACGTATAATATCTATAGACTACGTAGATTTCGTAGGGGACGTCAACAGCTTCGCTCACCCTCGCCGGCGAGCGGCGGCCTTTCGCGCAAGGCCTGTGGCGCCGCCGCAACAGGCGGCTCCATGCGCGAAAAAAAATGCCCCGCCTCCTCTCGGAGACGGGGCATTTTTCTCTCAACCCTATGATGAAAATAAAGAGTTCGGGATAGAGCGGGCGCGGGTCAGGCGGTTTGGGCGGCGCGTCTGGCGCGCCGTTCCCCGCTCGCCGGCTCGGGAACAGGAAGGGAGCGTCGCAGGCGCCGCCACGCCAGCACCACGGCGCTGGCGCTGAGCACAACGCCGAAGGAGACCCAGACGCCCATCCAGCCCCACCACAGCCAATGATTGCGGAACCAGCCGAAGTCCCAATGATGGACGGCCGAATAGACCCAGCGATAGACGCGCCGGCTCGTGTCGAATTTCGCGAGCAGGCGGCCGTCCGCCGGATCGACATAGAGCGACGTATGCTCGGCGTCGGCGAAATCGACGCGCAGCACGGGCAAGGGCTTGTCGAGCGCCGTCTGCCGATGATTGGCGAAATAATAGGAATCATAGTCGGCGAGCGTCTCGGCGCCGGCGATGGCGACGCCCTCCTTCAGCCGAGTCGCGGCGGCGAGAATCGATGGCTCGCCGAGGCCAGCGACGGCGCCCGGAACGGCGACGGCGCGGCGCGCGCCGTCACGCGATTGCGCGAGCAGCAGCGCCTCCTCGCCGAGACGGCTCCAGGCGAGCTCGACGACATCGGCGGAGAGGCCGAGCGCGGCGGTGGGCCGCCAATCGACGACGGCCTGCGGAAGCGCGGCGCCGCGATAGCGCGCCAGCTCCTCCCGGCTCGCTGTGGCCTGCGAGAAAATCTGCCCCGGATTGGTGGAGAGAAACCCGCTCGCCGCCCAGAAGAAAGCGAAAGCCCCGCCGATGAGCCCTGCCCAGAAATGATATTTCAGCCAGGGCTCGCGATAGGGCTGCGTGCGCCCGCGCGCATAGGTCGGACGGCCGAAAAATCCCGGCTTCCATTTGATCCAGCCGATGACGACGCCGCTGAAGGCGCCGATGGCGGCGAAAAATCCGACATAGGTGAGCGCGTCGCGCCGATAATCGCCGGCGCCGAGCATATCCAGCCAGCGGAAGAGATGCAGCCAATTGCCGGCGTAGATGAAAGCGCGCTCGACCCGCGTCGAGACTTGCGCGACCTCGCCCGTGCGCGCCGAGACGATGATCTGCGTGCCCGCGCCGTCCCCCGTCGCGAATCGATGAAACGGCTTCAGCGTCTCGGCGTTGCGCAAGCCGACCGCCGCTTCCACCGTGTCGAGATAGAGCAGCGAGGGCGCGCCGAGCCAGTCGCGCGCGATGCGCTCCGCCGCCTTCGGATCGAAATCGACGAGCGCGCCATTGGTCGCGGAAAGGGCGAAACGCCGGCCGGCGTCGTCCTCGACGAGCCAGATCGGCTCATCGCCCACGCGCTGCAGCCGCGCATCGGAGAGGCCGGGCTCCGCCTTGGCGCCGCCATGCGCATGATGGCCGCCGCCTCCCATTCCCCCGCCATGTCCCATGCCGCCGCCGACAGCCTCGCCGCCGTCCTTGACGGCCTGCGCGCGCGCTGCGGCGCTGGCGCTCAGCGCCTCGCCCAGCGAGAGCCAGCCGTCCTGCGGCAGAAGCGCCGGCGCATGCGCCAGCCTCTGCGCACGGTCGATCGTCGGCGAGCCGATGAAGGCGATGGATAATCCGGTGGAGAACCAGACGAGCATGAACAGCGCCAATACCACGCCCACCCATCTGTGAAGAAAGAGCAATTTCGACATTCGTGACGCTCCGCATCGCGCTGAATGGCCGCGACGGCGGTTCCGCCGACGGCAGGAAAAAGACGTCACGAAATTTAATTGATGAATATGACTAGGTAAATAGGAATATATTGGGTTTTCCCGGCCGTCGCAAAGCGATGGACACAGCCGCCGCTCGGCCCGCGGCGCCCCTCCCCGCGCGGGATTGCGTGGCAGCCACAAGGGGACTCTCCACAATCGCGAAGCCGTCGTCTTCGGCGCTAGCGTTTCTCCTGCGCCTCGGACGCTCGCGACATTTCAGCGGATCGCGATCGATGAGCCGAGCGCTCTGCGGAGGAGCGGCGTGGGCACCTATATCGCGCATACGCGACGCAAGGCGAAGCCGAGCAAGGCGGAGACGTCGACGATAGATGCGGCGGCGATGGCGGCGCGCGAGCAGGCGCTCGCCGAGCTGCGCGAGCAACAGCGCATCGAGGCCGAGCGCCTGCGCGCCGAGAAGGCCGCGCGCGCGCTGCGCCGCGCCGTGAGCAAGCGCATGGCCCCGGCCGACCCCGACACGTCGGGACGCCGCCGCACGGCGACGCGCGCCGCCGGCATCATGCTGATCTCGGCGACCGGCGGCTTGCGCACGCAGAGCGTGTCGCTGTTTCGCGGCTCTGGACGCGCCGGCTCCGATCTCTGGCTCGCCGACGTGCAATTCGAGCAGGAGAAGGGCGTCGCCCATTTCATCAATGATCTCGCCACTCCGGCCGACAAGGACGCGCTGCATGCGATGCGCGCGCTGGCGCCGCGAATCGCCGAGCACATCTTCCTCGGCGCGCCGCCGCAGGACGGGATCGACGACCGCAACATGAACACGGCGTTCCGTCTGGCGCAGTCCTTCATGCACAAGACGCACTACACGACCTCGCTCTCCGAGGAGGAGAAGCAGCGGCTGAGCTTCTCCATCTTCGAGGAGCTGCAATCGGTGACGGCGATGCGGCTGCGCCATTTGCAAAAGGAGCAGGAGCGCATCGTCGAGAGTCTCATGCACAAGACGAAATTGCACCGCTCGGAATGCAACGGCCTGCTCGCGCCGATCTATGAGGGATATGAGGAGTTCCGCCGCGCCGAGCAGGAAGGCCGGCCGGCGCGCGCGCCGCAGCGGCCGGAGGCGCCGGTGGAGCAGGCGCCCATCGAATCGTTCGAGGAAGACCATCGCGCGACGGGCACGCATGGGCGGTGAAGCGCTCGCGGCGAGCGCGATCGTCGCGCCGCGTCAGCCGATCGCGAGATAGACGACGAAGCCCGCGCCGAGCAGCAGCAGCGCGGCGAGCACGACGAGTTCCGCCGTCCCCGCGTCGAAGCCATGCTGCGCCTCATCGGCGATGAGACGCCGCGTGTGAATGAAACGCACGGTTGCGACGACGATAAGCGCGACTCCTCCGAGCACCAGCAGGCCGCCGCCTCCCCAGCTCGTCAATGGTCCCGACAATTTTTCGAAACGCCGCAAGATCGGGCCGCGCTCTACCTCTGGTAGCGTCGCACTGATCGTATGCACGAAAAGATCGAATTTCTCGATCACGAAACCGAGCGCCATGATCGCGACGCCGGTCCGCACCCATGCGAGAAACGTGCGCTCATTGGCGGCGTGGCTGACGTAATCACGAATCATGACGTCTCCTCTCGCATGGTCGGGGAACGCGATTCGCGCGGTCGCGGGCGCGACGAGTCGACGCGTATTGAACCCCTTCGGCGACGCGATAGATAGCCCGATGTCGATCCGCCGACATCTTCGGAGCATCCGTCATGATCTATCCGATGAGGAGCCTCACGGCCGCCATTGTGATCGCCGCGAGCGCCGCCGCCGCCCAGGATTGTCGATCGACGAGCGACTCGGGCGCCACGCGATGCGTCGCGGGCGTGCTCTACCGATGCACATGCACGCGCGGAATCGGCGCGACCACATGCACATGGGACAATGCCGCGGCGCTGTGCTCGGCGCTCTCCGCGCATGACGCCGCGGGCGACACAGAAGCGAAGGAAGAGCCTGCGCCGAGCGCCGCCGCGCTGACGCCGTGACGCTCAGATGCCGGCGCCGAAGGTGAAGGATTCGCTCAGCGGCTTCGCCTGCGTGACATTGCTGCCCGCCGGCACGCCATGCGTCAGCCAGACATTGCCGCCGATGACGGAGCCGCGTCCGATGGTGATGCGGCCGAGCACAGTGGCGCCGGCGTAGATCACCACATCGTCCTCGATGATCGGATGACGCGCGCCGCCTTTCACCAGCGCGCCGGTCTCATCGACCTCGAAACGCTTGGCGCCCAGCGTCACCGCCTGATAGAGCCGCACATTCCGGCCGATGACCGCGGTCTCGCCGATGACGACGCCGGTGCCGTGATCGATGAAGAAGCCTTCGCCGATCTCCGCGCCCGGATGAATGTCGATTCCCGTCGCCGAATGCGCGATCTCCGACACGAGCCGCGCGAGCATGGGCGCGCCGAGAAGATAGAGACGATGCGCGAGCCTGTGGCGAATGATCGCCGAAAGGCCGGGATAGGAGAACACCACCTCGTCGAGGCTCTTGGCCGCGGGATCGCCCTCA
Source organism: Methylosinus sp. DMC45 (assembly GCF_056313885.1). NCBI lineage: Bacteria > Pseudomonadati > Pseudomonadota > Alphaproteobacteria > Hyphomicrobiales > Methylocystaceae > Methylosinus > Methylosinus sp. DMC45. Next base: position 260,071 of record NZ_JBQUZK010000019.1, read on the forward strand.
TAGGCGGCGCGAATATCGGTGTCGAGCAGCGCCCGTATCAGCGGCAGCGCCTGCGCGAAAGCGTCGACGATCTCATGCGCGCGCGGGCGATGGTCGATGGTTCCGTCATCCGAGCCGTTGGCCAGCAATTGCAGCTCGCGCCGCACCTGCTCGCGCAGGGCGCGCAGGCTCTTGTCCAGCGTGTAGAGCACGAAGCCGTCGGCGCTGTCGGTGGTCAGCTCCGGCGGACCGAAATGGCGCGGATAGAGGCTCGCCGCGAGCCCCTCGATGATCTCGATCGTCGCCTCGCGCGAAGGCAACTCGGGCAGGCGCCCATCGCGATAGCGGCGCTTCTGCGAGGCGCGACGCAACTCGCCGAGCTCCGCGACGATGCGGCCGAGCTGCGGAAATCCGCCCGGCTCGGACCCATTTCCTGCATGCGGCCCCTGCTTTGCTTGCGTCACCGCGCCGCTCCTTCGATAGGCGGCGGAAACCGTCGCCCTCATTATATTCAGTCTATAAATCTACTACACTACTAAAGGATCGACGACAACCGCCGAGTCGGCTGGCGCGGCGGCGTCCGAGCCCTTAAAATCTCCCCGCAAAGACCGAGGGATCCGATGACGACCGAAAATCCGCTGCTCTTTGCCTCGACCGAAGCTTTCGGCCTGCCGGCCTTCGGCGCGCTGAAGGCCGAGCACTATCGTCCCGCCTTCGCGGCCGCCATGGCGGAAAATCTGTCGGAGATCGCGCGCATCGCCGACGATCCCGCGCCGCCCGATTTCGAGAACACAATCGCCGCTCTCGAGCGCTCCGGCCGCCTTCTGGCGCGCGTCGGCGGCGTCTTCTGGAATCTCGCCGCGACCGACACGACGCCCGAGCTGCAGGAGATCGAGCGCGACATCTCCGGCGCGCTGGCGCGGCACGAAAATGAGATATTGCTGAACGCCGCGCTGTTCTCGCGCGTCGATGCGCTCTATGCGCGCCGCGACGCGCTGGCGCTGACAGAGGAGCAGGCGCGCGTGCTGGAGCTGACGCATAAGCGCTTCCTGCGCGCGGGCGCCAAGCTCGACGAGACGGCGAAGCGCCGCATGGCGGAAATTTCTGAGCGCCTCGCCAATCTCACCACATCCTTCGCGCAGAATGTGCTCGCCGACGAGGCCGATTATCTGCTGCTGCTCGACGAGAGCGATCTCGACGGGCTGTCGGAAGACTTCCGCGCCTCGGCCGCGCAAGTCGCGCGAGAGCGCGGCGCGCCGGGAAAATATGGCGTCACCCTCGCGCGCTCGAGCGTCGAGATTTTTCTGCAGAGCTCGACGCGCCGCGATCTGCGCGAGACCGCTTTTCGCGCCTGGGCCAGCCGCGGCGAGACGGGCGGCGCGACCGACAATCGCGCGCTGATCGCCGAGATCTTGCGCCTGCGCGAGGAGCGCGCGCGGCTCAATGGCTTTGCGAATTTCGCCGCCTATAAGCTCGACGACACGATGGCGAAGACGCCGACAGCGGTGCGCGAGCTCTTGGATCGCGTCTGGGCGCCGGCGCTCGCGGCGGCGAAGGCGGAGCGCGACGATCTGCAAGCGCTCGCCGAACGCGACGGCGCCAATGTCGCGATCGGCGCCGCCGACTGGCGCCATTACGCCGAGCGCGTGCGCAAGGAGCGCTATGATCTCGACCAGGCGGAGCTGCGTCCCTATTTCCAGCTGGATCAGATAATCGCCGCCGCCTTCCATGTCGCGAAACGACTGTTCGGCCTCTCCTTCGTCGAGGCGCCAGGGCTCGATCTCTATCACCCGAGCGTGCGCGCCTTCGACGTTCGCGATGCGAAGGGCGAGCATGTCGCGCTCTTCCTCGGCGATTATTTCGCGCGTCCCTCCAAGCGCGGCGGCGCCTGGATGTCCGAGTTTCGCGGCCAGGAGAATCTCGACGAACGCATTCGTCCCATCATCGTCAATGTGCTGAACTTCTCGCGCGCGCCCGATGGCGCGCCGACTCTGCTCAGCCTCGACGACGCGCGCACGCTGTTTCACGAGTTCGGCCATGCGCTGCACGGCATGTTGTCGGACGTCACCTATCCGCTCGTCGCCGGCACCAATGTCGCGCGCGATTTCGTCGAGCTGCCCTCGCAGCTCTATGAGCATTGGCTGCTGGAGCCGGAAATTCTCCGCGGCTTCGCGCGCCACGCCGAGACCGGCGCGCCAATGCCGGAGGAATTGCTCGAGCGCATCCAAAAGTCGCGGCACTTCAATCAGGGTTTCGCCAGCGTCGAATTCTGCGCCTCCGCCTATGTCGATCTCGATCTGCACGAAAGCGCGATCGACGAGAGCTTCGACGCTCTTCGCTTCGAGCGCGAGAGCCTCGCGCGCATATCGATGCCGGAAGAGATCATCATGCGGCACAGGACGCCGCATTTCACTCATGTCTTCGCCGGCGACGGCTATTCGGCGGGCTATTACTCCTATCTCTGGGCGGAGACGCTGGACGCCGACGCCTATGAGGCGTTCCTCGAGGCCGGCGATCCTTTCGCGCCCGACATTGCGGAGCGCTTGCGCCGTCACATCTACGCCGCCGGCGGAACGCAGGACCCTGCCGACGCCTATGTCGCCTTTCGCGGCCGCATGCCGAATGTCGACGCGCTGCTGCGCCAGCGCGGCTTCGCGCGTTAGCCGAACGAGAGCGCAGCGGCGCGCCCCACGAATGTCATATTCGTCGCCGCTATGCTGATCGCATGACGACGCCCCCCTCCCCTTCCAAGCGCAGCGCCATCGCGCCTTTCATCGCGATGGATGTGCTGAGCGAAACGCGCGAGCTCGAGCGGCAGGGCCGCCGCATCGTCCATATGGAGCTGGGCGAGCCCGGCGCGCCGGCGCCGCTCGCCGTGCGCGAGGCCGCGGCGCGCGCGCTCGCCCAAGGCGCCATCGGCTATGCCGAGGCGCTCGGCCGCCCGGCGCTGCGCCAGCGCATCGCGCGCCATTATGGCGAGGCCTATGGCGTCGACGTTTCGCCGGAGCGCGTCATCGTCACGACGGGATCGTCGGGCGCATTTCTATTGGCCTTTCTCGCCGGTTTCGATCCGGGCGCGCGCATCGCCATGACGGCGCCCGGCTATCCGGCCTACGCCAACATCCTCGCCTCGCTCGGCCTCGAGCCCGTGCTGATCGATGTCGGCGCCGCCACGCACTATTCGCCGACCGCCGCTCTGCTCGCGGCGGCGCATCGCGCGAAACGCCTCGACGGCGCGCTGCTGGCGAGCCCGGCCAATCCGACCGGCGCGATGATTCCGAGCGACGAATTCGAAAAAATCTGCGCCTTCTGCGAGGACGCCGGAATTCTCTTCGTCTCCGACGAGATCTATCACGGGCTCTCCTATGAGCGCGCTTGCGAGACGGCGCTGGCGCATTCGCGCAACGCCGTCGTCGTGAACAGCTTCTCGAAATATTACGCGATGACCGGCTGGCGGCTCGGCTGGCTGGTGGCGCCCGAATCCCTGGTGCGGCCGATGGAAAGGCTGCAGCAATCGCTCGCCATTTCGGCGCCGACGCTGGCGCAGATCGCTGCGCTCGAGGCCTTCGAGGCGAAGGCGGAGCTCGAGGCGGTGAAGGCCGGCTATGCGCGAAGCCGCGCGCTCTTGCTGGAACGGCTGCCGCGCTTGGGCTTCAGCGATTTCGCGCCGCCGGACGGCGCCTTCTACATCTACGCCGACATCTCGCGCTTTTCCGCGGATTCGGCCGCCTTCTGCAAAAGAATGCTGGAGGAGGCCGGCGTCGCCGTCACGCCCGGAATCGATTTCGATCGCGCGCGCGGCAAGCGAACGCTGCGTTTCTCCTACGCCGGAGCGGAGAGCGAGGTGCGACTCGGCCTCGATCGTCTCGCAGCCTGGCTCGGCGCGCCGAGACCGACCATCTGACAGCGATCGCCGGCTCGAAATCGAAAACACTCGCGCAAAAGAAAAGCGCGGCGGGCTCACGGCCCGCCGCGCTTTTTTGTCATGCGCTTTTCGTCACTCGCCGCCGAGCGAGGCCTTGGCGCGCTGCCACCAGCCGCCCTTCTTGGGACGATTGGGGTCGGCCTCGGTGATGATCGTCTCGGTCGGCTCGCGCGGCGGCGCCGGCGGAGCGGCGGCCTCATGCACGATGGGAGCGGGCGGAGCCGCAGGCTCCGGCGCAGGAGCCGCGGAAGCGGGAGCCGGAGCCGCCGCAAGAGCCTCGGGCGCTGGCGCGCTCGGAGCGACGGCCTCCGCCGGCGGAGCCGCTTCGGCCGGCGCCGGAGCCTCGGCGATCGGGGCGACGGGAGCGGCCTCCGTCACGACAGGAGCCGGAGCCGCCTCGCTCGCCTCATAAGGCGGGATATGCGCCTCGGCCGGGGAAACGGCGGTTTCGGCGACGCCCTCGTCGAGCGGGAAAGCGCCCTGCTCGCGAAATTCGGGCGGCAGCGGCGAGGAGCGCGTCCAACGGCCGGCGCGGCGACCGCGTCCGCCGCGGCTGCCGCGTTCGGCGGGACGCGGAACCTCATTGGCCGGCGCGGTGGGAACGCCGTCGATCTCCGCGACAATGGCGAGGCCTTCGTCGGACGGCTGCTCGGCGCCCGGCGCCGGCGCTTCTCCGCCGGAGAGCCCGCCGCCGCGTCCGCGGCGACGACGCCGACGGCGCGCCCGCGGCTGGTCCTCGCCTTCGCCCTCTTCCTCGACGAAGGGCGGACGCGCGGCTCTCTCCTCGCGGCGCGCGACCTCGGGCCGGCGCTCGACGATCTCGTCTTCCTCGGCGGACGCCTCCTCGACCTCGATCTCATCCTCGAGATCGGCGAGCGAATCGACGCGCAGCGCGGTCTGGGCCGGAAGCTCGCGCACGCCGGTGGCCGGCTCGCCGCGCTCCAGCGCATGATAGGAGGTGCCGGTCAGGCTGTCGTCGGCGGAGACGGTGATGGCGACGCCGAAACGGCGCTCCAAAGCCTGCAGATGGCTGCGCTTCTGATTGAGGATATAGAGCGCGACCACGGTGCGCGTGCGCAGGATGATGTCATGCGCCGCGCTCTTGATGAGCGCATCCTCGAGCACGCGCAGCACATGCAGCGCGATAGAGGCGGTGGAGCGCACCGTGCCGGCGCCGGCGCAATGCGGACAGGGAACCGTCGAGCCCTCGAGCACGCCGGCGCGAATGCGCTGGCGCGACATTTCCAGAAGGCCGAAATGCGAGATGCGGCCGACCTGAATGCGAGCGCGGTCGTTCTTCAGCGCATCCTTCAAGCGGCGCTCGACCGAGCGATTGTTGCGGCTCTCCTCCATGTCGATGAAATCGACGACGATGAGGCCGGCGAGATCGCGCAGGCGCAGCTGGCGGGCGACCTCGTCGGCCGCCTCCAGATTGGTGCGCAGCGCCGTGTCCTCGATATTGTGCTCGCGGGTGGAGCGTCCCGAGTTCACGTCGATGGCGACCAGCGCCTCGGTCTGATTGATGACGAGATAGCCGCCGGACTTCAGCGTCACCTGATTGGAGAACAGCGCGTCGAGCTGCGCCTCCGCGCCGGCGGAGGCGAAGATCGGATTGGGATCGCGATAGAGGCGGACGTTCTTGGCGTGGCTCGGAATGAGCATGCGCATGAAGTCCTTCGCCTCGCGATAGGACTCCTCGCCGGAGACGATGACCTCCTCGACGTCGCGGCCATAGAGATCACGAATGGCGCGCTTGATGAGCGAGCCTTCCTCATAGACGAGCGTCGGCGCGCTGGAGCGCAGCGTCAATTCGCGCACGCTCTCCCACATGCGCAGCAGATATTCGAAGTCGCGCTTGACCTCGGCCTTGGTGCGCGTCGCGCCGGCGGTGCGCAGAATGACGCCCATGCCCTCCGGCACCTCGAGCTCCTGCACGATCTCCTTCAGGCGCTTGCGATCGGCGCCGTCGGTGATCTTGCGGGAGATGCCGCCGCCGCGCGCGGTGTTGGGCATCAGCACGGAATAGCGGCCGGCGAGCGAGAGATAGGTGGTCAGCGCCGCGCCCTTGTTGCCGCGCTCCTCCTTGACGACCTGCACGAGCAGAACCTGGCGGCGCTTGATGACCTCCTGGATCTTATATTGACGGCGCGAGCGCGAGGGCCGGTGCGGCACCTCTTCCATCGCGTCGCCGCCGATATGCTCGACGTGCTCTTCCTCGTCCTCGTGCTCTTCCTCGTCATCATGGTCGTCGTCGCGGCGGCGAGCCTCGGCCTCCTCGCGCTCGGCCTCATGCTCTTCATCGCGCTCGTCCTGGCGACGGGCCTTGACCTCGTGATCGGCCTCGGCCGGCTCGGCCGGCGCTTCCTCGGCATGGCCGGCCTCGACGACGCCGAAGCCCTGCGGATCGATGGAGATCGGCTCCGCCTCGACGGCCTCCTGCGGGCGCGACTCGGCCGAGAAGCTCTCCGCTGCGGCGGATTCGGATTCCGCGTTCTCGGCGCGGCTCTCCTCCGCGGCCGGCGCCGCCTGCTCGGCGGCGTCGGTCTGCTCGTTCTCGGGAGCGCTCTCGGAGATCACCTCATCGGAATTGGCGCGCTTCTCGGCGCCGTCGGAATGGCGGCGGCGCGAGCGGCGACGGCCTCCGCCGCCACCACCGCCATGGGAGCGCGGCTCCTCGTCTTCCTGCTGATGGACGCGGCTCTCCTCCTCGAGCAGAGCGATCCGGTCGGCGACGGGAATCTGATAATAATCGGGATGGATTTCGGCGAAGGCCAGAAAGCCGTGACGATTGCCGCCGTAATCCACGAAGGCGGCCTGGAGCGACGGCTCCACACGCGTGACCTTGGCGAGATAAATATTGCCGCGCAAAGGCCTTTTGTCGGCGGCTTCGAAGTCGAATTCCTGAACGCGATTGCCACGTAGCACGACTACGCGGGTTTCCTCCGGGTGGGAGGCGTCGATGAGCATTTTGTTGGCCATGAGAAACTCTTTGCGGCGCGACGCGAGGCGACGCCGGCGGTCTCGAGCGAACGTCCGGTGAGGGACGATGCGACCGCGGTCCGGCGAAGCGTCGGAGCGTCGACGCGTGTCTTCTGGGAGTTGGTGTCGATCGCGAAACATCGGATACGCGAACCGGCGCGACCGCCGGCGAACTGGGCGAGAGGCCCGACCGGCCGCCGAAGCGGGACCGATCGGGAGCCGAAGTGACGACGGCTCGGCGCGACAGCGCGAATCGATTCGCCCGCCGGCGCGCGATACTCTCGCGCGGAGCGGGACCTCGATTGGCGGCATGTCATGGACTTCGCCATGAGCTCGTCACAAAAACCTTATGTCACAGCGCCTTACGGCGGCGCCCGCCCGTTCGGAACCCGCGCGCGAGGCGTGCATTCGAACGTAATTCGCTCCGTGGAAAAACGCGCCGTCCGTCCCGAGACGATTCCCGGCGCCGTGAGACGCCGAAATTGCGCAAGGCGCATTTCGAACCCTTCCACGGAACGGTTCCATACATAATGTCTCGAAGGCGACACCGCAAGTTGGCCGGCGGCTCCGCCCACAGGCTGGCGATCCCCTCCGCACAAAAATGCGCGGGCTGCCTTTTTCCAAATGATTTCCGATCGATCGCGTGATGCAACTGCGATCGGGACGGGCGCTAACGTCGCGTTAACCAGATATCCTCAGAAAGATTCCGGGCTCGCGCGCATGCGCGAGCCACGCCATATTATTATCGGGCGAACGCGTGAGCGGGGCGATTCAGAACATGGACGAGATGCGACCGACGGGGGCCGGGCCTTCGCGGAGAGGCGGGCGACGTGCGCCTGCGCTGCGCTTTGCGGCGGCGGCCCTCTGTCTCGCCCTCTCCGGCGCGCCCGCAGCAGCCGGACCCGCCGCGCCCGAGCCTGTCTCGGCCATCGCCGTCCGCTTGGAGCAGCAGAAGGACCGCGCCCGTCTCGTCTTCGAGACGACGGCGGAGGTGAAGCCGAGCGTCTTTCCCGTCGCCGACCCTTATCGAATCGTCGTCGATCTCCCCGAAATGGCCTTCCGTCTCGACCCAGAGGTCGGCCGCCCGGCCAAGGACAAGCGCAGCGGCGACGATCTCGTGATCTCCTTCCGATTCGGCCATTTCGCGCCCGGACGCTCGCGAATCGTCGTCGATCTCACGCGGCCGGCCAAGATCCTTCGCGCCGAGAGCGATTCGAAGCTCGGCTCCCCGCGCCTCGTCGTCGAGCTCGAGCCGACAGACGCCGCGAGCTTCGCCGCAGAGGCGACCCGGCTCGCGCCTTCCCACGCCGCTACCGTTTCCGCCGCCCCCGCGGCCGAGCCGCCGGCGCCCGCAGCCGACGCCAAGCCTCTGCTCGTCATCGACCCCGGCCATGGCGGCGTCGATGTCGGCGCCGCCGGCCCGCATGGCGAGCAGGAGAAGACCATCGTCCTCGAATTCGCCCGCGCGCTGAAGGGCAAGCTCGAGGCGGACGGCAAGCTGCGCGTGCTGCTCACCCGCAATGAGGACGCCTTCATGGCGCTCGACGAGCGCGTGCGCGTCGCGCGCCAGGCCGGGGCGGAGCTGTTCCTTTCGATCCACGCCGATACGCTGGGCGAGACCAGCGTCGAGGGAGCGACGGTCTACACCGTCTCCGCCCGCGCCTCCGACTCGGAGGCCGCCAAGATCGCCGAGAAGGAGAATTTCGCCGATCGCGCCGCCGGGCTCGAGCGCAAATCCGAGGACGCCGGCGAGGTCGGCGACATTCTCTACGATCTCACCCGCCGCGAGACCCGCGCCTATAGCCATGTCTTCGCCCGCACGCTGATCGCCTATTGGCAGACCGTCGGCCATCTCAACAAGAATCCGAGCCGCTCCGCCGGCTTCGTCGTGCTGAAAGCCTTCGATATTCCGTCCGTCCTGCTGGAGCTCGGCTATTTGTCCAGCGCGCGCGACCTCTCGCGCATGCTGTCGCCGGAATGGCGCGAGCGCGCCGCAGAGGCCACGGCGCAGGCGATCGAGCGCTATTTCGACGAGCGCCGGGAGCCGGCGCAGCTTCAGGCCAGCGCGCCCTCTCAGGCCGTGGCCACGACGCAACGCCCACAATAAAACATAAAAATTGGGCTAAGGATGGGGATGGCGGGAGGCCGATTCGGTTTCCGTCACGACAAAATATGCTCTAAACGGGACGCCTTCGGCGCGCAGCGCGCCAGATTTCACAGCAACGCGTCTCCCTCGAGGATCATCCTTCATGCGTCTGCTCGTCCGGTTCTTCGGCTTCCTCTTCGCGACCGGCGCCATCGTCTTCCTGATCGCCGTGACGGCGGCGGCCGGCGTCGTCTACATATTCTCGAAGGATCTGCCGGACACGGCGCAGTTGCGCAATTACGAGCCGCCGGTCACGACGCGCATCCACGCCAATGACGGCTCCATCCTCGCCGAATATTCGCGCGAGCGCCGGCTGTTCCTGCCGAGCGCGGCCATTCCGCCGCTGGTCAAGCAGGCCTTCATCTCGGCCGAGGACAAGAATTTCTACACGCATAATGGCGTCGATTTCGAAGGCATCGCCCGCGCGGCCTCGATCCTCGCCCAGGGCGGCCGGCATATGCAGGGCGCCTCCACCATCACCCAGCAGGTGGCCAAGAACTTCCTCGTCGGCAATGAGCGCAGCTTCGAGCGCAAGATCAGAGAGGCGCTGATCTCCTTCCGCATAGAGGCGGCCTATCCCAAGGACCGCATCCTCGAGCTCTATCTCAACGAGATCTATCTCGGCCTCGGCAATTACGGCGTCGCCGCCGCCGCGCTGAACTATTTCAACAAATCGGTCTATGAGCTGACGATACCGGAGGCGGCCTATCTCGCCGCTTTGCCCAAGGCGCCGAACAACTACCATCCCTTCCAGCATCGCGACCGCGCGCTCGAGCGCCGCAATTACGTCATCGACCGCATGGTCGCCGACGGCTTCGTCTCGCAGAAGGACGGCGACAAGGCCAAGACCGAGCCGCTCGGCGTCAATCCGCGCGTCACCTCGCCCAACACCTATGTCGCCGGCTATTTCGCCGAGGAGGTGCGCCGCGAGCTGCTCGACAAATATGGGGACAAGAAGCTCTATGAGGGCGGCCTCTCGGTGCGCTCGACGCTCGACCCCAAGATGCAGGCCATCACGCGCAAGGCGCTGGCCGACGGCCTGGTGCGCTTCGACGAGGCGCATGGCTTCCGCGGCCCGATGCGCCATATCGACATCTCCTATGATTGGGGCCTGCCGCTCGCCGATATTCCGGCGCTCGGCGATGTGAAGCCCTGGCGCCTCGCCGTCGTGCTGGAGACGAACGACAGCTTCGCCCGCATCGGCCTGCAGCCCGGGCGCGAGAAATCCGGCGAGGTGGCGCGCGAGCGCGAGACCGGCCAGCTCTCGCAAGAAGGCATGCGCTGGGCCGGCCGCAGCATTCGCGCCGCGGTGACGCCGGGCGACGTCATTTATGTCGAGCCGCTCGCCGGCCGGCCGGGGCAGTATCGGCTGCGCCAAATCCCGGAAATCTCCGGCGCCATGGTCGCGATGGACCCGTATACGGGCCGCGTCTTCGCCATGGTCGGCGGCTTCTCCTACGATCAGTCGGAGTTCAACCGCGCGACGCAGGCGCTGCGCCAGCCGGGCTCCTCCTTCAAGCCCTTCGTCTACGCCACGGCGCTGGACAATGGCTACACGCCCTCCTCCTCCATTCTCGACGAGCCGATCACCATCGTGCAGGCCAATGGCGAGAGCTGGACACCGGAGAATTTCGAGGGCGCGCACGGAACCGGCGCGCATCCGCTGCGCTATGGCGTCGAGCACTCCAAGAATATGATGACGGTGCGCCTCGCCAAGGATGTCGGCATGCCGCTGATCGCCGAATACGCCAAGCGCTTCGGCATTTACGACGACATGCCGCTCTATCTGCCCATGTCGCTCGGCGCCGGCGAGACGACGGTGATGCGCATGGTCACCGCCTATTCCATGCTGTGCAATGGCGGCAAGCGGGTGAAGGCGACGCTGATCGACCGCATTCAGGACCGCTGGGGCAAGACGATCTATCGCCATGACGAGCGCCAATGCCTGGGCTGCGACGCCCCCAAATGGGAGAGCCAGAACGAGCCCAAGCTGATCGACAAGCGCGAGCAGGTGCTCGATCCGCTGACCGCCTATCAGATCACCTCCATCATGGAAGGCGTCATCGAGCGCGGCACCGGCCAGTCGATCAAGGCCGTCGGCAAGCATCTCGCCGGCAAGACCGGCACCACCAACGAGGCCAAGGACCTCTGGTTCGTCGGCTTCTCGCCCGATCTCGCCGTCGGCGTCTATATCGGCTACGACCGCCCCCGCCCCGTCGGCGAGGGCAAGAGCGCGCAAGCGGCGACCTACGCCGCGCCGATCTTCCGCGACTTCATGATGGTGGCGCTGAAAGACAAGCCCGACGTGCCCTTCCGCGTGCCGCCGGGCATAAAGCTGATCTCGGTCGATCCGCATTCGGGCCTGCGCTCGAAGGGCTCCGGCTCTATCCTCGAGGCCTTCAAGCCCGGCACCGCGCCGCCCGATTCCTACTCCCCGGCCGGCAGTGACGGCGGATTGCAGTCCGGCGCCGCGCAGGATGTGGACAAGCAGGTGGGCAGCGGGACCGGCGGGTTGTACTGACGCGGGCTCCGTCAGGATATCAGCCGCTCGATCTCGGCTATGAGCTTCTCCTCGCGGCCATGAAAACTCTCGATCATGGCGGCGAGGAAGGACTCCGCCTTCAGTCTGCGCAGCTTCGGCGTGCGCCCCGCGTGATCGGCGAGAAGCACAAAAAACGCGAGTTGCGCCCGGCCATTGCCGTCTCGAAACGGATGAACGGCATTGAGCTCGGACAAGAAACGAGCCGATCGAGCGGCAAAGAGAGCGACGGGCAAGTCCCGCAGACCGCCGTCGTTTCGAAGCCCGTCGAATATCCGCGCCATTTCGGCGGCGATATGCTCCGGGTAGCAGAACATGCTCGCGCCCTTGGCGATTCTGATGGAACGGAAACATCCGGCCCAGCGATAGACGTCTCCGAAAATATGGCGATGAAGGGCGCAATAATGTCGAACGCCGAAGCGTCCCATCGGCAGCGGTTCCGAAAACCGTTGCGCCGTCGCTTCGGCCTCGAATGCGTCGAGATCGGCCTGCGCGCGAAGTCCGAGACGATTTTTGAGAACGGTCGTTCCGCTATAGCAATAGGGATCGACAATAGCGCGATACACGGCGCCTCAAGCTTTTTTCGCGTGCTTTTCGTAGATCGCGCGGCGACGCTCTGCGTCGGTCAAGCCACGACGCTCGAAGTCGGCGAACATTCTCTTGCTGTCGGCGTCGAGACGCACGCCCTCGACGGCGCTGATGCGCGAAAAGCCCACCAGCCCCAAGATGAGGGACCGGCGCCGCACAATCGGATGGTCTCGCTTCGCCATTCACGAAGACTATCACGAAGCCGCCGAACGGAAACAGCTATATCGTCACTCCCCCACGCTCCGCAGCGCCGCCGCCGCGGCGAAGGGACAGAGCGCCAGCGACGCCAGGCTGATCGCGCATAGAATCGCGAAGGGCGCGAAGAAGGACACTGTGCCGCCCGTCGCCGCCTCCGCCGCCGACACCCCGAAAATCAGCACCGGAATCGTCAGCGGCAGCACCAGCAGCGCCATCAGCAGGCCGCCGCGGCGCAATGTCACCGTCGCCGCCGCGCCTATGGCGCCGATCAGCGTCAACGCCGGCGTGCCGGCCAGAAGCGTGATCGTGACGGCGGCGAGCGCCGTCTCCTCCTGCTGCAGCATCAGGCCGAGAAAGGGCGCCGCCAGCGCCAGCGGCAGGCCGGTCGTCACCCAATGAGCGGCGCATTTCACCAGAACCGCCAGCTCGAGCGGCGCGCGGCTGAGGTGGAAGAGATCGAGCGAGCCATCCTCGAGATCGGCCTGAAACAGCCGATCGAGGCAGAGAAGGCTCGCCAGCAGCGCCGCGATCCACAAGATCGCCGGGCCGATGCGGGCGAGAAGATTGGGGTCCGGTCCGATGGCGAAAGGCGCGATCGACACCATCACCAGAAAAAACACGACGCCCATGGTCGCCGAGCCGCCGATGCGGCGAGCGACGCGCAAATCGCGCAAGAACAATGCGACAAGCGGAGAATTCACGAATTCGCTCCCAGCGCCAGCTCACGCGCGTCCTCGAGGCCGAGCGGCTCGTGCGTGGCGGCGATGATCATTCCGCCGAGCGCGCGATGCTCCGTCATCAGCCGCGCGAGCCGCGTCCGGGAGGCGGCGTCGAGCGCGCTGGTCGGCTCGTCCAGCAGCCAGAGCGGCCGGAAGGCCACCAGCAGGCGGGCCAGCGCGATGCGGCGCTTCTGCCCGGCGGAGAGCATGGCGACCAGCGTCTCCGACAAATGCGCGAGCCCGACCCGCTCCAGCGCCTCGGCCGGCGGGAGGCTGCGGCGATCCGGCTCCTCGCCCAGAAATTGCGCCCAGAACTCCAGATTCTCGCGGGCGGTGAGCGGCGCCTTCAGCCCATCGGCATGGGCGAGATAATGGAGCAGCGTCGCCGGCTCCTCGGCCTCCGCGGCGCCCTCGATCGCGACGCTGCCGGAAAGGCGCGGCAAAAGCCCGGCGAGCGCGCGCAAAAGCGTCGATTTGCCGGCCCCATTGCGGCCGGTGACGATCAGCGCCTCGCCGCTCGAAAGGGAGAAGCCGAGGCCCGCGAGCACGCGCCGCCCGCCGCGGGCGACGGCGATATCCTCCACCCGCAGGCGCAGGGCGGAGGCGCGCTCGGCGTGGGGACGGGAGGGCGGATGCGGAATGTCTGTCATCGCCAGAGCCAATAGAGCAACTCCGCCGCAGGGGAAATCCCCGCCTCCCGCGCGCCGGCGGAGGAGGACTTCCCCCGCGCCACGATGCTTTCGCTGGCGCTCTGGCGCCGAAGGGTGCTAAGCCTGCGGGCCGACCGCGGACGTTCCGAGGAATCGGGCGTCCTCTTCCAATGCGGCGCCGCGAGACGCGCGCGCGGCCGCAGACTCGAGGGATGACGCACTAAGTGGCGAAGCATAACAGCCTTTCGGACTACGCATCGAGACGATTTCGTTTCGCCGGCAATGCGCTCCTCCAATATCACGATCCCTTCTTCGCGCAGATCGATCGGCTTCGCGCCGATTTCGAGGCGAAGGGGACGCATTTCGTCAGCTTCGCCAATTACGACTATCTCGGCCTCGCCAATCACCCCAAGATTCTGGAGGAGGCCGATCGCGAGCTGCATCGGCTCGGCGTCGGCGCGCTGGCCTCGCGCCTCGTCGGCGGCGAGCGCTCGACTCACAAGCCCTTCGAGGCGGAGATCGCCGAATTTCTCGGCATGGAGGCGGCGCTGACGCTGGTCTCCGGCTATCTCGCCAATGTGACGACCATCTCCTGGCTGCTCGGCAAGCGCGACGCTCTGTTCATCGACGAGCTCGCCCACAACAGCATCGTCGCCGGCTGCGAGGCCTCGCCGGCCGAGGTCATCAAGTTCCGCCACAACGACTTCGAGCATCTGGATCATCTCCTCGCCAAGAAGCGCCAGGACTTCCGCCATGTGCTCATCGTCGTTGAGGGCATATACAGCATGGACGGCGACACCGCCGATCTGCCGCGCCTCGTGGAGCTGAAAGACCGCCATGACGCATGGCTGATGGTCGATGAAGCGCATTCGCTCGGCGTGCTGGGCGAGACGGGCCGCGGCCTCGCCGAGCTGCAGGGCGTCGATCCCGGCCGGCTCGATCTCGTCGTCGGCACAATGTCGAAGACGCTCGCCTCCTGCGGCGGCTTCGTCTGCGCGAAAAAGCCGGTCATCGACTGGTTCCGCTACACTCTGCCGGGCTTCGTCTACAGCGTCGGCCTCTCGCCGGTGATTCTCGCCTCGGCGCGCACCGCCCTGCAGCTGATGCAGGAGGAGAGCTGGCGCGTCGGCAAGCTGGCGCGCAACGCCGAATTCTTCCGTGATTACGCCCACGCCAATGGGCTGAGCACCGGGCCGGCGATCGGCCGCGGCGTGGTGCCGATTCTGTTCCAGGACAGCGTCGAGACCATGTGGGCCTCGCAGCATTTGCTCGGCCTCGGCTTCTATGTGCCGCCGATCGTGCAGATCGGCGTGCCCAAGGACCAGCCGCGTCTGCGTTTCTTCCTCTCCGCCAATCATTCCGAGGATGAGATTCGCGCCGTGCTCGACGCGCTGCGCGATCTGCCGCCGGTGGCCGCGGAGGCGCATGAATTGGTGAAGAAGGCGATGGCGGGCGCGAGCCTGTGAGGGCGCGGCTGCGGCCGCTCCCCGCGCTTTCCCTTTCCCGCGTCGATATGCCCGCTTTCGCTCGCTTCTCTAGCTCGATAGGTGTTCGCTATGGCCGGCATCGAGATTGTTCCCGTCGATAATCTTTCGCGATTCCTGACCTTCTGCAAGCTTCCGCGTCTCATCTATAAGGGCCATAAGGGCTTCGCGCCGTCGCTGGACGCCGAGCGCTGGAATCTCTACAGCCACAAGCTCAATCCGCATTTCCAGCATGTCGAGGCGCAGGAGTTTCTGGCGCGCAAGGACGGCAAATGGGTCGGCCGCATCGGCGCGCAGGTCTATAAGACGATTCAGCCCGTCTCCACCTCGCGATGGCAGTTCGGCTCGCTCGACGCCATCGACGACATCGAGGTCGTGCGCGCGCTGACGCAGGCGGCGGAGGAATGGCTGCGCGCGCGCGGGGCCGAGACCATCGTCGGCCCCTTCTCGCCGGATATCAATGGCGAGAGCGGCGTGCTGATCGAGGGCTTCGAAGCGACGCCCATGTATCTGACGCCTTGGCATCCTCCCTATCTGTCGCGGCTCATCGAGGCGCTCGGCTATGACAAGGCGAAGGATCTGGTCTCCTATCGGCATCTCTCCGCCGAGCAGGATCTCAGCAAGGAGCGCCGCATCGCCGCCCGCCCCGAATGGCGCGACCGGCTGAAGATTCGCCAGCTCGATCGCGATCATCTGAAGCAGGGCGAAACCGCTCTGATGTCCGATCTGTTCAATGACGGCTGGCGCGACAATTGGGGCTTCGTGCCGCTCGGCAAGGACGAGCTCGACGGCTTCGCGGATCTCATGAAATATGTGATGCCGCCGGAATTCGGCATCGTGCTCGAATTCGACGGCGCGCCGGTCTCCTTCGCGGTGGCGCTGCCCAATCTGCACGAGATCACCGCAGATTTCGACGGCAAGCTGCTGCCCTTCAATTGGCTCAAGCTGATCTCGCGCATCCGCAAGCACAAATTCTCGACCGCGCGCCTGCTGCTGCTCGGCACGCGCAAGACGCTGCAGAACAGCGCGACGGGCGGCGCGATCCTGCTGTCGCTGATCGAGGATATGCGCCGGCGCAGCTGCGTCGACGCCAGCATCGTCGCCCTCGAGGCCGGCTGGGTGCTCGAGGACAATATGGGCATGCGCAAGCCGATCGAAATGTTCGGCGGCAAGATCGACAAGATTCACCGCGTTTATGAGAAGCGCGTGGCGGGCGCGCCGCCCGCTGCAAACGAGGCTGTGAGAGAAGAGGCGACGCCATGAATGTCATCTCGATTTCTTCGACGTCCTCCGCCGATCGCTCGCATGTCGAGCGTCGCCGCCTCATTCTCGAGGCGCATCCCGAGGTGAGGACGCTGTTCGGCAAGGATGATCTCACTTTCAAGATCACCGCCGGGATATTCGCCGGCCAGCTGACGATCGCCGCCATTCTCGGCTGGCTCGGCCTCTCCTATTGGCCGCTGACCCTGCTGCTGGCGATTTGCGTCGGCGCCTTCGCCAATCACGCGGCTTTCGTTGCCATTCACGACGCGATCCACAATTGCGTGTTCGAGAACACGCTCTACAACAAGCTCACCGCCTTGCTCGCCGATCTCCCCAACGCCTTTCCGACGGCGATGGGCTTTCGCTGCTATCACATCAAGCATCACTCGCATCTGTCGGCCTATGATTACGACGCCGACATTCCGAGCCATTGGGAGGTGGAGTGGGTGGGCAATAGCACATGGCGCAAGGCGCTGTGGCTGTTCTTCTTCCCGGCGATCCAGCTGGCGCGCCTCTCGCGGCTCAAGGGCACTGTGCCTTTCATGGGCTTTTGGACCTATATCAACACGGCCGTCATCCTGATCTTCGACATCTTCGTGCTCTGGACCTTCGGCGCCAATGCGCTGCTCTATCTGATCCTCTCCTTCTGGTTCTCGGTCGGCGGGCTGCATCCTCTGAGCGCGCGCTGGGTGCAGGAGCATTTCGCCTTCGGCCCCAATCAGGGCACGTTCGACTATTACGGCCCGCTCAACAAGGTCGCGCTCAACATCGGCTATCACAACGAGCATCACGACTTTCACGAGATACCCTGGCGCCGCCTGCCGGAGCTCACCGAGATGGCGCCGGAGTTCTACAAGCCGCTCGGTGCCCATTATTCGTGGTTCGCCCTGCTCGTCACTTTCGTCTTCGACCCGCGCTATTCGCTGCAGACGCGCTCCGCCAATGTGGAGGTCGCCAGCGCCGCGCAGCTCGTTCCCGTTCCGGCGGAGTAGAGTTTCCCATGACTGCCATCGAAAACGAGGCGCTCGACGCCTCGCCGCGCCTCTTCGAGAGCGACCTTCTCGACAAATATTCGCGCGTCCACCATCTGACCCCGCCGCTCGTCTATGGGCCGATCATCCTCTGGCTCCTCGCCTATGCGAGCAATTATGCGAGCGCGGGCTATATTCTCCTCGCCTTCGTCGCCGGCTACATCGCCTGGACGCTGACCGAATATTTCGGCCATCGCTTCCTGTTCCATACGGTGTTTCCGCTGCCCTTCGGGCTCGGGCCGCGCTTCCAATTCCTCATCCATGGCGTGCATCACATCTATCCGAGCGATCCGCTGCGGCTCGTCATGCCGCCGCTGCTGTCGACGCCGATCATGCTGATCGCGCTCTCGCTCATCCGCCTCGTCTTCGGCGGCGATTTCGCCTGGCCCATGCTCGCGGGTTTCATCGCCGGCTATGTGCTCTATGACTGCGTGCATTACTGGACGCATCACGGCCAGCCCAAGTCCAAGCTCGGCCATCTGGTGCGCCGCCTGCACATGCTGCATCATTTCCGCGATCCAGAACGCGGCTTCGGCGTCCATGCGATCTGGTGGGATTATGTCTTCGGCACCAATTATGAGAAGGGCCAGACGCCCGGCAGCCGCGCCTTGTGACCGGCTCATCGTCGCGACGGGCTTATCGTCGCAGGCGCTTCCATGCGCCGCTTTCGGTCATAAATGAGCCCGAGAGCGCGCGCATAGGGCGCAAAGGCCGGCGTCCGCCGCGCCCTTTCCGTCGGGAAGACTAATTCCCGACAGGACCCTCGAGGACGCATCCGCGCCAAGCGAAGCGCGCCGCTTCGATGTCCGCGGATGCGAGCGAGCCCAAGCATGCCGAGCCTCAAAATGCCGCCGACCGCGGCGAGCTCCGACCTCCCCCACGCCGAGCGCGGCCGCTTGCGGGCGCTCATCGTCGCGCTCGCGCCACGGGTCGCGCGCTGGTATCGCTCGCCGCTCTCCTGGCGCATCGCCATCGGGCTGCTCGCGGCGGCGGCGGCCGTCGCCTGGCGCATGGTCATCACCGGCGAGAGCGGCGGCCATCTCTATCTCACCTTCCATCTTCCCCTGCTCGTCGCCTCCTTCGTCGGCGGCGCGGCGTCCGGCGTGACGGCCCTGCTCGTCATTGTCGCGGTCATTCAATTCTGGCTCGCGCCGGTGGACGGTCTCGAGGATGCGCTGGCCTTCGCTGCCTTTCTGACGACGGATGCGTTCATCATCATCGTCGGCGAAGCCTTTCAGCGCACGCTGACCCATGTCGACAATCTGGAGACGCTCCACGCCATGGAGCGGCTCGCGGCGCAGAATGCGCGCCTCGTCGAGCAGTTCGGCAATGTCGCGCTGGCGGCGCCCGGCGTCGTCTTCTCCTTCCGGCTCGACACGGGCGGCTTCAGCTCCTGCCCCTATCTCGCGGAGAATGTGCGCAATGTCTTCGGCGTCGCGCCGGAGGAGATTTGCGACAACGCCGCGCCCATGCTCCGCCGCATCCACGGCGACGACGCCGAGCGCATGCGCGCCAGCTTCGCGCGCTCGGCGGCGCAGATGACGCTGCTGCGCGAGGAGTTCCGCTACGACCATCCCTCCAAGGGGACGATCTGGCTGGAGACGCAGGCGCAGCCGGTGCGCCAGGCCGACGGCTCCACCGTCTGGCACGGCTATGCGCAGGATGTGACCGAGCGTCGCCGCGAGGAGGCGGCCCGGCTCGCGGCAGAGCGGGCGCTGGAGCAGCGCATCGTCGAGCTCGAGCGCGTCAATGAGCGGCTCGCCCGCTTCGCCTATGTCGCCTCGCATGATCTGCAGGAGCCGCTGCGCAAGATCGTCGCCTTCTCGCAAATGCTCGACTCCGCCGTCTCCTCCTCCGATCAGAAGGACATTTCCTATGCGAGCGAGGTGATGCGCGGCTCGGCGCTGCGCGCGCGCGAGCTGGTCGAGGATCTGCTGGTCTATTCGCGCATCGTCGAGGCTCCGCTCAAGCTGCAGCGGCGCAATCTGCGCGTCGAGATTCAATCCGCTCTGGCCGATCTCTCCGAGCTGATCGAGGAATCGGGCGCCGATGTCAGCCTCGACGCGCCCTGCGTGGAATTCGAGGCGGACCCGCCGCAATTCGCGCGGCTCATGCATAATCTCGTCAGCAATGCGATAAAATTCCGCCGCCAGGGCGAGACGCCCCGCATCGCCATCCACGGCCATGTCGAGGACTCTGTGCTGCGCCTCTCCGTCTCCGATGACGGCGTCGGCTTCGAGGCGAAATATGCGAGCGCCATTTTCGAGCCGTTCAAGCGCCTGCACAGCAAGGCCGAATATCCGGGCACCGGAATCGGGCTCGCGATCTGCAAAACCATCGCCGATCGCCATGGCTGGACGCTGACCGCGCGGTCGCAGCCGCTGCAGGGCGCTACATTCGAGGTGACGATGCGGCTGCCGAGCTGACAGCCGCGCTCACGAATGAGACTTCATCATGCATGAGCTTCTCGCGCTGGCCGCGCGCTCGCGGGCGCTGCCCATCTGGGCGCGTTTTCTCGGAGCGACGGGCCTCTGCTTGGGCGCGCTCGCGCTGCACATATCGCTGCGCGAGAAATTGCCGCCGGGACAGCTGCTCCTCTTCGTCCCCGCCGTCATGTTCTCGGCTCTGCTCTTTGGCGGCGAGGCGGGCGGCTGGTCGGCGGCCTTCGGCGCGGCGCTCGCCGCCTATTTTCTGTTTCCGGGCGAAGGCTTCGCCGTCTCGGACCCGGCCGAGGCCCTGGCTCTGGTTCTATTCATCGGCGTCGCTCTCGCCATCGTCTTCGTGATGCAGGAGCTCGCCGGCGTGATCGACCGACGCGGCGACGAGACCGCCGCCGCTCATGCGCTGGCGACCAAGACCGAGCGATTGAGGAAGCTCTATCTCCAGGAAATGGCGCATCGCACGAAGAACGATCTGCAATTCGTCTGCTCCATGCTGCAGATGGAGGCGCGCGCGCTCGACGACGACGATGCGCGCGCCCCATTGCTGGCGGCGGCGAGCCGGGTCGCAGTGGTGAGCCGCGTCTATGCGCTGCTCCAGCACGACGGGGCGCGCGCCGTGTGGATGCGGCCGCTCATCGACGACCTCTGCGCCAATCTTCGGCTCGCGATGATCGGCGTGCGGCCGATCGCGCTGCGGACCGAAGTGGCGGATTGCGCGCTGGAGATGGATGATGCGCGCTCGGTCGCGCTGATCGTCAACGAGCTCGTCGTCAATGCGCTGAAACATGCGTTTCCCGACGAGCGCGCCGGGACGGTGAAGGTGCGGCTGACGCGCGACGGCGAGAATCTCGTCCTGACAGTGGAGGACGATGGCGTCGGCCCCGCCTCCACGGAAGCGATGGGCCTCGGCTACGGGCATAAGCTGGTGCGCTCGCTCGGCCAGCAGCTCGGCGGCGCCGCCATCATAGAGCCCGGCGCGAAGGGCCTGCGCTGCGAGCTGCGTTTCCCTGCGCCGCCCGAGTGAGGCTCACCCCGCCTTCTGCTCGATCTCCTCCATATCCTCGTCCGAGAGGCCGAAGTGATGGCCGATCTCATGCACGAGGACATGGGTGATGATCTCTTGCAGAGTGTCCTCGCCATCCGCCCAAAAGTCGATGATCGGACGGCGATAGAGCCAGATCATATTGGGCGGCTCGCCGGTTTGCGCCGCGGCCTCGCGCTGGGCGAGGCCCTGGCCGCGGAACAGCCCCAGCAGATCGAACTCCGTCTCGCATTCCATCTCCTCGAGGATTTCCTCGTCCGGGAAATCCTCGACATGGATCACGAGACCTTCGCAGAGCCGCGTGAAGCGCGATGGCAGCGATGCGAAGGCCGCATCGGCCAGAACCTCGAGATCCTCGAGCGAAGGGGCGCGGAGCTGGGCGAGAGCGCTGTCGTCGAGAGGCGAGGCCATGCGAGACTTACCTCCAGCTGCGGACATCCACGAAATGGCCGGCGATGGCCGCCGCCGCCGCCATGGCCGGCGACACGAGATGGGTGCGGCCCTTGAAGCCCTGGCGGCCCTCGAAATTGCGGTTCGAGGTCGAGGCGCAGCGCTCGCCGGGCGCGAGGCGGTCCGGGTTCATCGCGAGGCACATGGAGCAGCCCGGCTCGCGCCATTCGAAGCCGGCGGCGGTGAACACCTTGTCCAGCCCCTCCGCCTCCGCCTGCGCCTTCACGAGGCCGGAGCCCGGCACGACGATGGCGTTGACCTTGGCGTTGATCTGCTTGCCGGCGACCACGGCGGCCGCGGCGCGCAAATCCTCGATGCGGCCATTGGTGCAGGAGCCGATGAAGACGCGATCGATGGCGATGTCGCTCGCCTTCTCGCCGCCCTTGAGGCCCATATAGTCGAGCGCGCGAGCGATGGCCTGACGCTTGGCCGGATTGTCGACGCTGTCCGGCGTCGGCACCAGGCCGGTGATCGGCATCACATCCTCGGGCGAGGTGCCCCAGGTGAGGGTCGGCGGCAGAGCGGCGGCGTCGAGCACGATCACGCGGTCGTAATGCGCGCCCTCGTCGGAGCGCAACGTCTCCCAATAGCGGACGGCGGCGTCGAAGACCTCGCCCTGCGGGGCCTTGGGCCGGCCGCGGAGATATTCATAGGTCTTCTCGTCCGGCGCGACGAGGCCGGCGCGGGCGCCGCCTTCGATCGACATGTTGCAGACGGTCATGCGGCCCTCGATCGAGAGGTCGCGGATCGCCTCGCCCGCATATTCGATCACATGGCCGGTGCCGCCGGCGGTGCCGATCTCGCCGATGATGGCGAGAATTATGTCCTTGGCGGTCGCGCCCTCGGCCAGCTTGCCGTCGACGCGCACCAGCATGTTGGCGGCCTTTTTCTGGATCAGCGTCTGCGTCGCCAGAACATGCTCGACCTCGGAGGTGCCGATGCCATGGGCGAGCGCGCCGAAGGCGCCATGGGTGGAGGTGTGGCTGTCGCCGCAGACGATCGTCGTGCCGGGCAAAGTGAAGCCCTGCTCCGGGCCGACGATATGCACGACGCCCTGACGCGAATCATGCTCATTGTAATATTCGACGCCGAATTCCGCGGCGTTGATGGCGAGCTGCTCGACCTGCGCCTTGCTCTCGGGATCAGTGATCGGCAGCGAGCGGTCGGTCGTCGGCACATTATGGTCGACGACGGCCAGCGTCTTGCCCGGCGCGCGGACCTTGCGGCCGGAGGTGCGCAGCCCCTCGAAGGCCTGCGGGCTCGTCACCTCATGGATCAGATGGCGATCGATGTAGATGAGGGACGCGCCGTCCTCCTGCTCGTGAACCACATGATCGTCCCAGATCTTGTCGTAGAGCGTGCGCGGGCGTCCTGCCATTTGTCTCGTTCCTGCTCCGAGCCGTAAAAAGAACCGTAATTCGGCCTCGACCGAACCGCGTAGGCTGTTCTACTCGCAACATGGGCGGCTTGGAAGCATGTAATCTCGCCAACGCCCCAGCGGGAGGTCCCTTCGACGTGACGCGAATATCGACGGCGCCGCCACAGGAGCTGACGGCGGCGCTGGAACGCCTATTGGACGAGCGCTCGCGCCGAGCGCTGGCGGAGCGGGCGGCGCGCATTTCCGCGCTCTATCGCTCCGGCGGGACGACGGCGCAGGCGATCCTCTGCGAGGACGACGCTCTCGCCTACGCCCTCTACCGGCTTCCGGCGACCTATGCCGCGACCATCCATATTCTCGGCCGGCTTGCCGAAAGGGCGCCGGGCTTCTCGCCGCGTCGCATGCTGGACCTCGGCGCAGGCCTCGGGACCGCGAGCCTCGCCGCGCGCGCGATCTGGCCGCAAATCGACGAGAATACGCTGCTCGACCGCAGCGAGCCCTTTCTCGCGCTCGCCAGCCGGCTCGCCGGCGCGGCGTTGGAGAAGGCGCGAATCGTCGCCGGCGATCTTTCCGCGCCGCCGGAGCTCGGCGCGCCTTTCGATCTCGTCGTCGCCAGCTATGCGCTGACCGAGATCGCGGAAAGCAGCCTCGACCGCGCCGTGGACGCCGCCTGGGCAAATTGCTCCGGCGCGCTGGTCCTCGTCGAGCCCGGCACGCCGCGCGATCATGCGCGCCTGATGCGCATGCGGGCGCGGCTCGTCGCCGCGGGCGCGCGGGTCTCCCTGCCCTGCCCGCATTCGGCGCCCTGCCCGCTGCAGCCGCCGGACTGGTGCCATTTCTCGGTGCGGCTCGCCCGCTCGCGCGACCATAAGCTGCTGAAAGGCGCCGACGCGCCCTTCGAGGACGAGAAATTCGCCTATCTCGTGGCGACGAGAGAGGAGGCGGCGATCGCGCCGGCCCCGGCCCGCCTGCTGGCGCGGCCGGAGGCTCTAAAGCATGGATTAAGGATAAAGCTTTGCACTGTGGCGGGAATCGAAGAAGTTACGGTGGCGAAGCGCGATAAAGCGGCTTACGCGCCTATAAAAAAGAAAGATTGGGGCGACGAGATCGTCCCTGGGGAAACACCGGCGAGGGAATGACATGCAGCGCCCGAGGGTCGCGCCCTATCTCACCGTCTCGCCGGCCGCCGGCGCGATCGCTTTCTACACCGCCGCCTTCGGCGCGCAGCAAAGGGCGCTGATGCCTTCCGTGGATGGAATGCGCATCGCCCATTGCGAGCTCGCCATCAATGGCGGCTCCGTCATGCTCGCGGACGTCTTTCCAGAATTGGGCCACGCCCGCATGCCGCTGCCAGGCGAGCAGGTCACCGCCTCGGTGAGCCTGGAATATGACAAGGCGCATGAGGTGGACGAGATCGTCACCCGCGCGACCCAGCTCGGCGCCAAGGTCGAGACGCAGCCGACCAATACATTCTGGGGCACGCGCTACGCGGCGCTGCGCGATCCCTTCGGCCACAGATGGATATTGAACGCGCCGCTCGATTCCTCGGGCGGCTGAGCTTCAGCAAGCGCCCGCGTCACGGCTCGACGAAGAAAGACCGCCGCATCGACGTCCAGGTTTCGAGCGCCAGCTCGATCTCCGACGGCGATTCGCAGCAGAATTGCGCGAGCGGCGAGGCGTCGCCGACCAGAATGGACGGAACCACCGCCGCCCGCGCCGGCAGCACGGCGCCGGCCACGCTGGCGGCGATGACGAAAGCCTGATCGAAAGGCCGCGCGGCCTCTATCGCCCGCGCCAACGGCTCCGCGCCCTCGCCGGCGTCATGGAGCCCGACGAATTTGCCGGCGAGGCCCAGGCCTTCCGCCACGGCGGCGAGGTCCTGCGTCCCCGCGGCGAAGGCGATATGGGTCCAGCCCTTGGCGGCCAGCGCCTCCAGCGTCTCCGCCGCGCCCTCCACCAGCCGCCAATCTGGCGCGCGACGCGCGACGACGCCCTCGAAATCCCAGAACAGGATTTTGCTCATCGATTCTCTCACATAGAAACGATGAAGCGATCCTGCGGCCTGCCGCCGGATCGCTCCGCCAAACTCGCAATGTCGGGAAAGGCTCCGGGAGCCTTACTCGGCCGCGGGGGCCGGCTTGTCCTTGGCCTTGGCCTTATTGTCGATGCGCTCGGCGATGCGGGCGGATTTGCCGCGACGGTCGCGCAGATAATAGAGCTTGGCGCGGCGGACCTTGCCGCGGCGGACCAGCTTGATCGAGTCGACCAGCGGCGAATGAAGGGGGAACACGCGCTCCACGCCCTCGCCATAGGAAATCTTGCGGACGGTGAAGGCCTCGTTGAGGCCGCCGCCCTGACGGGAGATCACCACGCCCTCATAGGCCTGGATGCGGGAGCGGTCGCCTTCCTTCACCTTCACATTGACGATGACGGTGTCGCCGGGGCGGAATTCCGGGATCGACTTGCCTTCGAGAAGGCGGGCCGATTGCTCGGCGTCGAGTTGCTCGATGATGGAGGGCATGAAAAAAACTCCTGCCGTTTCGCCTTGCGCCGGACGGCGTGGCGAGCGTTTCGGGACGCTGTTTTGATTTGGACGCGCCGCAATACACGAGGCGGCGCCGATTGTCGAGAGCGGGCGGCGAACCAAGGAACGCGCGCTCACGCTCCCCGGGGCGTCGCCCCTCTCGAAGGGGAGGCGAGCCGCCCTCTTCTCTCTCGGCGCTCGGCCGGTTGGCCCCGTCTTCGCATAGCGCGGCCGGAGCGGCGCCGAGGGCGCCTATAGAAGCGCGAGACCGAACAATGGCGCAAGATTTTCGCAGGATCGACGTCGCCGCCGCGCGCGACGTGATGAGCCGCGGCGAGACGCTCGTCCTCGACGTGCGCGATCCGCAATCCTTCGCGCGCGGCCATATAGAGGGCGCGGAAAACGCCTCCCAGGACGATATGACCTATTATCTCTTCGAGACGCCGAAGGACAGGCCGGTCATCGTCTGCTGCTATCACGGCAATTCCAGCCAGTCCTACGCCCGCATCTTCGCCGATATGGGCTTTGCCGAGGTCTACAGCCTCGACGGCGGCTATGAGGCCTGGGCGGCGGCCGAGCGGGGCTGAGGCGGATAGTTGCGCTCGGGTTCTTGCGCTCGGGCGCCCGCATTGTCATAAGGGCCGCCGGCCTCAACCACTCGGCGCTCCTCATGACCAGCTTTCCGCAGCGCGTCTTCTCCGGCGTGCAGTCCACCGGCAATCTGCATCTCGGCAATTATCTCGGCGCGATCGTCAAATTCGTCGAGCTGCAGCAGAGCTTCGACTGCCTCTATTGCGTCGTGGACCTGCACGCCATCACCGTGCCGCAGGACCCGGTCGCGCTGCGCAACAACACGCGCGAGATCGCCGCGGCCTTCATCGCCTGCGGCATAGACCCGAAGAAGAACATCGTCTTCAATCAGAGCCAAGTGGCCGAGCACGCCGAGCTGGCGTGGGTGCTCAATTGCGTCGCCCGCATCGGCTGGCTCAATCGCATGACGCAGTTCAAGGACAAGGCCGGCAAGGATCGCGAGAACGCCTCCATGGGCCTGCTCGACTATCCTGTGCTGATGGCCGCCGACATTCTGCTCTATCGCGCCACCCATGTGCCGGTCGGCGAGGATCAGAAGCAGCATTTGGAGCTCGCCCGCGACATTGCGCAAAAGTTCAACAACGACTTCGCCGAATCGATCGCGCGCAACGGCTTCAACGACGCTTTCTTCCCGCTGCCGGAGCCGCTGATCTCCGGTCCGGCGACGCGGGTGATGAGCCTGCGCGACGGCACGAAGAAAATGTCGAAATCGGACGCCTCCGATTATTCGCGCATAAATCTCTCCGACGACGCCGATCAGATCGCGCAAAAAGTGCGCAAGGCCAAGACCGACCCCGATGCGCTTCCTTCGGAAGAAAAGGGCCTCGAGGGACGGCCGGAGGCGGATAATCTCGTCGGCATTTTCGCAGCGCTGTCGCAGCGCACGAAAGCCGATGTGCTCGGCGAATTCGGCGGCTCCAATTTCTCGACCTTCAAGGTCGCCCTCGTCGACCTTGCCGTAGCGAAGCTCTCGCCGATCACCGCCGAAATGCGCAGACTGACAGCGGACGCAGCCTATATCGACGATGTGCTGCGCGACGGCTCCGCGCGGGCGCGCGAGCTGGCGCGCACGAATATGGATGCGGTGAAGGATATCGTCGGCTTTTTGCGCTGAGGCGCTGTCATCGCGAGGAGCGCAGCGACAACGCGATCCAGAGCCGCGAGGCGGCCCCTGGATGGCTTCGCTACGCTCGCGATGACGGAAATGGCTTCGGCCCGCCACTCGCCCAATCGAGCAATTGCACGGTGTGGGTGATCGGGATTTCCGTCCCCTGCCCGATCTGAATCATGCAGCCGAGATTGCCCGCAGCGATGACCTGCGGCGCGACCAATTGGATATTGGCCACCTTGCGCTCGCGCAACGCGCTCGCCAGCTCGCCCTGCAACAGATTATAGGTTCCCGCAGAGCCACAGCAGATATGGCTCTCGGGAACGGGAACGACCTCGAAGCCCGCTCTGCGCAGCAGCTCCATCGGCAGATCGGCGATCTTCTGCCCATGCTGCAATGAGCAGGCGGAATGATAGGCGACGCGCAGCCTGCCGACATCGACCGACGGCGCGAAATCGAGCGCGGCGATCACCTCCGTCACGTCGCGCGCCATTGCGGCGATGCGCGCGGCCTTTTCCGCGAGCGCAGGATCGTCGCGGAACATATGGCCATAATCTTTGACCGTGGTTCCGCAACCGGATGTGTCGATGACGATATGATCGAGCCCGCCGCGCTCGATCTCGCGCGTCCAGGCCTCGATATTGCGGCGCGCGAGCGCATGTGAGTCCGCGCTCTTGCCGAGATGATGCGGCAGCGCGCCGCAACAGCCGGCGCCTTCCGCCACCACCAGCTCGGCGCCGAGCCGCGTCAGCAGACGCGCGGTCGCCTCATGGATTTTCGTGTCGAGCACGGTCTGCGCGCAGCCGCTCAGCAGCGCGACGCGCATTTTGCGCGCGCCCTGCGCAGCGACGATTTGCGGGCGATCGATCGGCGAAGGCGCAGGCAAATGCGCCGGCGCCATTGCGATCATGTCTCGCAGACGCTGCGGCAGCAGGCCCGCGAAAGGACGCGCCAACGCCGCGGCGCGCATGGACTGGCGAAACAGCGCCGGCCGCGTCAGCACGAAGGCGAGCGTCGCGCGCAACATGCGATCGAGGAGCGGACGCCGGTAGGTCTTCTCTATATGCGCGCGGGCATGATCGACGAGATGCATGTAATGCACGCTCGACGGACAGGTCGTCATGCAGGAGAGGCAGGAGAGGCAGCGGTCCACATGCCGCACGGTGCGCTCGTCTGCGGCGCGGCCGTTCTCCAGCATCTCCTTCATGAGATAGATGCGCCCGCGCGGCGAATCGAGCTCGTCGCCTGTGAGCAGATAGGTCGGGCATGTCGCCGTGCAGAAGCCGCAATGCACGCAGGCGCGCAGGATTTTCTCCGACTGCGCCATGTCGGAATCGGCCAGAAGCTCGGGTGAGAATTGCGTCAGCATCGCTTCTTTCGACTTGTCTCGAAGAGGCCCCCTCCCTCACCCTCCCCCGCTTTGCGGGAGAGGGTGCTGCCGACGTATCGCGCACTCTCGATGAAGCGCGCAATCTGCTCCCTCTCCCGCAAAGCGGGGGAGGGCTGGGGAGGGGGCGTCCGCGCCATCAGAACTCCGCGCGCAAGCGGCCGCGCTCCAGAATGAAGCGCGGATCGAAAGCCTCCTTCACGCGCCGCGTCAGCGCGGCGAGAGCGGAGGGCTGCGGATGAAACACATCCACGCGCGCGCGAATATCGGCGTCGGCGCGGATCAGCGTCGCATGGCCCCCGAGCGCATCGACGATCGCGCGAATGGCCGTCGCATGGGCGTCGGCGGCCGTCTCGAGGCGCAGCCAGACGAGGCCGCCGGCCCAATCATAGACATGCGCGACGATCGGCGCGCCGGCGCCGCGCAGCCGCTCGACGAAGGCAAAACCGTCCGTCGGCGCGAGCGAAACGCGCCATATGACGCCCTCCCCCGCGATCGGCTCGGCGTCGCGAAGGCGCAACCAGAATGCGCGGCTTTCCTCTGCTGCGAGAACGCTCGTCGCGCCGCCGAAATCAGCGAGAAAGCGCGTGAGATCGTCGCGGCGCGTCGTGACCGAAATCCGAGGCCCTTCGAGCCGCAGCGCAGCGGCGTCGGCCTGCGGATCATAGGCGAGGCTCGACACTTCATAAGGCGAGCCGGACGCCTTGCGCAGCGCTGCGAGGCCCTTTTCGGCGCCGAGGCCGGAGAGCAGCAATGTCTCCTCCGTCTCCGCCTTTGGCAGCACCTTCAGCGTCAGCTCGGTGAGCGCGGCGAGCGTGCCATAGGAGCCGGCGACGAGCTTGGAGAGATCATAGCCCGTGACATTCTTCATCACGCGGCCGCCGGATTTGACGATCTCGCCGCGGCCGGTGACGCTGCGAAAGCCGAGCAGATGATCGCGCGCCGCGCCGGCTTTAATCCGTCGCGGGCCGGAGGCGTTGGTCGCAATGACGCCGCCGATGGTGGCGTCGTCGCGCGCGCCGCCGAGCAGCGCCGCATGATCCATCGGCTCGAACGCCAATTGCTGATTTTGCGCGTCGAGCAGAGCGACGATCTCACGCAAAGGCGTGCCGACGCGAGCGGTGAGCACCAGCTCCTGCGGCTCATAGAGCGTGACGCCGGTGAGCGCGGCGAGCGAGAGCACGCGCTCGCGCTGCGTCGCGCGGCCGAGCCCGGCTTTGGAGCCATGGCCTTCGATCGACAAAGGCGCATCCTCCGCGAGCGCGGCGCGGATAGCCTCGACGACGTCTTTCTCGTCTCTCGGAGTCAGCGGCATAGGACGCTGCTCCCGAGTCGCGGCGCGCGAGTCCTTCTCCCACTCGTGGGAGAAGGTGGCCCCGCAAAGCGGGGTCGGATGAGGGTCCTCGACCTATCGCGAGAGAATTGCGTGCTCGCTCCCGCGCTCAGGCCTGCTGCGCGGACCCTCATCCGACCCTCGCTGACGCGAGGGCCACCTTCTCCCACGAGTGGGAGAAGGGACGCGCGCGAAGATTGTTGGAAAACGGCCGGCGTCATCAAAACCTCGGCAGCTCTGGAAACGGCAGCTTGCCGCTCTGCACATGCATCATGCCGAGCTCGGCGCAGCGATGCAGAGTCGGAAACACTTTTCCCGGATTGAGCCTGTGCTGCGGATCGAAGGCGCATTTGACGCGCTGCTGCTGCGCGAGATCGGTCTCGTCGAACATCTCGCCCATCAGATCGCGCTTCTCGACGCCGACGCCGTGCTCGCCGGTCAGCACGCCGCCGACCTCGACGCAAAGGCGGAGAATATCGGCGCCGAGCTTTTCGGCGCGCGCGATATCGCCCTCTTTCGAGGCGTCATAGAGAATGAGCGGATGCAGATTGCCATCGCCGGCATGAAACACATTGGCGACGCGAAGCCCATGAAGCTTCGCCAGCCCGTCCATGCGCGTCAGCACTTCCGGCAGGCGGCCGCGCGGGATCGTGCCGTCCATGCAGAGATAATCCGGGCCGATGCAGCTCACCGCCGGAAAAGCGTTCTTGCGTCCGGCCCAGAAGCGCAAGCGCTCCGCCTCATTCTGCGAGATTCGCGTCTGCGTCGCGCCTTCGTCGCGGGCGATGCTCTCGACGACGGCGACAAGATGATCGACCTCCGCCGGCGTGCCGTCCAGCTCCACGATGACGATGGCGCCGGCGTCGAGCGGATAGCCGCAGGGCTGGAAGCTCTCGACCGCGCCGATGGTGGCGGCGTCCATCATCTCGAGCCCGCCCGGAATAATGCCATGCGCGATGATGGCGCCGACGCAACGCGCGCCGGCCTCCACAGTCGGAAAAGCGAGCAGCAGGCCGCGCGCGGACACGGGCTTTTGCAGCAGCCGCACCGTCACTTCCGTCACCACGCCGAGCAGACCCTCGGAGCCCGTCATCAGCCCAATGAGATCATAGAGCTCGCTGTCCAAATGCTTGCCGCCGAGGCGCAACACCTCGCCGCCCATCAGCGCGACCTCGAGGCCGAGGATATTATTGGTGGTGAGGCCATATTTCAGGCAATGCACGCCGCCGGCGTTCTCGCCGACATTGCCGCCTATGGTGCAGGCGATCTGCGAGGAGGGATCGGGCGCATAATAGAAGCCGGCGTATTCCACCGCTTTCGAGATGGCGAGATTTTGCACGCCGGGCTGCACGCGCGCGCAGCGATTCTCGAAATCCACCTCCAATATGCGGTTGAACTTGGACATTCCGAGCAGAATGCCGTCCTCGAGCGGCAGCGCGCCGCCGGAGAGCGAGGTGCCGGCGCCGCGCGGCACCACTTTCACATTCATCTCCTGCGCCAGCGCCATGATCGCGCTCACCTGCGCCACCGTCTCCGGCAGCGCCACGACCAGCGGCAGCGCGCGATACATGACCAGCGCGTCGCATTCATAGGCGCGGCGCGCAGTCTCGTCGGCGATGACATTGGCGGCGGGCAGAATGGCGCGCAGGCGCGCCAGCAGCTCCTCGCGGCGCGCCAATATCGCCTGCTCGGGTAGCGGCATGAGAAGGGACATGCGGTCTCGCTGAAAATGCCGAAACTGTGGCTCGGCGCTGCGGCCGGCTTGCGCGCGCCGGCCGTTTCGTGCTCGTTACCTCCCTATTCGAGCGGGCGCCGGCGCGCAAGCCCGCCGCTCGCCGCGGCCGCGAAGGCAAGGGATCCATAGAGATGAAGACCAGATTTGCGCTCACTCTCGCCGACGCCAGACGCGTCGCCGCCGCGGCGGAGGCCGAAGCGGTGAAGAATGGCTGGAGCGTCGTCGTCGCCATCGTCGACGAAGGCGGCCATCTCGTGCTTTTGCAGCGCATCGACGGAACGCAGCCCGCCTCCGCCGAGATCGCGACACAGAAAGCGCGCACCGCGGCTTTGTTCAAGCGTCCGAGCAAGGCGCTCGAGGATATCGTCGCCGGCGGCCGCGTCGCCATGCTCAGCCTGCCCGGGATCACGGCGGTGGAAGGCGGCCTGCCGCTCGTCTATCGCGGCGATATCGTGGGCGCGATCGGCGTCTCCGGCGTGCAGTCCTTCCAGGATGGACTCGTCGCCAAAGCGGGGGCGGAGAGCCTGGATGATGGGCAATCATGACGAAAAACGGCGATGATTCGGCGCCCAGGCTCCGTTGCGCCGCTTTCGCGCCTCATTCCATAATGGGGCCGGACAGCGCCATCAGCGCCGCGACGACGCTTTCGGGCGAAATATTTTCTCCGCTGGCGAAATCGATGAGAAGCGGCTCGTCGCCGCAAATATGCGCGAGCAGAGCGATCTGAAAGCCTTCCTCGGCCATCAGCGCGCGAATATCGCCAGGATCGACGCCCGTGAGCGCCAGAAAACGCCCCATGCGATCATCATCGGCAGCCAGAAAAACCAATGATCGCAAGGCCATAGATCGTGCGTCCGATTTCGATGGCGCCGCCGCCCGCTTTTCGCCACCGAGACGGTGTCTAGTCTTTTCGATTTTCATTTCATCAATCTTCATCTGCTAACCCGAAGGCGAGATCGTCTTCGAACGCACCGGCTTTCGATTTCGAGACGAGACGGAACCTTCCGCCGCCGCCTCCGGGAACGAGACGCCAATGGGCGCGAGCCGCGCCGAAACGAGAGCAGAATCGCGAGAGCGGAGCCAATGCCCAAAACAGTCCTCATCGTAGAGGATAACGAGCTCAACATGAAGCTCTTCAACGATCTCCTCGAGGCCAATGGGCATTCGACGCTGCAGACCAAGAGCGGCGTCGAGGCGATCGCGCTAGCGCGCAGCCACTCGCCGGACCTCATATTGATGGACATTCAGCTGCCGGAGATCTCGGGACTCGAGGTCACGCGCTGGATCAAGGACGACGAGCAGCTGCGGTCCATCCCCATCATCGCGATCACCGCCTTCGCAATGAAGGGGGACGAGGAGAAAATTCGCCAGGGCGGCTGCGAGGCCTATCTCTCGAAGCCGATTTCCGTGGCCCGCTTTCTGGAAACAGTGAACGCATTTTTGGCGGACAGGTGAGAGGCCGAGCGTCATGACCGCACGCATTCTGATCGTCGATGATCTTCTGCCCAATATCAAATTGCTCGAGGCGCGTCTGACGGCCGAATATTTCGACGTCCTCTCGACGACCAATGGGCCGGAGGCGATCGCGCTCTGCCGCGAGGAACGTTGCGACATCGTGCTGCTGGACGTGATGATGCCGGGCATGGACGGCTTCGAGGTGTGCAAGCGCCTGAAGGCCGATCCTCTCACCGCGCATATTCCGGTGGTGATGGTCACGGCGCTCGACCAGCCGGCCGATCGCCTGCGCGGCCTCGAGGCCGGCGCCGACGACTTCCTCACCAAGCCCGTCGATGAGATCGCGCTCATCGCGCGCGTTCGCTCGCTCGCCCGCCTCAAGGTGATGCTCGACGAATTGCGCGCCCGCGCGGACACGTCCGCCAGCCTCGGCCTCGGCGACAAGGGCGCCCGCGCAATGGCGGACGCCGGCAAGAACGGCCGCATTCTCGTGCTCGAGGATCGCGGCGGCTCGGCCGAGCGAATCACCATGGCGCTGCGCGATCAGCATGAGGTGACGATCGTCTCCGATCCGCAGGACGCGCTGTTCCGCGCCGCGGAAGGGAATTTCGATCTCATCGCCGTCAGCCTCGATCTCAATGGCTTCGACGCGCTGCGCTTCTGCAGCCAGATTCGCTCGCTCGAGCGCACGCGCGCGCTGCCCATTCTCGTCATGGCCGATATGGACGATCGCAGCCGCATATTGCGCGGGCTCGATCTCGGCGTGAACGACTATATCGTGCGGCCGGTCGATCGCAACGAGCTGGTCGCCCGCGTGCGCAGCCAGCTGCGCCGCAAGCGCTACGCCGACAGCCTGCGCTCCGACCTTCAGGCCGCCATCGAGCTCGCCGCCGTCGATTCGCTGACCGGCCTCAACAACAGGCGCTATCTCGAGACGCATCTCTCCGCTCTGCTCGACCAGGCCGCTCATAAGGGCCGCGCGCTGACGCTGATGATGCTCGACATCGATCATTTCAAATCGGTCAACGACACGCATGGCCACGACGCCGGCGACGAGGTGCTGAAGCATTTCGCGCAGCGCATGAAACGCGTGGTGCGCAGCGCCGATCTCATCTGCCGCCTCGGCGGCGAGGAGTTCGTCATCGTCATGCCGGACACGCCGCTGGTCGTCGCCGCCAAAGTGGCGGAGCGCGTGCGCGCCGCCATACAGTCCGAGCCCTTCTGCATCGACCGCAGCGGCCGCACCATTCCCGTCACCACCTCGATCGGCATCGCCGAGCGCGGCAAGGACGCCAACGCCGAGGCGCTGCTGCGGCGCGCCGACAAGGCGCTCTATGAGTCGAAGAGCGGCGGCCGCAATCGCGTCACCGCCGCCGCGGCCTGACTTCACCCTCTTAAAAAAAGACCCGCCCGAGACCATCGTCATCGGGCGGGGTTGAAAGTTGGGAGCCCCACTCGGAGGAGAGCTTCCGAGTGAAGAGGAGAGGCGTGCGCCATCTTATGGGCGCTGCGCCGATGGGATCGCCTTCAGAGCCGCGAGCCGATGCGTTTCGAGACGCGATCGCTCGGCGAGACACGGGCGGAAATTCGTCAATTGAAGGACGGGGAAGAGCCGATCGCTCTCCAAACCCGCTTTCAGGCGTCGCGATCGGCGGCGAGAGGCGCTTCGATCGTCGGACGCGGCCTGCTCCCGGGTCGAGGACGGCAAAATGCGCCCCCGATGTCACAATGGGATCAGGCGAAGGCCGCGG
Source organism: Methylosinus sp. DMC45 (assembly GCF_056313885.1). NCBI lineage: Bacteria > Pseudomonadati > Pseudomonadota > Alphaproteobacteria > Hyphomicrobiales > Methylocystaceae > Methylosinus > Methylosinus sp. DMC45. Next base: position 294,767 of record NZ_JBQUZK010000019.1, read on the forward strand.
GTGGAGCGCGTGGCGAGAGGGGCCGCAGTTCCGGCGGCGCGGCGGCGGCCTCGGCCGTCCGAGCGTCGAACGCCGGCGGAGACGCCGCCGGGAAGTCGAAAGCGAGGACGATGACCACGGCGTCGGAGCCCTCGACCTCGGCCGCCGCGCTGCAATGGAGCATGCAGCAGGGGCCGACATGCTTATCGACAGGCGTGGTGTCAGAGGAGGGAGAACCCGATTGGGCGGTGACGCAGACGACGCCGAAAGCGCTCTGCTTCGCCATGGCCCCGGTGGCGAAGCCGACCGCCACGATCTGCAGCAGAAGAACAGCAGCCGTCAGCATGCCGACGACGGCTCTCTCCATTCTGAAGATCTTGTGGGTCTCGACTTGCACGGGCCGCCTTCTCCGAGCTGCGAGCCTTCACGCTAGGGGAGCGCCAGCGAAGGGTCAAGGCGCCCTCGGACTCTCTCCTGCGGCAAGTTGTCGCGCGCGAAGGCGAAGGCTCAGCGATAGCCTTCCTCGGCCAGCACCTGCCGCACCGTCGGCCGCGTCTTCATCAGCTCGTAATGGGCGCGGCAATTGACGGGCAGCTCCATGCCGATCTTGTCGGCCCAGAACTCCACATAGAACAGGCCGGCGTCGGCGATGGAGAAGGCGCCCGCCGCATAATTCTTGCCGTCGAGCTCGCCACTCACTTTCGAGAGCGCCTCGGCGACGATCTCGCGACCTTGCGCCTTCACCGCCTCTATGTCGCCGGCGACGGCGTAGCGCTCCGGCGTGAAGACGCGGCGGAAGCCCTCGCCATGAATGTAGCGCGTGGCGAAATTGAGCACTTCCATCGCCCGCTCCTTGCCGGCGAGGTCCTCGGGCAGCAGCTTGCGGCGCGGATAGGTCTCGGCGAGCCATGTCGCGATCGAGACAAAATCGCAGAGCGCCGTGCCATCGTCGCGCACCAGCGTCGGAATCGTGCCATGCGGGTTGATGGCGAGATATTCCGGCTTCAAATGATCGCCCCGCGGCAGATTGAGGATATAGGCCTCGAACACGAGGCCGATCTCCTCGAGCAGAATGTGAATTCCGGTCGAGCAGGACCCCGGCGTCATATAGAATTTCATTGCGCGCCTCCGCTATCGCGGGAAGCAAGTTGCGCGCCGGCCCCTCATCCGTCGCACCTTCGCGCGACACCTTCTCCCACAAGTGGGAGAAGGAGAACGCCTCTTCTTGAAAGACGACAGGAATTTAGACGCCGCGGCCCTTCTCCCGCGAGCGGGAGAAGGTGGCCCTCGCGTCAGCGAGGGTCGGATGAGGGCGCGCTCGGCGCGCCCCCTCCTCACGCCGCCTTTTCGGCCCCGAAGCTCCGCCGACCGATCGGCCGCCCATCCAGCGTCAGCCCCTGGCTGTCGGTCGAGACCCACACGGTCGAGCCATCCGCTATGTCGCCGCCGAGCAGCGCCTCGGCGAGCGGGTCCTGCAGCTCCTTCTGGATCACGCGCTTCAGCGGACGCGCGCCATAGGCCGGGTCGTAGCCCTTGGCTGCGAGCAGAGCGCGCGCCTTCTCGTCCAGCTTCAGCGTGATCTTGCGATCGTCCAGCAGCTTTTGCAGCCGCTTGATCTGAATATCGACGATCGCGCCCATATCCTCGCGCCGCAGGCGATGGAACAGAATGATCTCGTCGACGCGGTTCAAGAACTCCGGCCGGAAGTGCGACCGCACCACCTGCATCACCTCGTCATGCACGGCGGAGGAATCCTCGCCCTCCTGCTGCATCACCAGGAATTCGGCGCCGAGATTGGACGTCATGATGATGAGCGTGTTCTTGAAGTCCACCGTGCGGCCCTGGCCGTCGGTCAGGCGGCCGTCGTCCAGCACTTGCAGGAGCACGTTGAACACATCGGGATGCGCCTTCTCGATCTCGTCGAACAGCACGACCTGATAGGGCCGGCGCCGCACGGCCTCGGTGAGCGCGCCGCCCTCCTCATAGCCGACATAGCCGGGAGGCGCGCCGATGAGACGCGCGACCGAATGCTTCTCCATATATTCCGACATGTCGAGCCGCACCAAAGCGGTCTCGTCGTCGAAGAGGAAATTCGCCAGCGCCTTGGTCAGCTCCGTCTTGCCGACGCCGGTCGGCCCCAGGAAGATGAAGGAGCCGATCGGGCGATTGGGGTCCTGCAATCCGGCGCGTGCGCGGCGCACCGCCGTCGAGACGGCGGCGACCGCCTCCTTCTGCCCGACGACGCGGCGCGCCAGCTCGTCCTCCATATGGAGCAGCTTCTCGCGCTCGCCCTCGAGCATTTTATCGACCGGAATGCCGGTCCAGCGCGAGACGACCTGCGCCACATGCTCGGGAGTGACCTCCTCCTCGAGCATCTTCTGCGCGCCCTCTTTCTCGCTCGAGGCGAGCTTGCGCTCGAGATCGGGGATGAGACCATAGGCCAGCTCGCCGGCGCGCTGAAACTCGCCGCGGCGCTGCGCCTGCGCCAGCTCATTGCGCGCGTTCTCCAGCTGCTCCTTCAGCTTTTGCGCATGGCCGAGCTTGTCCTTCTCGGACTTCCAGCGCTGCGTCAGCGCCGATGATTTCTCGGTCAGCTCGGCGAGCTCGGTCTCCAATTTGGCGAGCCGATCCTTCGAGGCCGGATCGGTCTCCTTGCGCAGAGCCTCCTGCTCTATGCGCAGCTGAATGATGCGCCTGTCGAGCTCGTCCAATTCCTCGGGCTTGGAGTCGATCTGCATGCGCAGGCGCGAGCCCGCCTCATCGACGAGATCGATCGCCTTGTCCGGCAGAAACCGATCCGAGATGTAGCGATTGGAGAGCGTCGCCGCCGCCACGATCGCGGCGTCGGTGATGCGCACGCCATGGTGCATCTCGTATTTTTCTTTCAGCCCGCGCAGAATGGAGATGGTGTCCTCCACCGTCGGCTCATCGACGAACACAGGCTGGAAGCGCCGCGCCAGCGCCGCGTCCTTCTCCACATGCTTGCGATATTCGTCGAGCGTGGTGGCGCCGACGCAATGCAATTCGCCGCGCGCCAATGCGGGCTTCAGCAGATTGGAGGCGTCCATCGCGCCATCGGCCTTGCCGGCGCCGACCAGCGTATGCATCTCGTCGATGAACAATATGATCCCGCCCTGCGCGGCGGTGATCTCGTTCAGCACGGCTTTCAAGCGCTCCTCGAACTCGCCGCGATATTTCGCGCCGGCGATCAGCGCGCCCATGTCGAGCGCGAGCAGCTTCTTGTCCTGCAGCGATTCGGGCACGTCGCCATTGACGATGCGCAGCGCCAGTCCCTCGATGATCGCCGTCTTGCCGACGCCGGGCTCGCCGATCAGCACGGGATTATTCTTGGTGCGGCGCGACAGCACCTGAATGGTGCGGCGAATCTCCTCGTCGCGGCCGATCACCGGATCGAGCTTGCCCTCCCGCGCGGCCTCGGTGAGATCGCGCGCATATTTCTTCAGCGAATCATAGGCGCTCTCGGCCGAAGACGAATCCGCCGTGCGGCCCTTGCGCAAATCTTCGATGGCGGCGTTGAGCGTCTGCGGCGTCACGCCCGCCTCGCTCAAAATGCGCGCGGCCTCGGTCCCCTTCTCGAGCGCGAGAGCGAGCAGCAGACGCTCGACGGTGACGTAGGAATCGCTGGCCTTTTGCGCGAGCTTCTCGGCGTTGTCGAAGAGCCGCGCGGTGGCCTGATTGAGCGAAGGCTGTCCGGCGCCGCCGCCGGAAACTTTCGGCAGCTTGGCGAGCGCGGCTTCCGTCTTGGCGAGCGCCTCGCGCGAGCGGCCGCCGGCGCGATCGATGAGGCCGGCGGACAGACCCTGCTCATCGTCGAGCAGAACTTTCAACACATGCTCGGGCGTGAGCTGCGGATTGCCCTCACGCGTCGCGAGCGACAGCGCGGCCTGCACGAAGCCCTGCGCGCGCGTCGTGTATTTGTCGAAATTCATGGAAACCCTCCGGTCTCGAGACGCCACGCAAAGCGGCGCGCCTCGTCCCTATATGGCGTGAAAACGGCCCCTTGCGGCGACCTTCACGGCCGATATGGGAAAGACCCTCGCGCTCGAAAAGAGGGTGCGACGACTGGAGCGCGAGGGAATTCTCGTCAGATCAATCGGCGAGCGGCAGCTCGCCCGTCCGCGGCGTCTCCTCCGCGACATTGCCATTCGCCTCCTCGCCTTGCGCGCGCGTGCGGCGGCGGCGGCGCTGGTTCAGATGAAAGCCGGCGGCGGCTTCCTCATGCTCGCGAACGACGGCGCGCTCGGAACGCGCGAAAGCCTCGCCCTCCTCCGGTCCGGCGGCGCGGATCGGCGCAGTGATGAAGGACGGCAGGGCGGCGGCGGGCGCCTCCTCCTGCGCGGCGGGCTGCACGCGCGGCGGGAAGCGACGCTCGCGATTGCGATCGAAATTCTGGCGATGCGGACGCTCGCCGCCGCCCTCGGCGTTCGCCTCGCCGCCATTGCCATTGTTGCGGTCGCGACGATCGCGGAAGCCGCCGCGATCCTGACCGCCGCGATCTTGCCCACCGCGATCCTGACGCGGCTGGCGCTCGTAGCGCGGCTGCTCGCCGCCGGCGCGATCGCCGATCGGGCGCTCCTCATAGGGCTGCGGCTGCGGCGCGAATTGCGGCTGCGGCGTCGGCTGCGCATAAGGCGCGGACGCATAGGGCTGCTGCGGCGGCGGCTGATAGCCGGCTGTCTGCGGCAGACGCTCGGACAGCGGCGCGAAACGATCCGAAATGCCGCTGAAATCGTCATCGTCGTCGACATCGGAGTCCGATGTCTCATAGGGCCTGCCGCCATAGCCGCCCTGCGCCTGCTGCTGCGCGGCCTGAGCCGCGGCGATCAGGCGGAAATAATGCTCGGCGTGCTGGAGCAGGCTCTCGGCCATGATGGTGTCGCCGGAGGATTGCGCGTCTCGGGCGAGCTGGAGATATTTCTCGGCGACATGCTGCGCCGTGCCGCGGATTTTGACGTCGGGACCGTTCGACTCGTAGGAACGCGTGAGGGGATTGGGTCCTTTTCGGCCGCCATTACGGCCGCGGATGCGTTTATTCTGTCCTGGTCTCATCGAATATCCCCGAGAAGGTCCTTACGCTTTGCCGGCTCGGCGTCGCGCTTCGGCGGAACGCGCCGAAAGGGACGAACGCTCGAAACTGCGTCAGAGGCGGAAGCCGGGCGCGGCCATTGCCACAAGAGCCCGATCCAACGGAGCGGCTCCGCTCGACCTCGAGCGGCGCGTCTATCCGTTCTGTCGCTTGCGCGATCCCGGCATGGATCGCGCGGCCGGCGCGGCGTCCTGATGGAACGGCCTGCGCCGAATTCTCATTTTTCACCCGAGCCAATTCACTCGAGCGTCACGCTCGGCGCCGAACCCACATCGCACGGCCATGAAAGGCGGCGAAAGGTTCGGCTCGCGGCGAGCGCAGCTGCGTGTCTCACGCCGTCTTCGCGGTCACAGTCCGATCACGAAACCGTCGCTCACGCTCGATTGCTCGATCACATTCCGTGTCGCGCCGAACATTCGACCATGCAGTCTTCTCGCATCGTCTTGTCTGGTTCGAGCGGCTGCGCCGGACTCCGGCCCCTGCGGCGCGGGATGCGCGCCATCGGCTAATTCGGGGACCGGCCGTATTCCCCCTCATCCGCGCTCGGCGTCGCTCACGACGTTCAGCGTCTTTTCGCGAGCGACTATAGTCCACCGCAGCCGCCTCGCCAAGGGCGCGAATGTTCTGTCCCTCACATAAATAGGAGGTGTAGCCAATTTGTCACGACCAGCGGATGCGTCAGCTGCGGCGACGCGCCGCGACGGCGCGCTCGCGCCCGCCCGCGTCCTTGCGAATTCCGGCCGGCTCGAGGCCTTTCTCCGCCATCAGCGCGGCGACGCTGCGCGCCTGGCCGTCTCCCGCCTCGAGCACGGCCGCGCCCCGCTCGGCCAGCAGGCGCGGCAGATCGTCGATGATCTCGCGATAGCAGGAAAGGCCATCGGCGCCGCCGTCGAGCGCGAGGCGCGGATCATGGAGACGCACCTCCGGCTCGAGCGCATCCAATTCGCCGCTCGCGATATAGGGCGGGTTGGAGACGATGAGATCGAAGCGCGCGGCGAGCGCATCGGCCCAGCGCCCGCGCAGCAAGGAGGCGCGATTCGCAAAGCCGCAGCGCGACAGATTGAGCGCAGCGGCGGCGCAAGCCTCCGCGGAAAGATCGACGCCGATCGCCTGCGCTGCAGGAAATTCCGAGAGCAAGGCGCAGAGAACGGCGCCCGAGCCGACGCCGAGCTCGAGAATCAGCAGAGAGTCGCGCCGCCGCTCGCGCATCAGCTCGAGCGAAAGCTCGATCAGCGTTTCCGTATCCGGGCGCGGATCGAGCACGCCCGGCGCGACGACGACATCCTGAGTCCAAAAGCCGCGCGCGCCGATAATGCGCGACACCGGCTCGCGCGCCGCGCGGCGCCGCGCGGAATCGCGCAAGGCGGCGCGCGCCGCCTCGCTCAGCTGCGCCATCGGCTCGAGCAGCAGCTCCGCCGCGCCAAAGCCGCCGGCGGCGAATAGAAGCGCGCGCGCGTCGCGGCGCGCATCCTCTATCCCGTTGCGCTCGAGAAAGGCCGCGACCTCCTCGAGCGCCGCGGCGCGGCGCGCATCCTCGAGCGCGGGAGCGATCATGCGGCCGCGTCAGCTCTTGGCCAGCAGAGCGGCGACGCGCTTGGCGAAGGCGGCGGCGTCGAGCGGCGCCTCGCCATCGGCGATGCGCGCCGTGTCGAGCAGCAGCCACAAGCCGTCCTCCGCGCCGGCGCGATCGGCCTTGGCCTTTTGCGCGAGCGCCAGCACCGCCTCATGGCTGGGATTGATCTCCAGCACCGGCTTGCCGAAGACGCCCTTATTGCCGCTCTCCTGCAGCATGCGCGCGAGCTGCAGATCGAAGCCGTGATCAGCGGCGATGAGACAGGCGGGACTTTCGCGCAGCCGAGTCGAGACGCGCACATCGTCGATATGCTCGGCGAGCGTCTCCTTCAGCACGGCGGTGAGCAGCGCGACATCGGCGCTCGCCTCGGCGGGCGGCGTCTCGGAGCCTTCCGGCGCCGGCACGGCGTCTATGTCCGCGGCGCCCTGCGTCACCGATTTGAACGGCTTGCCGTCATAGCCGACGGCGCTCGTCACCCAGAAGGAATCGACCGGATCGTCCAGCAGCAGAACGTCGATGCCCTTGGCGCGATAGCCCTCCACCTGCGGGCTGGAGGCGAGCCGCTTCTTGTCGTCGCCCGTGATGTAATAGATCGCGGTCTGATTGGGCCGCAGATTTTCCACATAATCCTTCAGGCTGCGCCCGCCGTCCTGATGCTGCGACGTCGCAAAGCGCGCAATGGCGAAAATCTCGTCGCGGCGCGCCGGGTCCTCGTGCAGGCCCTCCTTGATGACGGCGCCGAAATTCTTCCACACGGATGCGAATTTCTCCGCGTCATTTGCGGCAAGATCGGCGAGCTCCTTCAGCACGCGCGTGCCGATCGCCTTGCGGATGGCGCCGAGAATCGGATTGTTCTGCACCATCTCGCGCGAGACGTTGAGCGGCAGATCGGCGCTGTCGACGACGATGCGCATGAAGCGCAGCCAGGGCGGCAGAAGATCGGCCTCGCGCGAGATCAGCACGCGGCGCACATAGAGCTTGGAGCGGCTCTTGCGCTGCGGATCGAAGAGATCATAAGGCCGCGAGCCGGGCGCGAAAGCGAGCACCGTATATTCGGTGCGCCCTTCCGCGCGCCAATGAATGGTGAGCGCCGGCTCGTCGAACTGGCCGGAGATCTGCTGATAGAAATCCTTATAGTCCTGCTCGCTGATTTCCGATTTCGGCCGCGTCCACAGCGCCACGCCGTCGGTGAGGCGACGCGGCTCCTTGCCCTTCTCCTCGACGAGGTCGATCGGTATCGCTATGGCGCCCGAATGCTCGCGCAAAATCTGCTCGATGCGATAGGGCTCGAGGAACTCCTCCGATTCCGCATTGAGATGCAGCGTCACCTTCGTGCCGACGGCGGGCGCATCCTCCAAGGCGAGCGGCGCGATCTGGAACGAGCCCTTGCCTTCCGACGTCCACAGAAAGGCTTCGGACGCGCCGGCGCGACGCGTCGCCACCTCTATGCGGTCGGCGACCATGAAGGCGGAATAAAAGCCGATGCCGAAGCGCCCGATCAGCGAGCCGCCTTTGTCGGCGCCGCCCTTGGCCTCGAGATCGTCGAGAAAGGCGCGCGTGCCGGAGCTGGCGATGGTGCCGAGCGCGGCGACGAGATCCTCGCGCGACATGCCGACGCCATTGTCCGCGACGCTGAGCGTGCGCGCCTCCTTGTCGAGCGCGATGGTGACGAGCGGCGCGCCGGCCTGCGCCGCCAGCCCTTCGTTCGCCACTGTCTCGAAGCGCAGCTTCTCGATCGCGTCCGCCGAATTGGACACGAGCTCGCGCAAGAAAATATCGCGCTCCGAATAGACAGAATGCGTCATGAGCTCCAGGAGCCGCGCGACATCGGCCTGAAAGCCGTAATCGCTGCGCTCGGTCGTCTGGGTCTCGGCGTGGTCGTTCACGGGCGTCGTCTCCGCTTTTCTGTCGGCTCCCGCCGCGCGCGCCGCTTTCCGCAAATGAAAGCGTGGCCGACGGCGCGCTGGCTCTGGCCGGGATATAGAGATCGTCATTGATCGGCAATGGCGTCCGCCGAGCCGCCTCGAGCGGAACGCGCCTGTGATATCGGGGATCGTCCGCGAAGTTGCAAGACAGCCGAAATCCAGACGGCCGCAATCGGGCCTCGAAGGCCGCGCGACTTGCGAGAGAGAGGAAAGCCGAAAACAAGACGGGCCGCCCGAGCGTCGCCCGGCCGGCCCGTCCATCGCCACGAACTCATGTGCTCGAAAAGCGCCCTTCCGGGGGGCTGGGGGGCTGACGAAATCCGGAAAAACCGCTTCTCGAGCGTGTCGAGGCAATGGGCTAGATATTGGTCGGCTCCTTTGGCGGACAAGGGGCTCGATATTGGCGAAAATGTGAAATCTCGGCTTTGCGCGCACGGACGTCGTCGTCTCATTGTCATCTTTGTCTTGCTCTCGCGCATTCGCCGCGCGATCATGCCCGAGAAAATCGGGGAAAACGGCATGAGCGAGACGGAGACGACCGATCCCAGCCGGCGGCGCGGCCTGCTCTCTGTCGTGGCAGGCCGCGCGAGCAATGAAGCCGATCGCGCCAGAGGCGCGCCCGAGCGCAGCGCTCCGCTCGTGTCCTTCGACCGACGCGAGCTGCGACTGCTGCTCGATCTCTATGGCGCCAAGGTCGCCGCTGGCGAATGGCGCGATTACGCCATCGATTTCTCGCCCGCCAAAGCGGTGTTCTCGATCTTTCGCCGCGCCAGCGAGGCGCCGCTCTATCGCATCGAGAAAAATCCCGATCTGGCGCGCCGCCAAGGCGCCTATTGCGTCGTCGCCGCCGGCGGCCTCGTCATGCGCCGCGGCCCTGATCTCGCGCGCGTCGTCGCCGTGCTGCAAAAGAAGCTGGAATTGGTGCGCGACTGACAAAAAGAAAAGGCCCCGCCGGAGCGGGGCCTTCCTTTATCCCGGATCGGATCCGCGATCCGATCAGTCGTTGCGCTCGCCGAAGAGGTAGAGCAGCGACTGGAACATGTTGATGAAGTCGAGATAGAGCGACAGAGCGCCGAAGATGCTCTGCTTCTGCACCATCTCCTGGCCATAGCCGGCGTTCTGATAATAGCCGTCCTTGATCGACTGCGTGTCCCAGGCGGTGAGGCCCGCGAAGATGAACACCGACAGGATCGACAGAGCGAACTGCATCGCGCTGCTCTGGAAGAACAGATTGACGAGGCTCGCCAGCACGAGGCCCCAAAGGCCCATCACCAGGAAGGAGCCGAAGGCCGAGAGATCGCGCTTCGTCGTGTAGCCATAGAGGCTGAGGCCGCCGAAGGCCGCCGCGGTGATGAAGAACACCTTGGCGATCGACGCGCCGGTGAAGACGATCATGATCGACGACATCGACAGGCCCATCACCGCCGAGAAGGCGAGGAACAGGTTGCGAGCCGTCGCCGCGGAGATGCGGTCGGCGCGATAGCCGAGGAAGAAGACAAAGGCCAGCGGCGCCAGCATCACCGCCCATTTCAGCGGGCTCGTGTAGAGCATCTGGCCGAAGGGCGTGAGCGCGATCTGCCGGCCGCCTTCCTTGGCGACGGCGAGCATATGCGTGCCGAGCGCGACGACGCCGGTCACGCCGAGACCCAGGACCATGTAATTATAGACGCCGAGCATATAGGCGCGCAGGCCCTCGTCGATCTCGGCCGTGCCGGCTCTGGAGACGCCGCCCCGGTAGCCGAAGCTCGTGTTGCGGTCGAAATTGGACATAGCATCCTCTCGAAAAAGGCCGCGCGGCCCGGTGCATCCGGCCAATCGGCGCGGTCCTCGCCGTCGAATATGGCGTGAGGCCCGCGGAAAAACAAGAGTCCGCGGACGCAGAGCCGCAAAGTTCACGCCATGTCCAGCAAAACACAAGCAAAAGACGCAGTATAGGATGCGGAGCCGCGCCGCAATTCTATGCCGGGAGGCGGACAAAAGCCGAGCCCGCGCACGCTCTTGCCGCTCGCGAAGAATGCGCTAACATGCCGCATTGTCGCAGGCGGCGAGCGACCGGGTCGGCCGAACCGGCTCTCGCTTCGTCGTCGGAGCGAAGGCGCCCACGGAACGAGGCCCGCAACACATGCTCCATGGGGGAATCATCATGTCCGACAGCGGTCTTGCCCCGTTCTGGCGGTCGATCGATGGGTTTCTGCGTCCTGCGACTCGTTCCGCGCCGCCCGTTCTTCTCGTCCTGCTGATGACGCTTCTCGGCGCGGGGACGCCCGCCTCCGCCCATGGCCGGCTCGGCTCCGCCGAAGGGCGATGCCGCCTCTATGTCGGCCCGGACATAATGAACTTCACCGGCTATATGCCGGACGCCTCCAAGAACGAGTTCTGCGAGGACATTCCGGCGACTGGCCATATGATCATCGCGCTCGACGCCGAGCAGGACGAGCTGCGCGACATGGCGGTGGAGATCAGAATCGTCAAGGATATCGGCGGCGAGGAGAAGGAGAACGCAGATCTCGACGCCGCGACCGTCGCCTATCGCGGCCCGCGCACCTATCCGACGGGCACGATCAATTTCGAGCACGACTTCCCCGATGCGGGCTATTTCGTCGGCATAGTGACCGTGACCGGCGAGCATGGCGAGCGCTGGGTGTCGCGCTTTCCCTTTTCCGTGGGCAAGAGCTTCATGCGCACGCTGCCGCTCTATCTGCTGATGGGCGTCGGCGTCATCGCCATGTTCTTCATCTATCTACGGCACCGGCCGATCCATTCGCTGAAGACGGCGGAGGCCGAGCCGGCGGAATGATCCTCCGCCGGCCGCGGGAGGCGGCCGCTCATCGCGCCGTCTCGACGGGATCGCCGATTCCCGATGCGCGCGTGTCGCCTTTGATCTTGTCGGCGAGCAGAGCGATGGTCTTGGAATAGACCTTCGCCTTGTTCCATTCGAGCAGCGCCGGAAAATTCGGCTCGCCCTCGTCCCAGCCGGCGCCCGGCTTCCACCCGTAGCCATGCAGAAAATTGGCGGTGGAGGCGAGCACATCCGCCGTATTGTGAACGAGATCGCGCTTGCCGTCGCCGTCGAAATCCACTGCGAATTTCAGATAGGACGACGGCATGAACTGCGTCTGGCCGATCTCGCCGGCCCAGGCGCCGCGCATTTGCGCGGGATCGAGATCGCCGCGCTCCACGATGCGCAGCGCGTCCAGCAGCTCGGCGCGGAACTTGTCCGCGCGGCGACAATCATAGGCGAGCGTCGCCAGCGCGCGAATCGTCGCGAAATCGCCGAGATAGGAGCCGAAATCCGTCTCCAGCCCCCAGATCGCGACGATGACCGGCCCCGGCACGCCATATTTCTGCTCGATGCGCTTGAACAGCGCCGCGTGCTTCTGCAGCAGCGCGCGCCCCTTGCTCACGCGGAAGGAATTGGCCATGCGCGCGGAGAATTGCTCGAAGGTCTGGCGGAACACTTTCTGCCCGCGATCATGCGAGATCACCGAGCGGTCGTAATAGACGTCGCGCAGCGACGAATCGATCGCCGCCTTGGAGATTCCCGCCGCCGCGGCCTCCTTCTCGAAGCCCGTGAGCCAGGCCTCGAAGCCCTCGCCATTGCGCCCGCATTCGGCCGCCAGCGCCTTTGGCGCGCCGAAGCCGATCGCCAGAGCCAAAGCCGCGGCGCCGAGCGCCGTCGTCATCCGATTCATCTGCGACATATCGCCGACCCCATCTCTCGGGCGAAGCCCTTTTGCGCTCTAGAGGCGTATCCCCCGGCGCGAATTCCGATCGATCGAACGGCCGATCGCAAAACGCTTTAGCTCACGAGAGCGCGGCCGCACGATGGCGACGCTCTCGCGAGAGCCGAAATTGCCGATGCTGAAACCGGCCCCAGACTAGCTCTCGCCGGTTAGCGCCCGGTTGCCGAAGCATGGCCAATTTTCGTTCTCATATTGTTCTTGCGAGGGCGAAATCGCACGTCTACTATGGCGGCGGTTGCGTCAGAGCGATATCGGGGTCTCGGAGCTTTCGTCATGGTGGTCAGAGTCGCGACGGTCGCCTTCGAGGGCATCGAGGCCAAGCCCGTCGACGTCCAGGTGCAGATCGCCAGCGGCAATGTCGTTTTCACCCTGGTCGGCCTCGCCGACAAGGCGGTCGCCGAATCGCGGGAGCGGGTGCGGGCGGCGCTGGTCGCCTCCGGCCTCGCCCTGCCGGCCAAGCGCATCACCGTCAATCTCGCGCCGGCCGACATGCCCAAGGAGGGCAGCCATTATGATCTGCCGATCGCGCTCGGCGTGATGGCGGCGATCGGCGCCATTCCGTCGGATGCGCTGGACGGCTTCACCGTGCTCGGCGAATTGGGGCTCGATGGGGCGATCGCGCCGGTCGCCGGCGTGCTGCCCGCCGCGGTCGCCGCCAACATGCGCGGCCATGGGCTCATCTGCCCGCGCCAATGCGGGCCGGAGGCCGCCTGGGCGTCGAGCGACATGGAGGTGATCGCGCCGCGCTCGCTGATCCAGCTCGTCAATCATCTCAAAGGCGTGCAGGCGCTCTCGCGGCCGGAGCCGGCCGTGCGCGCGGCGGCCGCGGCGCTGCCGGATCTCTCCGACATAAAAGGCCAGGAGAGCGCCAAGCGAGCGCTGGAGATCGCGGCGGCCGGCGGCCATAATCTGCTGATGAACGGCCCGCCCGGCGCCGGCAAATCCATGCTGGCGGCGCGGCTTCCCTCCATTCTGCCGCCGCTGTCGCCGCGCGAGCTTCTGGAAGTCTCGATGATCCATTCCGTCGCGGGCGAGATCGCCGGCGGCGAGCTCACCGATCGGCGCCCGTTTCGCGCGCCGCATCATTCCGCCTCCATGCCGGCGCTCGTCGGCGGCGGCGCCCATGCGCGCCCGGGCGAGATCTCTCTCGCCCATAATGGCGTGCTGTTCCTCGACGAGCTGCCGGAGTTTCAGGCGCAGGCGCTCGACGGCCTACGCCAGCCGCTGGAAACGGGCGAGGTCGCCGTCTCCCGCGCCAATCACCGCGCCGTCTATCCGGCCCGCTTTCAGCTCGTCGCGGCGATGAACCCTTGCCGCTGCGGCCATGCGCTGGAGCCGGGCTTCGCCTGCCGGCGCCAGCCCAACGACCGTTGCATCGCCCAATATCAGGCGCGGCTCTCCGGCCCGCTGATCGACCGTTTCGACCTCAGAATCGAGGTTCCGGCGGTCTCGGCGGCCGATCTCGTGCTGCCGCCGCCGGCCGAAGGCTCGGCCGAGGTGGCGGCGCGCGTCGCCGCGGCGCGCGAGCGGCAAAGCCGACGCTATGCGGCGCTCGGCCTCGCCGGCTCCACCACAAACGCCAGCGCGCCGGCCAGCGCGATCGAGAAGGCCGCCGCGCTCGACGCCTCTGGAACGGCGCTGATTCGCGAGGCGGCCGAGCGCCTCGGCCTCTCGGCGCGGGGATTTCATCGCGCGCTGAAGCTCGCCCGCACCATCGCCGATCTCGACGGCTCGGACGCCATAGCGCGCCGCCATCTCGCCGAAGCGCTCGCCTATCGCGGCGGCGGCGCCGGGGCCCGCGTCGCCGCCTGAGCCCAATTCACACTTTTCTGTCGATTGCCGTGGAATAATTGCATCTTCGTCGAATGTCCTTGGACCGCCCGCATGCCTGCTGTTCCGCCTTGCGTTTTCGGCCTTCTCGCCTTTTTCGCCATTCTCGCTCCCGCCGTCTGGCTATGGCTCTCCCGCGCGCGGCGGGCGCGCCGGCGCCGGGCGGTCGAGACCGAGCTCGAGGGATTGCGCGACGAAATCTGGGAGCTGCGCGCCGCCGCCGCCGCGCGTGATCGCGCCGAGGCGGCGAGCCAAGCCAAATCACGCTTTCTCGCCACGGTGAGCCACGAGATCCGCACGCCGCTCAACGGCGTGCTCGGCCTCGCGCAATTGCTCGCGGCGACGCGCCTCGACGCCGAGCAGGCGAGCTATGTCGAGGCGATCGCCGCCTCCGGCCGCTCGCTCGCCCAGCTCATCGACGATATTCTGGATTTCTCCAAGATAGAGGCCGGCAAGATCGAGCTTTCGGTCGAGCCTTTCGCGCTGACGCCGCTCGTCGAGGGCGTCGTGGAGCTGCTGGCGCCGCGCGCCCAGGCCAAGCATCTCGAGATCGCGAGCTATATCGCGCCGGACGCGCCGGAGATCGTGGCCGGCGACGCCGCGCGCGTGCGCCAGGTGCTGGTCAATCTCGCCGGCAACGCCGTGAATTTCACTGCGAGCGGCGGCGTCGGCCTGCGCGTCGAGCGCGACGCCAAGGGCGCGCTAGCGTTTCGCGTCGCCGACACCGGGCCGGGCGTCGCGCCGGCGGCGCGCGAGATCATCTTCGAAGAGTTCGAGCAGGGCGACGGCTCGTCGACGCGGCGCCATGGCGGCACCGGCCTCGGCCTCGCCATCTCCCGCCATCTCGCCGCGCTGATGGGCGGTCGGCTGGAGATAGAGGAGCAGGCCGGCGCCGGCGCGGTCTTCGCCTTCACCCTGCCGCGTGGACCGCATGCGCTCTTCGACGACCGCACGCGCGAGCGCAAGCGGCCGCTCGCCGGCTCGCGCGTCCTCATCGTCTCGCCGACGATCTTCGAAGGCCCGTTCATGGCCGAGATTTTGCGCGCCGCCGGCGCGCAGACCGAGATCGCGCGGGAGGAGACGAGCGGCGCCGGCCGCCTCGGCGACGAGCCCGACGGAGGCTTCGACGCCGTCATCGTCGATTGCGCCTTCGGCGAGGCGGCGACCGAGCGTCTCGCCGACGCGGCGCGCCGCGCCGGCGCCGGCCGCGTGTTCCTGATGTTCTCGCCCATGGAGCGGCGCGCCTTCGGCGAGGCGGCGCTGCGCCATTTCGACGGCTGGCTGGTGAAGCCGGTGCGCGCCGCCTCGCTGGTCGAGCGCCTGTCCGCCGCCCCGCCGCCGTCCCGCAACGACGCGGATTATGTCGCGCCCGAGCGCACGCTCGCCGGCCGCCGCATGCTCGTCGCCGAGGACAATGACGTCAATGCGCTGATCGTCTGCCGCCATCTCGAGAAGCTCGGCGCGCTGGTCACGCGCGCGGAGGATGGCGCGCGCGCCGTCGAGCTGGCGCGCTCCTCCATCGGCGGACGGCTGCGGCCCTTCGACGCCATATTGATGGATGTTTTCATGCCCGAGCTCGACGGCCTCGAGGCGACGCGCCTCATTCGAGCGGAGGAGGCGCGCATGGGCGCACGGCGCCTGCCGATCATCGCGCTCACCGCCAGCGCGCTCGAGGAGGACGAGCGCGCCGCGCGCGGGGCGGGCGTCGATTTCCTGCTGACCAAGCCGGTCGAGTTCGACGCCCTGTCGAGGACCATCCTCGAGGCGATCGAAGCCTCCCGCCGCGCCGATGGCGCCCGCGAGGCGATCTGACCGCGCTCCGCCATAGCCACAAAAAAGAAAAAATTTCGCCCCGCGCGCGGGCCACAACGGCAGCGCGGGGATTGCGATAGCTCACGCCCTTGACGGGAGAACACGATGTCGAGACGAAAAAATTTGCTGCTCGCGGGGCTGATGACGCCGTCGCTGGCGCTCGGCCCGCAAGCCGGACTCGCGCCGGCGACGGCCGCCGAGACTCTGCAGCTGGCCCAGGCCGCGCCGCAGGGCTTCGACCCCAATCATGAAAAGCGCCCGCCGGCGCAGCGGCCCGCCCAGCCGGCGCCCGCGCCGCGCCCCGCCCCGGCGGCCCCGCCCGCTTTCCATCCGGCTCCTGCTCAGCATGCGCCCTCCGCGCCGCCGCCCGCTCCCTATCCAGGCGCCGGCGCCCCGCCGACGCCCCGCCCGCAGCTGCGCGCCGCGCCGCCGGCCCCGCCCGCCCCTGCCATAATCCATCCGCCTCAGCAAGCCGCGCCGATTCGGCAAGCGCCGCCGCCGCATCCCACGGCGGCGCCTGCGGCCATTCCCACTCCCCATCCGATCGCGCCCGCCAATCCGGCCGCCGCCCACAGCCCCTCGCCGGCCATCCCGCATGAGAGTGCCGCTCCCGCCGCCGGCCGGCCCCCTGCTCCCGCTCTGAGCGGCGACCATGGCGCTGGCGCAGGCGCAGGCGCGCCAGCCGCGCGCATCCCGCCGGCCGCTCCGATCGTCACGCCCGCCATCGGACAACAGCAGCCTACGCCCGCCGTCCCGGCTCCGCCGGCGCATTCCGCCGCCCCGCCGGTCGGAGGCGGCCAAGGCCTTCCGCCCAATGGCGCGAATGGAGCGCCCGTGCATCTCGGCGGGCCGCAATCCGCTCCCGCCGCCGGCGGCGCGCCCGAGACGCCGGCGCCGCATGGCCAGCCGCCGGCCGGAGCGCCGGCGCAGGGCGGAGGCTTCCTGCCGTCCACGGCCCAGCCCGGCGCCGCGCCGCGCCCCAATGGCCCGCCCCCCGGCGGCGTCCCGGCCGGAGACCACGCCGGCGCGCCGCCCGCAGGCGCCGGCGGACGCTTCCTGCCGCCGCCCGGACAGCAAGGCGCGGTCCCGCCCGGCGCGCCTCCCGGCGCCGGCGCCCCTCAGCATGTTCCGCCGCAGGCTGGAGGAGCCGCCTATGGAGTTCCGCCGGCGGGCGGCCCTCCCCCGTCTGGCGCCGCCTATGGCGCGCCGCCCGCCGCGCCTCATCCCGCCTCGACTCCCGGCGCTCCGCCGCCCTATGGCGCCCCGCCGGCCGGCGGCGGACCGCGCGTGTCGCCGGCCGCAGCGGCGGCGATCGGCGCGGCGGCCGGCCTCGTCGGCGGCTTCGTGCTGAGCCAGCCCGGCGCGCATCGGCTCGACGATGTGCACGCGCGTCGCCAGCAGTTCGAGCGCGACGGCGTGCTGGTCGTGCAGGAGCCAGGCCGCACCATCGTGCGCGAGGGCGGCGGCGCCTTCATCCGTCACGACGAGAACGAGCGTTTCCGCGACCTCGGCGGCAATCTGCGCAGCGAGCGTCACGGCGAGGAATATGTGAGCGTCTACGCCCGCCGCGACGGCGGCGAGGTGCTGACCTACACGGACGCCAATGGCGTGCTGCTGCGCCGCTTGCGCCGCTTCCCCGACGGCCGCGAGATCATCCTCATCGACAATGGCTTCCGCGGTCCGCCGCGCGGCTATGCGGAGGAGGTGGTCGTGCTGCCGCCGCCGCCGGTGGAGATCGCGCCGGACGCCTATGTCGTCGACTACGGCGCCGCCGACGAGCGTCTCGTCTATGAGACGCTGACGGCGCCGCCGCTCGCTCCCATGCCGCGCCGCTACACGCTCGACGAGATTCGCTACAGCCCGTCCGTGCGCGCCTACACGCGCAGCGTCGATATCGACACGATCAATTTCGACACGGGCTCCTGGGCGATCACGCCGGATCAGGCGCAACGCCTCGTAACGGTCGCAGAGGCGCTCAACGAGGCGATCAAGCGCAATCCCGCCGAGGTCTTTCTGATCGAAGGCCACACGGATGCAGTGGGCTCGGACGTCGACAATCTGTCGCTCTCCGATCGCCGCGCGCAGGCGGTCGCGACGATATTGTCGCGCGACTTCGGCGTGCCGCCGGAGAATCTGACGACGCAAGGCTATGGCGAGCAATATCTCAAAGTGCAGACGCAAGGCCCCTCGCGCGAGAATCGTCGCGTGACCGTGCGTCGAATAACGCCGCTGCTGGGCGGACCGCAGGCCGAGACGCATCGGCGCTGAGGAAAGACGAACGAGACGGCGCGCATCGTCGCGCGCCGTCTCCCGAGAGCTGTTTGCGCACGATGCGAGCCTTAAGGCTCGCGATCCGAACGGCGCGCGTCGTCACAAAAGCTTCGCCCCCTCGTGATCTAAGGCGTCGATCGCAAGCGCTCGAAAAGCGCGAGCGCGACACGAGCGGAGACGATACGCGACATGTGGGCGATCCACGCCGACGCCGGCCGCAAGATCATCGCAGGCGCCTTTCCCCTGCTGAAGCCGCAAAATCTGCTGAAGCCGAAAAAGAAGAAGCATGGCGGGCTCGAAGGCCCGCTCGCGCTGCTCGGCTCGCTCGAGGTGCGGCTCGCCTGCAGCAAGAAGGAAATCCGCAAGGCGCAAAGGCTGCGCTTCAAGGTTTTCTTCCGCAAGGGCGGCGCAATTCCCGACGCCAAGGCCGCGATCACGCGGCGAGACGCCGATCGCTTCGACAAATTCTGCGATCATCTCATCGTCATCGATCATGCGGCGCGCAACCGTTTCGGCAAGATCAAGCCCAAGGTCGTCGGCGCCTATCGCCTGCTGCGCGGCGATGTCGCGGAGAAGAAGGGCGGATTCTACTCGGCCGGCGAATATGACGTCGCGCCGCTGCTCGTCCGTCACGGCGGAGCGCGCTTTCTCGAGCTCGGCCGCTCCTGCGTGCTGGAGCAATATCGCGGCAAGCGCACGATCGAGCTCTTGTGGCGCGGCATACTCGCTTATGTGCGGCATCATCGCATCGATGCGATGATCGGCTGCGCGAGCCTCGAGGGCGCCAATCCGCTCGCCCATGCGGCGGCGCTGAGCTTTCTCGCGCATCATGCGCGCGCCGACGAAGATTGGCGCGTGAGCGCGCGGCGCGAATTGCATGTGCCGATGGAGATGCTGGCGAAAGAGGCCGTCGATCCACGCAAGGCGATGAGCGCACTGCCGCCGCTGATAAAGGGCTATCTGCGCTGCGGCGCCAAATTCGGCGACGGCGCCGTGGTCGATCGCAAGTTCAACACGACAGATGTGTTCGTCATCATGCGCGTCGCCGAGATCGACGCGCGCTATCTCGATCATTTCGGGCCGGCGGAAGCGCGCGACGCCGCGTGAACGACGGAGCCTCTCTGGTCACTCCCGACGCGCGCATTGCGCGCGATCGGGAGTCGGTCCACGCGCTCAGCCGAAGGCGAAGCCGGAGATCGCCTTGCCCACGGCCGCATCGTGAAAGACGCGGCGTCCCACATCCGCTCCAGCCGCGCCGGCGACCACCATCAACGGCAGAAGATGCTCCTCGCGCGGATGGCACGCGCGCGCGAACGGCGCCTCGCTCCACTGCGCGAGCCGCGCATTGCGTTCCTCGGGCTTCGGCTTCGTCGCGGCCTCTGTCAGCCAGGCGTCGAAACCGGCGGCGGCCTTCGCCTCGCCATTGAAGAATGTGCGCAGATTGTGGAAGCTGTTGCCACTGCCGAGGATGAGAACGCCCTCATCGCGCAGAGGCGCGAGCGCCGCGCCGACGCCTATGTGAAAGGCGGGATCGAGATCGTCACGCAAAGACAGAGTGAGAATCGGAATCGTCGCGCCGGGCTCGACGATCAGCATGGGCACGAAGACGCCGTGATCAAAGCCGCGCGCGGCGTCCAGCGCCGTCTCGACGCCGCCCGCGGCCAGCAGACCACGCGCCTTCTCGGCCAGCTCCGGCGCGCCGGGCGCAGGATAGCTCAGGCGATAAGTGTGCTCGGGGAAGCCGTAATAATCGAAGATCATGCCGGGCGCTTGCGCCGCGCCGAGAGTGATCCGCTTCTCCTCCCAATGCGCCGACACGATGAGAATAGCGCGCGGACGCTCCGGCAGAGAGGCGAGCAGGCCGCCGAGATAGGCCTTCAACCCATCGAAGGCGCGGGCCATGGGTCCGTCCACCCAAAAGCAAGGGCCGCCGCCGTGAGAGATGAAAATCGCCGGCTGCCGCATCGAAGCCTCCGCTACATGTGACCTGCAGATAGGCCGAGCGACGCCGGGCCGCAATCCGGCGCGCCCTTTTCCCCGCCGCCCGCGCTTTTATATGACCCCTCCGAGGATTTCTGGAGGACGAAGCGATGCACTCACAGATCACCGGATTGAAAGTGGCGGCGGTCATTTTCGGCCTGATGGCGCTCGGACAGGCGGGGCGGCTGGCGACGCAGCCGGATATTCAGGTCAGCGGAACGGCCATGCCGCTGTGGCCGAGCGCGATCGCGCTCATCGTGCTGCTCGGCTTGTGCCTGTGGCTGTGGCGGCTGGCGAAGGCGCCGTGAGCGCGCGCATGCGGCGGGCGGTCGCGATACGCCGTCAGCGCCCGGCGGCGACCTGGTCCACCCACGCCTTGGTGGCGGGACACGCCTCCATCGCCCGCGCATAGGCGTCGCGCCGGGTGACGCGGGCGACATAGGCCCGCTCGACCTCGCCGAGAACGAAGCACCCGGTTCGCTCGGCGAACTCCAGGGCGTAGGTCACGGAAATATCCGCCGCGGTGAAGCCCTCGCCGGCGAGATAGGACGCGCTCGCGAGCCGACGCCTGACCAGCTGCAGCCGGCTCTCGAAAATTTCCAGCGCCTTGCGGGCGCCCCAGTTCCGCCGTTCCGCCTCCGGCGCGAGATTGCGGCTCACGACGGCCAGATACATCGGCATTGCGAGGCCGGCCTCGCCGAGGTGAAGGAACTGCTGATAGGCGGGGAAGGCGGGATCGCACGAGCCCGGCGCGAGCGGCGTCGGCCCGTAGCGCGCAATCAGATATTCCATGATCGCGATCGATTCCACCATGACGGCGTCGCCATCCTGGATCGCGGGGATGAAGCCGGCCGGATTAATGGCGAGAAACTCCGCGTCTCGATCGACGCCGGCGAGCAAATCCACCGGCCGCAGACGATAGGGGAGCCCCATCTCCTCCAGCAGCCAGACGACCCGGAACCCTCTCCCTTCGCCGAAGACGGTGATCATCTCCCGCGCTCCTTCCTCGGCCCGGCCGCTCGATCGTCACAGGCGCGCTGCCGTTACGGCGATGGTCGTCCTCGCCGTTACGAATGCGGGACGGCGCGCCCGCGGCTCTATCCATTCCCCGAAGGCCGGAACAGCATCGCAAACCTGCTTTCCGGCCGCAATAGCGGCGTTGGCGCATGCTCTGGCGGCGCGAGCGGCGGCGTTGCGTAGGCCAGAACGAGGTGCTATCTGAAACTGCAGCGCCGCCACGAATCGCCATTCGAGAACGCTGCTTTTCGGGGCTGTGCAGGGCGCTCGCATGGAAAGCCGCAGAATTCTCGTTACGGGTGGCGCGGGCTTTCTCGGCTCTCATCTTTGCGAGCGGCTGCTGGCGGCGGGACACGAAGTCCTCTGCGTCGACAATTTCTTCACCGGCCAGCGCAGAAACGTCCATCATCTGCTCGATCACAATAATTTCGAGCTGCTGCGCCACGACATCACCTTTCCGCTCTTCGTCGAGGTCGACGAGATTTATAATCTCGCCTGCCCTGCGTCGCCGATCCATTATCAGTTCGATCCGGTGCAGACGACCAAGACCAGCGTGATCGGCGCGATCAACATGCTCGGCCTCGCCAAACGGCTGAAGGTCAAGGTGTTTCAGGCCTCCACATCGGAGGTCTACGGCGACCCATCCGTGCATCCGCAGCCGGAATCCTATTGGGGCAACGTCAATCCGCTGGGGCCGCGCGCCTGCTATGACGAAGGAAAGCGCTGCGCCGAGACCTTGTTCTTCGACTATCATCGGCAGCATAGGCTGAAGATCAAGGTCGTGCGCATCTTCAATACTTACGGGCCGCGCATGCACGCCCGCGACGGGCGCGTCGTCTCCAATTTCATCGTGCAGGCGCTCAAGGGTGAGCCGATCACCATCTATGGCGAAGGCCAGCAGACGCGCTCCTTCTGCTATGTCGACGATCTCATCAGCGGCTTCACCGCGCTCATGAATTCGCCCGACGACATCGTCGGGCCCATCAACATCGGCAATCCGAACGAGTTCACCATTCGGCAGCTGGCCGAGCAGGTGATCGACCTCACCGGCTCCTCCTCCAAGCTCGTTTTCGAGCCGCTGCCGGCGGACGATCCCAAGCAGCGCCGGCCGGATATTTCCGCGGCGGAGCGCCTGCTCGGCTGGGGACCGACCATTCAATTGCGCGAGGGGCTGCTGCGCACCATCGCTTATTTCGACGAGCTGCTGCGCGAGGCCTGAGCCGCATTCTGACGGCGAGGCCGGGCGCGGAGCGACGATTATTCGGCGCGCGCGCCGGCGTCATGAAAATGCGCGCCAGACCGTCTCATATTCGAAGCTGCGTGGCGGATATATTGCATCCATCGCTTGTTCCCGTCACGGATTTCACCCATGCACAGTTCAGCGCCGCCGCAATTCGAACGCTTGGCCGATCGCATCTACGAGGCCGCAGTCGTTCCAGAGCTGTGGCCGGAGGTGCTGGACGCCATCTCGACGCGCAGCGGCTCTTTCGGCGGCATTCTCTTCGCGGCCAATTCGCAATTTTCCGGCTGGACCGCATCGCCGCGCATCGCGCCAATGTTCGCGGATTTCGTCGCGCAGGGATGGGCGGCGCGCAATCCGCGGCCGGCGCGCGGGCTCGCCTTCGGCGCCGCGGGCTTCGTCAGCGACCATGAGCTGTTCTCGCCCGAGGAAATGGACGCCGATCCGACCTACGCCTATCTGCGCGGCGTCGGACTCGGCTGGTGCGCCGGCCGCATCGCCGTCCCGCCCTCGGGCGACATGCTGATCTTCAGCTGGGAGAGGCGCTTCGTCGACGGCCCTTTCGATCGCGCCATGCTCGACGCTCTGGATGCGATCGGCGGCCATCTCGCCCGCGCGGCGCTGATCGCGGCCCGGCTCGGCCTCGAGCGGGCGCGCGCGGCCGCGGAGACCATGCGCGCGCTCGGGCTGCCGGCGGCCGTGCTGTCGCGCGCGCATCGGCTGCTGCTGGCCAATGATCTCTTCGCGCGCTTCGTGCCGTCGCTGGTGCAGGATCGACGCGAGCGCGCCGTCATCGCCGATCCGCGCGCCGATGCGCTGTTCGCGCAGGCGCTCGCCCGGCTGCGCATCGTCGGCGCGCCGGCCGGCGTGCAATCGCTGCCCGTGCCCGCGCGCGAGGGCGGAGCGCCGCTGGTCCTGCATCTCGCGCCGATCCGCGGCGCCGCCCAGGATGTGTTCGCGGCCGGCGAGCTGCTGCTGATCGTCACCGAGCTCGCCGTCGGCGCCGCGCCCAGCGCCAGCCTGCTGCAAGGGCTGTTCGACCTCACCCCCGCGGAGGCGCGCGTCGCCCGCGCCATCGCCGCGGGCCGCGCCGCCTCCGAGATCGCGCGCGAGCATGGCGTCTCGGGCGAGACGATTCGCTCGCAGCTGCGCGCCATATTCGCCAAGACCGGCGTGTCGCGTCAGGTGGAGCTGGTGCGCCTGCTGTCCGGCGCGACGCTGCCCTGATCGCATCTCCTCCATTCGGGGGATACGCCGAAAGCGCAGCCGCTATAGGAGGGAACGCAGCCCTCTCGCCGAAAGCGCCAGCGACGCGCTTTCGCGCCGCAGACGGCGCGCGGAGACCTTTGTGATCGATGGACGGCTGGACGATGACGAATGGGCGCTCTGCGCGGGCTTCGTCATCGAGACGGGAGCCAAGCGCGGGCGGCCGCCGCGCGACCACCGCCGCGTCGTGGACGGCGTGCTGTGGATCGCGCGGACGGGGGCGGCCTGGCGGGCGCTGCCGCCGCGCTATGGCAATTGGAGCTCGGTCTATCGGCAGTTTCTGCGCTGGTCCGACGCTGGCCAATGGCGGCTGCTGCGCGAGGCCGCGCAAGCCGCCGGCAGCGGGGAGCTGGAGACCGCGCTCGCCGCCGTTTGCGCCCTGCCCGGCCGCCGCAAGGCGCGCTGATCAGAAGCTCGGGTCTATGCCGCCCGTCGCCAGAAAATGCTCGAGCCAGTGGATGTCATAGACGCCGTTCTGCACATCGGCGTTGCGCACCAGCGTGCGGAACAGCGGCAGCGTCGTGTCCACGCCATCGATGATGAACTCGTCCAGCGAGCGCCGCAGCCGCATAAGCGCCTCGGTGCGGTTGCGGCCGTGGACGATGAGCTTGCCGATCAGCGAATCGTAATTGGGCGGGATCGTGTAGCCCTGATAGGCGGAGGAATCGACGCGCACGCCGACGCCGCCCGGCGGATGGTAATAGGCGATGCGCCCGGGCGAGGGCCGAAAGCTCGACGGATGCTCGGCGTTCACGCGGCATTCGATCGCATGGCCCCAGAACCAGATGTCCTCCTGCCGTAGCGACAGAGGCGAGCCGGCGGCGACTCTGATCTGCTCGCTGACGAGATCGACGCCGGTCACCGCCTCCGTCACCGGATGCTCGACCTGGATGCGCGTGTTCATCTCGATGAAATAGAAGGAGCCGTTCTCGTAGAGGAACTCGATCGTCCCGGCGCCGGCATAATGCATTTCGCGCATCGCCTTGGCGCAGATCTCGCCGATCTCGGCGCGCTGCTCGTCATTGAGCGCGGGCGACGGGCTCTCCTCCCACACTTTTTGGTGACGGCGCTGCAGCGAGCAATCGCGCTCGCCGAGATGGATCGCCTGACCCTTGCCGTCGCCGAAAATCTGAATCTCGATATGGCGCGGCTTGTCGAGATATTTCTCGAGATAGACGGTGTCGTCGCCGAAGGCGGCCTTGGCCTCGGCGCGCGCGGTGGCGATGGCGGAATGCAGCTCCGCCTCGCTGCGGGCGACCTTCATGCCGCGGCCGCCGCCGCCGGAGGCCGCTTTCACCAGCACCGGATAGCCGATCTTCGCGGCGACCTTCGCGCCTTCCTTGCCGTCGGCGATGGGGCCGTCGGAGCCGGGCACGCAGGGAATGCCGAGGCGCTTCGCCGTCGCCTTGGCCTCGATCTTGTCGCCCATCAGGCGAATATGCTCGGCCTTGGGGCCGATGAAGGTGAGGCCGTGCTCGGAGACGATCTCGGCGAAACGGGCGTTCTCCGAGAGAAAGCCATAGCCCGGATGCACGGCGTCGGCGCCGGTGATCTCGCAGGCCGAGAGCAGCGCCGGAATGTTGAGATAGGATTCGCGCGCCGCCGGCGGGCCGATGCAGACCGATTCGTCCGCGAGCTTCACATGCATGGCGTCGGCGTCGGCCGTCGAATGCACGGCCACTGTGGCGATGCCGAGCTCCTTGGCGGCGCGCAGAATGCGAAGCGCGATCTCGCCGCGATTGGCGATGAGGATTTTGTCGAACATGGGCGCCCTACTCGATCACGAGGAGCGGTTCGCCATATTCGACCGGCTGTCCGTCTTCGACCAAAATGGCCGTCACCACGCCGCCCTTGGGCGCGACAATGTCGTTGAAGGTCTTCATCGCCTCGATCAGCAGCAGCTTGTCGCCGGCGGTGACGCGGGCGCCGACCTCGACGAAAGGCTTGGCGTCCGGGCTCGGGCGTAGATAGGCGGTGCCGACCATGGGCGATTTCAGCGCGTCCGCATGCTCGGCCGGCGCGGCGGCGGGGGCCGCGGCCGGACGCGCGGCGGGCGCCGGGGCGGCGACGGGCGCGGGCGCATAGGCGGCGGCCGGCAGAGCGATGGTCGCATGGGCGGGCGCGGCCGGCGTGCGCGCGGCGCGAATGCGCAGATCGCCCTTCTCGACCTCGATCTCGGTCAGATCGCTCTCGCCGAGCAGGCGCGCGATCTCACGCAGCAGCTCGGTGTCGACGCCGGCGGCTCCGGCGGCGGCGGCTTTCGGTTTTGCGGCGGGGGTAGTGGTGCGACGAGTCTGGACTTTGCGCGCCATGATTGCTCAGGTCTTTCTTTCTTCTCGATCGAACAATGCGTTCAGCGCCAGCACATAGGAATCGGCTCCGAAACCGGCGATGACGCCGCGAGCCACAGGCGCGATGAAGGAGTGACGTCGAAAGCTCTCCCGTGCGTGCACATTGGAGAGATGCACCTCGACGACCGTCGCTCCCGAGCCCTTTATGGCGTCATGGAGGGCGATCGACGTGTGGGTGAAGGCTCCGGCGTTGAGAATGACCGGCGCGCCGGCCTTGCCCGCCTCCTGTATCCAATCCACGAGGTCGCCCTCATGATTGGACTGCCGGAACAAGAGCTCGATCCCGCGGGCGGCGCAAATCTCGGCCAGCCGCGTTTTTATGTCGTCGAGCGTCGCGCGGCCGTAGACGTCGGGCTCGCGCGTCCCCAGCAGATTGAGATTTGGACCGTTTAGAACATGGACGGCGGGCATAAAGGGTCCTGACGAAGGGCGCGCGCCGCGCCGGCGCGCCCCTTCTAGCCTCATTGCCGCCGCGAAGGAAGCCCCGCCTCCGTCAGCAGACGGTCTTGCCGCATTTGCGGGTATTCTCGATCTTGGTTTTGAGCGGCTGGAAGCCGACCGCGCCGACGATCACCTCCTTGCCCAGCACCCAGGACGGCGTGCCGGTCAGATTGAGGCTGTCGGCCAGCTCCATGACCTCCTTGATCGCGGCCTTGACCTCGGGGCTCTTGGAATCTTTCTCGAGCTTCGCGGTGTCGACGCCCAGCTCCTTGGCGACGGCGATGGCCTGCGCCTTGCCGACGGCGCCGCGCGTGTTCAGCAGCTTGCGGTGGAATTCATAGAATTTCTCGGGCTTGAGCTGCAGCCGCGCGGCGGTCGCGATCTCGGCCGCCTCGACCGAGCCGGCGCCGAGAACCGGGAAATCCTTCAGCACGACGCGCAGCTTGGGGTCGCCCTCGATCAGCTTGGAGACATCGTCCAGCGCGCGCTTGCAGTAGCCGCAATTGTAATCGAAGAACTCGACCAGAGTGACGTCGCCGGACGGATTGCCGATCACCGCCTGGCTGGCGGAGTTGAACAATTTGTCCGCGCCCTGGGTCACGGCCTTTTGCCGCGAATCGGCCTCGGCGACCTTCTGGCGGCGGTCGAGCTCGTCTATGGCGTCGCGAATCACCTCGGGATTGGCCATCAGATAATCGTGGACGATCTTCTCGATCTCGGCCTTTTGCGGAACGGCCGTCTCGGCGCGCAGCGGGGCGGCGACGGCGACGAGGCCGATGACCATGGCGGCCGCGGCGCGGGCCAGAGCGCTCTGGTCGAAGATTTGGGCGAGCCGCATCGGCATGGGAAACTCCTCGAAGGGTTCGGCAACGTCGTCACGACGTTCGCTCGTCAGGGCTGAGTGCGCACGCCGTCGTTGAGCTGGAGCGAGCCGAGCCCATAGTTGAACTTGGCGTCGCCCAGCGTGCGCAATTGCAACGACACCATGATCGTCTGGTTCCGCGAGAGACCGGTGGAGGTGTTCCCTTGGAAGACCGACGAATAATTGATGGAGAAGGTGGTGCACTCGTCCTTGTAGCCGCCCCCCAGGCCCAGCGCGGCGACCGAGAACAGCGGAGCCGATCCCGTGATGGTGCTGCCCGTCAGCGTGATATTCGTCGCCGGCGAGACGGTCAAGGAATTGTAGAGATAGCGGCTCATGTCGAAAGTGGCGGAGCCGGTGAGAAAATAATTCTTGGTGATGTCGTAGCGGCCGTTCACCGACAAGCCTTGCCGGCGCTGGTCGAAGCCGATGACGGGCTGCGAGGCGTAATTGGCGTATTGCAGGTTGACGGTGAGCGGATCGAGCTTGAACGAGGCGACGACGTCTATGCGCCGGCCGCGCAATCCGTCTGGATCGAAGCGCCCCTTGCCGACGATGCTGAAGAATGAGGAGGGCGCGATGGCGAGGCGGCCGACCCAGTCCGAGGTGCGCGTGTCGAGGCCGGAGGAGAGGCCCACATTGGCCGCATCCGCGGTCGAATAGCCGTTCTTGCCGGCGAGCTGCCGCGACTGGCCGGCGAGCGCGTTGATGAAGCCGCCATTGGCGAAGGTCATGGTCGCCTGGCCGCCGTAATTGACGCGCGTGCCGGTCTCGAAACGGTCGTAGCCGGAATATTTGCTCCATTCGAACAGGTTGGAATCGTCGAAGACCAGGCTCTGCGCGTCCATGTTGACGAGCGAGGGAATCGACGTCTGGTTCGGCCGCGCCACCAGCTGGGCGATCGGCTCGACGACGAGGTCGCCGAGATTGCTGCGCGCCAGAATGGGATAGCGCCATTCGACGCCGCCGCCCGGCGTCGCCTGACCGCGAAACACGCTGTCCGAGCCGTTGACGAACAGCGATTGCGCCGAATTGGGAATCGGCTGCCAATAGCTGTTGTAGGCGGCGTAGGAATTATTGGTGTCGTAGTTGAGATAAGAGCCCGTCACGCGGGTGAAGGCGAAAGGCGCCCAGACGCCGCCGAGCGGATCGATGATCCGGCGCTGCCAGGAGGCCATCGCCGTCGCATGCTCGTAATTGCCGCCGACGCCGCGCAGCAGGCAGCCGCTCTTATAAGGGTCCGCCGAGGGCGAGTAGAGCTGGCAGACATTGTAGAGGCCGTAGACCGAATCGAGCGTGCGCGGCTGAATCGACTCGTAATTGGCGATGCTGGCCGAGGTGCTGGTGAAATTGGCGTCCAGCGTGATCTGGCCGCCTATGCCGAAGGTCTTGGCCGGATCGACGTCGAATGCGCGATTATAGTCGAGCAGCGGATGCACGATCGGCTGCTGCGCCTGCACGTCGGTCGCCGACAGGCCCTGGAAGTAATAGCCGCGCAGATCGAAATAGCTGCGCGGCCCCTGCCCCGTCAGATAGACGGTGGAGGACGCCTCGCGGAAGAAGTAGTTCTGCAGGAAGCTGTTGTACTGCTTGTAGTCCTGCAGGAAATAGCGATCGCTGAGCGCGGTGACGTCCCAGCCGAAGCGCCAATTGTCGTTGAGCGCGAATTCGCCATTCGAATAGACCGAGCCGCGCCAACGCTCGTTGCGCGCGCCATAGGGCGCGATGGTGAAGGCGCTGGGGTCGCTGACATGCGTGCCCTCGGCGCGGATGATGTAAGAGCCGTTCTCCATCCGCTGGCGGAACTCGGCCGAGAGGAACGGCCCCTGCCGAGTGAAGCCCGTCGGCGTGATGGTGAGATCGTAATCCGGCGCGATCGCCCAATAATAGGGCACGCCGACGCCGAAGCCGAGCTGCTGGCGATAGGTCAGCTGCGGATTGAGGAAGCCGGACTTGCGCTTGACCGAGGGATCGGCCGACCAGAAATAGGGGAGATAGGCGATCGGCGTCCCGAACAGCTCGAGCGAGGCGTCCTCGTAATAGATCACCTTCTCGTCATTGTCGTGAATGATGCGCTTGGCGTGCACCGTCCACAGCCGCGGCTTGGTCGGATCGTCCTGGCAGGCGTCGCAGGCCGTGTAGGCGCCCTGGTCGAAGGTCATGACCTCGCCCGTGCGCTCGGCGTGGGGCGCGGTGAAATGCGTGCTTTCGGCGCTCTCGACCTGCAGGCTCTCGATGAAGCCGTTCTTGAAGTCGTCGGTGAAGTCGAAGCGCTCGGCATAGGCGACCGTTCCGTCCTTCTCCGTCAGCTTGGCGTGGCCCTCGGCGAAGACGCGCTGCGTGTTGCGGTCATAGACGACGCGATCCGCCTCCAGCACACGGCCCTTGTAATAGATCTGCACGGAGCCGCGCGCGGTGACGACATTGCGGCGCTCGTCATAGGCGAGCTCCTTGGCCTCCACAACCATGCGCTGTGCGCTCTCCGCCGGCGGCGCGGCCACAGGCTGCGCGCGCGCCGTTATGGGCGCGAGGGCGAGCAAGGCCGCGAGAGCCGGGAAAAGGACAGGCAGGACCTTGGAGACGCGACGCGACACAGCCGGCGCGGAGCGGAGGCGCTCCACGCTTGGCCTATGTTCGCGAGTGCGGCGACGACGGCGAAGGCCCATCAGCCGTCCTCCGAATGCAAGAGAGCGAGCGCACCCAACATGCTTCCGACGAGAGCAGGCGACCAAGCAGCGACGAGCGGGCTGATGACGCCTGCGCCACCCAGATCGGAAAAGATTTTCGTGCCGATATAAAGCACGAAGCCCGACGCGACGCCACCCGAAATGGTCCGCGCGATTCCGCCAAATCGAAAGAATCTTAATGAAAAGGAAGCGGCCACGAGAACCATGGCGACGAGCAGCAGCGGACGCGCCAGAAGCGTCTGGAATTGCAGCGCATAGCCGGTCGGGTCGAGGCCCGCGTCGCGGCTGCTGTCGCCGAGCCGCGGCAGATCCCAGAAGGGCGCCCCCTGCGGCGGCGTGGCGGCGGAGGCGAGCTGCTCGGGCGTCAGATCGGTGGCCAGGAGATAAGAGCCGACGGCGCGCGATTCCTCGCCCGGCGCGCTGACGCGGGCGTCCTCGAGCACGAAGACGCCGGCTTGCAGCCGCGCCCGCTGCGCCTCGACGCGCTCGAGGAAGACCCCGTCCTTCTGATAGACATTGACGCTGACGCCGTCGAGCGCGAGCCCCCCCGCCCGCACGTCGACGGCGTGCATGATCGCCTGGCCGTCGACGCCATTGAGGCGGAACCATTTGCCGTGATCGATGCGCACGCTGCCCTCGACGCCGAAAAGATCGAGCTCCATCTGGTCGGAGCGCATCTTCATCATGGCGGAGACAGGATTGTAGAGCGTGACCGAGACGACCCCGATCGCCGCCGCCACCAGGGCCGGCGGCAGCAGGAACTGCCAGACCGACATGCCGGCGGCGCGGGCCACCACCAGCTCGAGCTTGCGGGTGAGATCGACGAAGGTCGCCATGGAGCCGAACAGCACGGCGAAGGGGAGAATCATCTCCGCCGTGGCGGGAACGCGCAGCAGCGTCATCAGCGCCACCGTGCCGGCGCCCGCCTGCGGCACGTCGCCGGCGCGGCGCAGCAGCTCCACGAAATAGACGACGAACATGAGACAGAACATGGTAACGAAGATCGCCATGATCGTCCGGGTGAAGCGCGCGGCGAGATAGCGCGTGATGGTGACGCCGATCATGCCGCCCTCGCGCGGCGCGACGACGCCGGCACATGTCGCGCAGAACCAATCGCCATCGCCCGTCGTCGCCCTTCCCCCCGATGCGCCCCGCCCGGGCGCGGCTGATCCGAGCCGCTTGGCTAGACGCTCCGCCGCCGCGGCGCAAGCCGAGGCCGGCGCCAGGGTCGATCGGCGGCAAGAGCAAGCTGCCCTCGGCTCGAGGCTTTTCCTGGGCGAAGCGCCCGCCCGCCAACGCTTCCTTCACAGGAATTCGAGGAGTCCGCCTCGCCATCGCTCCGCCGGGAGGCGATCGGCCTTACGGCCCATCCGAATGCGCCGAGGACTGGCCGACGCTTATCCGGCGCGCCGCCCAATTAGGGCGCGGCTTTGCTCTATTAGAGTTTGATTTTTCTGGCGCGCCGGCCAGGATAAAACTTTGAACACATATATAATTGAATTCACGTTGTAATCTTTTCGCCTTAAAGCGCCAAAGCTCGTCAACCGATCCCTCATGTCATAGGCGATCGGCCGTGAAGCCGCCGGCGGCTTCCGCCCCGCTCTTCGTCTTCTCCCAAATTTTCGGGTCGCGGACGGAATCCAAGAAGTCGTGCCCTGCCCATGTAATGGCTTTTATGAGGTATGACCAGGCGCCGAGACGCGCCTCGATTTCGACGAACCCTCCTTGCTCGAGCAAGGCGAGGCGCCCTGCGAACTGGTCGGCCTCCTCTCGGCTCATCGGATTTTCGACTTCGATTCCGAGGCAATTGGCGACATCGCTGGAAATCGGCTCGAACATGTTTTGCCCCGCCTCGATCTTCGAGAGAAGCTCTCGAATGAGGCCCATGTCGCGCTTCAAATCAGCCTCCTAAAATATGTGATAAAGGATTATCATATATAATCTCAAGCTGAGGCCGAACGCAGCGGCACGCCAGAGGCGTCTTGCACAGCCTTCAAGCTCAAGAAATGACTCGATTGTCTCGCCCGCCGGCTCTCAAAGATCATCGATCTCTTCGACGAGGCGTGAATGTCCTCGCGCAGGTGCAATAAAGTCCAGATCAGCTACTGTCGCGCAGAGTAAGTATCCCCCGGCATAGCCGGGGGCTTTAGGAAGTGAGCCGCTCAAAGCGGCTGGGAAGGCCGCTGTCGCGGCCTACACTTTGTTCGATCTGCATCATTTGGGAAGAGCGGCGAATTCCTACAGCTTCACGCTGTTGCGCTCCCCTTTCGGCTTCCTTTTCGGATCGCGAGACACGAGAAAAGCAGCGAATTCGACGCTGTTCCCTTCAATGGTCGCATCTGCGGCGAGATACTGCGGGAAATGTCAAACTCCTACTGGCACCCCGGCAGAGCCGGGGGAACTCTCATTTCGTTTAGATAAATTTCTTCTTCTCCTGTACGTGTCATGTTCGATCCGCTGAATTTATCTCTACTCCTGGCCTTCATATCTTCGAAATCTGTGCCGGTCAGCGCCATTGCTTCCACGTGAATCTTTCACGCTGAGGCTACTCTTTTTCCTGACGGGTCGCCCAGTCGGGAAAAGCTACCCATGCTTCCTTTTGTAAAAAGTCAACATACACAAAGTCTATCTTGGCAAAAAGGTAAAATTCATCTTCAACATTCAAACGAACAATATCACTCCTCTTTAAATCCAATTTATCCACTTCATCTTCGAGTGGCTTTCCATCGTGATATAGCAACCAAACCAATCCATCACTCGATGATTGGATATCTGCGTACAGCTCTAGCATTTGTTTGCTTCTTTCCATTTCCAGCTCCAAGTTTAATCGGCTCGGAAATAAGGGTTAGAAACTCTCTCAAAAGCAGCGCTCACCGCATCAAATATGCCAGGAGGCGGGGGATTGGGAATAATCACAGTCCCATGATATGCTCCCTCCCCCGGCGTAGGAAAAATGACTTTGACGCCCGGAATTGCCTGCAGGCGCAGAACTGTTGACACACTGTATTGTCGATAAAGTTCAATACGAAATGCTTGGCTAGCTAAAGCATTGTGACTAAGTCCTGGCGCCGTTTGAACAGAAAATCCAAACCCATTTTTCCCTCCCGTGCCTTTTGCAAGCGAATTCGGCTGAGATATACCGGCTCTTACGACGTATTGCACCTCATCATGTGTCCGATCTGCGGTCGGAGACACCGATGCGGCAAGAATTCCTGCCGCCAAAACGGACGGCAGCGCTGCTGCCGCCGCTCCGCCTCTTACCGCACTGGAAACAATCAAGCTTTCAACTTCTATTGCTGGCAATGCAACCACGGATGCAGAATTAGCGCTTGCCTTCTTGTCATCTTTGTTCAAACCGAAAAGATCGACGTTATTGATCGGATCATTCCCGACATAGGCGTAAGTGTTGATTCCTCCTGCGAGCCCAATGGGGTCGCTTTCGACATAGCGCCCCGCCGCCGGAAGATAATCCCGGGCCCCGTTGTTATACAGCCCCGTCTCGACGTCGAAGACCTGTCCCGGAAAGCGCAGATCATGCGCAAAGCCCGCGGCCGACCAGGGCGCGCCCTGGCCGAAGGGATCGTGATCCCAGAACCAGACTTGGCCGTTCCCCGAATTCACGATCTCATGCGGCGCGCTGAGATGGTCCGGCGCGATATAGAACGTCGAACCGTTCTGCCTCGTCACGATCGGCAGATCGCCGAGCCAGACGATCTCCTCTCGAACCGCACCGCTCTGCCCATAGATCCCGATCACCCGCCCCGAAAGGTCATAGGCGTATTCGACCGGCCCGCTCGACGGCCCGTTTTTCGACACGCGCTGGCCGAGCCCGTTGACGCCGTAGCTCGTCACCAGGGCGCCGACATTCGTCTGAACGAGGCGGTTGCGCGCATCATAGGCGAGGGAATAGAGCCCGGCGTTGCTCGTCATCCCTCCTGCGGCGTCATAGGAGAACCCGCCCCCGCCCGCCACGCCGATCAGGCGATTGCTGCCAGGATCGATCGTGTAGGAGAAGGAGCTGTCCGAAATCCGATTGCCCGAGGCGTCATAAGCGTAGAGGATCGAGGTTCCGCCATAGCCATAGCCCGTCAGCCGATCCCTGGTGTCATAGGCGAAGGACTTGGTCGCGCGACCGCTCTCGTCGATCGAGACGATCCGGCCAGCGGGATCATAAGCGAAGGAAAGCGTGTTTCCGGTCGAGGAAACGATGACGGAGATGCGTCCATCCTGGTCGAAGTTGCGGACATAGAAGCCGCCGAAGGCGGAGTTTCTCCAGGAGGCGACGGGTCCGAAAGGGCTGTAGGCGATCTGGTCGACGAGCGTCGCCGGCCCCTGTCCCGGAGGCTGCAAGCCGATCGCGCTCACTCGCGCGTTTGCGTCATAGGCATAGAGGACCACGGAGCCAGACGGATAGGTCACGCTCACGAGCCGGCCGCTCCCGGCATCATAGCTCCATTGCGTGACGAGCGTCACATAGCCGGTCGTCTGCGTCTTCTGCACGACATGGCCGAGGGCATCGTAGGCGTAGCTTGTCGTTCCGCTCGGATCGCTCATCGAGGTGAGACGCCCGACGCCATAAGCTCCCTGGTCATAGCCATAGGCGATGATGGAGCCGTCCGCATGCGTGACCCTCACGAGCCGGTTCAGCCCGTCATAGAGATAGCTCGTCGTCTGCCCGCGCGCGTCGGTCGAGGTCGCGACATTGCCGACCGCGTCGAACGTCTTGGTGGTGGCCCCGGTGTCCGGGCTGGAGATCGTCGCACGCTGGTCGAACGCGTTATAAGTGTAGCTCGTCACGAGCCCACGTGGGTCCATCACGCTGGCGAGGCGGCCATTGGCGTCGAAGGTGTAGCGGGTGAAGACCATGACGTTCGGATCAGGACTATGGATATTGACGCTCTCCGCCTTGACATAGGCCCGGTTGAGCGCGTCATAGGCGAAAGTGGTGCCATTGCCGTTCGGATCCTCGACGCCGACGACGTTATCGTTGGAATCGTAATAGACCGTCGACGTCTGACCCGATGCGCCGAATTCCTGGTTGAGGCGGTTGAGGCCATCATAGGAGCGGCTGTGCGTGCGTACGAGCGCGCCGCTCGGATCGAACGCCTCTTCCTTGGTCCGATTCCCGGCTCCGTCGAGCGTGTAGGCGAGGCGATTGCCGAGCGCGTCGCTGGTGCCAATGAGGCGATGCGCCCCGTCATAGCTGAAATACTGGACGGCCCCGGACGGCGATTGCAGCTGCGTGAGCTGGCCCACCGCGTCATAGGTGTACGTGGTCGTCTGTCCCTGGGTGACGCTCGATGTGACTTGGCCACGGAAGTTGTAGCTCAGAGTCGTGACAACGCCATTTGCATCCTGGATCGTCAGAGGCCGGCCATTGGCGTCGTAGCTCGTGTAGGCCACGGTCTGTCCGAGCGCATTGGTCACGCTCGTGAGATTGCCCGCGCCGTCATAGGCGTATGTCGTCACATGGCCGAGCGGATCCGTCGACGTCAGCACTTGGCCAGCCCAGTTGTAAGTGTATGTGATCGTGCTCGTCGACGTGGGAGAGGAAACCGTGGAGGTCAGTAAATTGCCCTTGACGTCATAGGTGAAGGCGAAACTACGCTCGCCGTCGCCGATGGCGGTCGGCAGGCGGAAATCGGGATGCCAGCCCGTGGTGATCGTGCGGGCGATCGGCGATCCGGACGCCAAAGTCTGCGACGTCGGTAGATTGCGCGCCGTGTCGTAGGCGACAACGGTCTGATTGCCGTTGAAGTCGGAATAGCTCGTCAGATTGCCCTGGCCATCGTATGCGCTCCACTCACTCTGGCCCCATATGCTATTGGGATTGCAGAAGAAGCAGCTGGTCCATTTATTGGTCTGCTTTGCTATGCCGTTGATGGCGGTAAGCGTATATCTTTCCGTGCCGCCGACGGGCGTCGACACCTGGACTGTGCCGCCGCCAATGGAGTCATAATCGATCGAATAGTGTTCGGCTCCTCCGGCTCGCTGTGTCGAGGTGGCGCGGCCGTACCAATCGTAGCCATAGGATGTGAAGAGAGAGCCGTTTTCGTCGTAGACGGCCGTCACGGCGTTCGGGTAATTGAAGTCGTCGTAATGATATTGGCGCTGCGTGCCATTGGGGTAGGTGACAGACGCCAAGCGATTGGACCCATCATATCCATATGTGTAGACGGTTCCGTCGGGAGCCTGCGCCTGCGAAATCAGCGAACCATTGTAGGAGAAAGTCAGAGTCCGGCCATAGGCGTCTGTGACCGTCGATAGACGGCTCTGCCCATCATAGGCGGCGCTTATCGTGAGCCCTGCCCGATTTGCGTAGGAGAGAAGCTTCCCCGCGGAGCTGTATGTTTCCGTCTCGTCCTGATCCGTTATCAGCGTGAACCCACCGCCGTTCTGCGACAAGCGATAATTCGAGCCGACTGGCGGCGACCATGCGCCATTCGATTGAGTGAATTTCAGTTCCTGCCCATCGTCGCGCGTTACCGTGGCGGTTTGCCCGTCGCCGGAAATCGAAATCGATCGGCTATAGGCGACGCGCCAATTGTTTCCGAATTCGTGCTGTCCATTCGGATCATCGCTGTTGTAATGACGCTCGAGCGCGAGCGGGAAGCTTCCTGCCGTCGTGTAGTCAGTTTCGTTCTGGTAGGCGTTGCCTGTGGCGTAATTGATCGGATCAGCTACGTACGTAGTCCCCGAGCCGCCACGGTTCTTCGATCGGTTCGATTGGCTGGTCGTAGCCGCAGCAGGATTAAAGGCGGATACACTGAAGCCTCCGGATCCATAAGAAGGATAGGACGCATTGCCTCCATACCACGATGCGTAACTGTAATTGTCCAACCCCTGCCACCCGCGGTTCGCTGCTATGTCGATATACGGCAGCGATTCTTGCGCGTGCGCGGATCTCAGGATTCCTAGTCCGGAGATCAGAGGAACGACGAAAACTGCGAGGAATCGAATGAGCGCGACGAACTTTCGCATATGCTGCTCCAGCGCAAGCGGCGTAGAAAATCGATGCTGTGAAATCCACGACTGCGCCGCGCCAGGCCGCATATTTTCTGGTTTCGGCACAGTCTGGTTTACGGTAATAGCGATCCAACGAATACTTGTCCAGAGCGCTACCCCAAAGAAGAACTGTTCAAATATTTGACACTACGCCGACCGCGCGCGAACGGCATGTCGCTGCCGCTTCCACCGGTGTCGAACCAGCCGATAAAAGTCTCGATCAGACGTGCGCATTGAAGCGTTTCATAGGGAGCGATCCCGTTCGGAGCAATGATGGCTTCTGGCAATAAGCTTCGCTGGCTCACCGCGCTTGTCGCCTCCACGCGGATCTCGCCTCTCATGATGACGATCCTGCTTTGTGAGGCGGCCATGGTCGTTGCGGCGATGGCTTTTGCAGTATCTGCCTTTTTCACCGCGGTGCCGGCGCCGACGGGCCCGAGTTTCGAATGGAAGGCTCCGACATCGACTCACGCCGCTCCGAAAGGCGCGCGTAGCAATAAAGTCGATTTGCATACTCTGTCTCGACCGATCTTTTCCAAAACCAGACGCCCTTCGAGCGCGGCGAGCGCTGGTCCTCGGACTCCCGAACCTGCTGCTCTGCCGCCGCCGCCCGGCGTCTCGTTGAAGGGGATCGTGAGCTACAAGTCTATGGTGCGGGCTTTTCTGACGTCGGCGAATAGCCCTCAGGGCGAGTGGAAAACAATCGGCGACAAGCTCGGATCGTGGACTGTCGATCGGATCG
Source organism: Methylosinus sp. DMC45 (assembly GCF_056313885.1). Classification (NCBI taxonomy): domain Bacteria; kingdom Pseudomonadati; phylum Pseudomonadota; class Alphaproteobacteria; order Hyphomicrobiales; family Methylocystaceae; genus Methylosinus; species Methylosinus sp. DMC45. The sequence goes on from NZ_JBQUZK010000019.1 coordinate 332,598, forward strand.
AACGAGATCATCTGGCGTTGAAAAATGGAACGCGGTCGCTCAAATACAGCCTCTATCCGGAACTCGATCCGGATGCGGTACGATGATCTGGCCGACATTTGGACCAGATCGCCAAGAGCGCCTTCTCGTTCGGCGCCAACGAGTGCGAATACAGCTGCATACGCTGCTCATCCAGTTCGTCCGCCGCGACGAGCTCTGCCGCCGCTTCATGACGATTCCGGGCGTCGGCCCGGTGACGGCGCTGTCGTTCAAAGCGGCGGTCGACGATCCGACCCGCTTCGCCAAATCCAAGACAGTCGGCGCGCATTTCGGACTGACGTCGCGCCGCATTCAGAGCGGCGATACGATCGCTATCGACGGCCACATCTCCAAATGCGGCGACGGCGAAGTGCGCGCGGCGCTCTACGAAGCGGCCAGCGCCATGCTCGTGCGCTCGAAGAAATGGTGCGCCGTGAAGGCGTGGGGCGTCAAGATCGCGGCGAAGCGCGGCCACAAGCGCGCAGTCGTGGCGGTCGCGTGCAAGCTCGCGGTGATCTGCATCGGATGTGGATCGACGCAGCGCGTTCCGCTTCTCGGCGCAGGAAGAGTCCTCGGGCTCGCCGAAAAGCGGAGCGAAGTGGACGCTGACGATCGCATCGTGAGCGCGCCGCCGTAGTTGATCGAAGCGCGCAGGAACGACGACATGACGACGAATTGACGGCGCA